>SHZB01000054.1 GCA_009692485.1 Myxococcales bacterium
GAACTCGTGTCCGTCTTTCACCTGCCGCCACGCAGCGCCCATGCAAAAGCGCGTCGAGCCGGCGGTCTTCGCGCGGCCCGCCGCATCGAGCACGCTCGCGACGTCGAGCATCCCGTCACGGCCGAGGCCCGTGTCGTAGTGGGCAGATTGCGGACAGTAAGAGCAATCTTCCGGGCAGCCGCCAGTCTTGACGCTCACGAGCGTACACAGCTGCACCTCGCCCGCCGGATGCACCAAGCGATGGATACTGCGCGCGCGATCGATCAGCTCGAAGAGCGGCGCGTCGTGAATGGCGACGGCCTCCGCGACGCTGTAGTCGTGGCGGACCTTTGGGGCACACTCGATGTCGGGGGATCGCTGCATTTTTTTGGCGCTCGTCGCGGGCTGTCTACCCCCCGCGCGCTGGCAGGGCAAGCTCGAGTGTTCAGCTCGAGTGTTCGGCAGCTCGAGTGCTCGACAGCCAGCGCGAGCAACGTGACCAGCGCGATCAGCGCGATCCGATTTGACCGACGCGCGCACCGCTAGCCGCGTCGTAGATGGCGAGTTCCGACCAACGGCCGACGTATGCGCGCGCGGCGCTGAGGTGCAAGGTGCTGAACGACCCGGGCGCTGCGCTCCAGAGCCTCTTTCCGGTCGTCGCATCGAACGCGACAATCTCGCTGCCCTGCTTCGCTACGATGCGGCCGCCTGCGAGCTTCATCGGCCCACTCGTATCCGTCGAGGTGTCGGCGAGCGGTGAGCCCTCGGCCACGGGACGCTTGAAGCGAAGCGTGCTGCCGCCAGCGGCGACATTGAACGCAGCCAACATGGGGTAACCGGTACCTGGCGAGTGCGCGCCGAGCAGGGCGCCCGTCGCTCCGTCGTAGGAGACCACGAATGGAAGCATGTCCGGTAGTGGCGGCGGCAGCGGCATGCTTTCGCAGTCGTGCATGGGCGCACGCCCTGCCCCACCCGATGCCATGCACATCGTGACCATTCCGCTTTCGGTGCTGCGGCACGACGCCGGTCGCGGTGTTGGCGTGGAGCTCCGGCGCGTGGGGTCGAGCAACAGCTCGCTGCGGTCGGCGAGTCGAACCCAAACGACGCCCGGGTGCTCCGAAGGCGTGCATGTCTCCGTGGCTCTGTCGGCGAGCTGCATGTTGCCCAGCTCTTTGCCGTCCGCGAGCGCGACGATGTGGACGAGCGCAGCGGGGTCCATCAGCAGCGCGTGCACTCCGGCAACGACGACCGTCACCGTATGCGCAGCGTTAAGCGCGAACTTGCCGATTCCCCACAGCGGACGAAGATCCGCCCCGGAAAAGGCGCAGAAATTGACTTCCCCCTGAAGGCTCGAGCTGCACAATCCGACGATGTCCTCTACGGCGTCAGCGTCGACTTTTCCGAGCGCGAAGCCATTGTCGCTCATGACCCAAGACACGCCCGACTGCGCTAAAGATGGCGCGGGTCCGTCCGGCCGCTGCCCGCCGTGCGTGACGCGCACAGGCGGCCGCAGCGGCACCGGACCGTTCTGCTCAGGATTGACCGCGTCCGCTGTGCCCGCGCTCGCTGCCGGTGTGGCCTTCTTCTGGCGCCGACGCTCGGCTTGGCAAGCACCATGCACGACGACGATCGAGAGCGGCAGCAGCAGTCACGGCAAGCTCCGCAGCAACGACGATGGAGTCATGGCGAGAGGCAGGCCTCGTGCGTGAAGGGACTTTTGAGGACAGCGACTTTTGAGGGCAGTATTGGCGGCGATTGCGCGCGCCGGAAAAACATCTTCGCGACCATCGCGACAAGCATCACCCCAAATATTGCGCGGCGATTTCTTTGGTGATGCGGCCTTGCTTCAAGAGGGCGCGGAAGGCCATCTGGAAGGTCTGCATTCCGTAGGGCGTGACGCCGCGTTCCATCAGCTCTTTGAGCGGCGGATTCTGCTCCGGTCGCTTGAGCGCCTCGCGCACCGTGCCGGTGGCGACCAGGATCTCGAGCGCGAGCGCGACGCCGCCGTCGACGTTTGGCACCAGGCGTTGCGCGAGGATGCCTTGCAAGCTGTCGGCGATTCGCTCGCGTAGCTCGGTGGGATTTTCCGAGAGCGCGAGCAGCCGATTGAGCGTACGGCCAACGTCCGGCGTGTGAAGGCTCGAGAGCACGAGGTGGCCGGTCTCGGCCGCTTGCACGGCGATCTCCATCGTCTCGGTGTCGCGGATCTCGCCGACCAAGATCACGTCCGGATCTTGGCGCAGTGCCGATTTCAGCGCCGCCGCAAAGCTCTTGGTGTCGCGCCCGACCTCGCGCTGGCTCACGCAGGACTTGAGATCGGTGTGGAGGAACTCGATCGGATCTTCGATCGTCACGATGTGGCGCGCGACCTTCGCGTTGATGCAGTGGATCATCGCGGCGAGGGTCGTGCTCTTGCCATTGCCGGCGGCGCCGACGACGAGGACGAGACCGCGCTCTCGCATGGCTAGCTCGGTGACCGGCGCCGGAAGCCCGAGTTTGTCGGCCTCGGGCGCGCCGAGCGACACTGCGCGGAGGACGACGGAGTAGCTCCCTCGTTGGCGGAATACGCTGACGCGAAAGCGAGAGACGCCGGGCACCGGGTACGAGCACTCGTACTCGAGCAACGCCGCGAACTCCGACTCGGAGAGCGCGCCCTCGACGATGATGCGCGCGGCGGCTTTGGTGTCCTCGGGGGTGAGCCGCTCGGTCTTGAAGTAGACGATGTCCCCGGACACGCGAACGCCGGGCGGTTGCCCGACCTTGAGGTGAATGTCGCTCGCCCCGGCCGACACGGCCTTGGTCAAGAGCTGCCGGAGAAACTCCTCGGACGCGTAGAGGTTTCCCACGCCGACGTCGATAGCACGAGCGCCGAACGGACATGCGGCATCCTCCACGTCGTCAGAGTCGCGCTCGCATTCGGTCACGGCCGCGCCATCTTCCAGAGCCGGAGGCGCACATCCTTCGAAGCGCGCCCCCGAGTCGCCATGGTTGGCGTTTCGCACGTCACGATATCGCGGTAGCCTCGCGCGATGTCACGAGCTGAACTGCGAGCCGCGGGCACCGTCGAGTTCGCTGGCAGCTACCGGCCCCTCGCCACCCGCGCGGCCATCGCAGCGTCGCGCGGCTTGCAAGCCACCGGTGCCACCGTAGCCGTCGCGGGATTCGCGCTCAGCTTCACGGCCGCTTGCATTGAGCCGACGCAACTTCCGCTGCCGCGCGATCACGGTGCCGGTGGAGCAGGCGCGGGCGCTGCGAATGGCGGCGGCGCGGGCGGCGCGGGCGGCGGATTCGAGATGCCGCCCATCGGCGTATGCGATGTGGCGGGCACGACCGCGGCTTGCTTCGACGGCAAAGTCGAGCTGGCGAACATCGGCGCATGCGTCCTCGGCTCCCGAACGTGCGAGCAGGAGGGCGAGTTCCTGGTGTGGAGCGCCTGCTTCGGCTCCGGTCAATCCAGCCCCGAAATCTGCGGCGATTCCATCGACGACGACTGCGACGGCATCGTCAACAACGGCTGTCCACTCGCTTGCGACGGTGTCTCGCCAGTGTGGACCGACCCCTTCGGCGACGGGTCGTTGCGCCTCAAAGGGACGAACAGCGCGGCCTTCGGCAAAGGCACGCACGAGCACTCGTGGGTGTGCGCCGAGGACCAAGCGCACATCACGATCTGCGATGACACCACGCTTGTTCTGAAAGGCGGCGCGCCCACGATCATCGCCGGCGCGGGGATCGGCCCGACGACGTCCAAGGTCGTGACGATCGAGATCCTCACGGACTCGAGCGATCCCATCTGGCTCCGTCCCGACACACAGTTCGGCCCGATCCAATTTGACGTCGTGACGCCGAACGCGCCGATCACGATCGTGCACACCGGCGCGCACCCCATTTACCTCTGTGGCAAGCCCGGCGACGTTAGCGTTTTCCACCACGCTAGCGACGTTTTTGGAATCGGCATGCTGCCCGGCGGCGTCTGCAAACACGAGCCAAACGGCGCCATCGTGGGCACGGGCATCTTTACCGTGGAGGCCCTCGATGTCCTCCCGCTCCCGCCCGGCGGCTGCCCCTGATCAAGCGCGGATCCCGTCAGGGAGCCGGCCAAAAAAAACAGCGCGGATCCCGTCAGGGAGCCGGCCAAAAAAAACAGCGCGGATCCCGTCAGGGAGCCGGCCAAAAAAACAGCGCGGATCCCCGCCCCGTCGACGGACCCGCAGCTCAGCGCGTGCCGGCGCCGCGCGTCGATGGCGCAGCGGTCATGGCACCGGTCGGCTTCACCGGGCCAGTGGCGCGGTCTTCGAGCGTGAGCTGGCCTGGCAGAAGGTGGTCGTAGTGCGCGAGCGCGAGATCGATCCCTTCGCGGATGTAGACCGCGACCGGAACTTTGGTCCGCTCGTGCAATAGCTTGAGGCGATCGGCCTGCGCCGGCGTGATGTAGATGGTCGTCGAGATTTTCTTGCGCGACATGAATCTACCCAACGACCAAGGCCCTAGCGGGCGGGCGGCATGGCACCGAAATCGGTTGGCGCACGCAGCGAGTTTGTGACAACGCACTACCCTAGGTGCACCTATATGTGTTGTCAAGAATCGCCCGCGCGCGGGGCCGGCCGAGCCCTTGGAAAATCTGTCCACGCGGTAAGAGTGGTTTTGTCATCTTTTGGTCAACGGTGTCTGCACCAAAGTGTCAGCGATGGTTTGATCTCCACCGTTTTGACCTCGACCCCGCGGCGCGAGTCCCCAGAACCGACCTCTGACACCGGACTCCGAAGCAAAGGAAATTCCCGAGCTCCGCGAAACTGCTCCATCTTGAGATGCGCCGGCCCTGAGCCGCGTCGGTCCGCGCGTCAAAACTTTCCGGCTGACGCGAGTTTCAGTGGATGATGCCGGCCGCTTGAGCCGCAAACGGGACAGTGTTCGGTACGACACCGATCCAACGACAGCCATCACCTTGGATCCCCGCCGCGGGCTCACGCTCCGACCGGGCGCGCGCGTCGATCAGTTCGAGGTCATCAACCTCATCGCCGAAGGGGGGATGGGCGAGGTCTACCTGGCGCGCGACACCACACTCGGTCGCCGCGTCGCGCTCAAGGTGATCCGGCCCGAGGCCATCGGGCCCGAAGCGATCCAACGCTTTCAATTCGAGGCGCGCACCACCGCGCGATTCAATCATCCGCACATCGTGACGGTCTTCGCCGTCGGCGAGCACCTCGGGTGGCCCTACGTCGCGCTCGAGTACCTCGAGGGCGAAGATCTTCGCGCGCGCCTGCAGAGCGGCAGCGTTCCCTACGCCGAGATCGTCAGCATCGGGATCGCAGTTGCGGACGCGCTCACCGAGGCACACGGAAGCGAAGTTCTTCACCGCGATCTGAAGCCAGAGAATGTGTTTCTTCCGCAAGGAGGCCGCCTGCGCGTCGTCGATTTCGGGCTCGCTCGTTACGTGAGCACGGCGGACGAAGCGAAGGCGATCCTGAGCGCAGGCACGGCCGAGCGCCGGACGGGCGACGATGAATTTGAGCCAACGACTGGCCTTCGCTCGAACGCGGGCGCGAAAGGCACGGCTCAGTACATGGCGCCAGAGCAGTGGCTCGACACGAACGTCGGCACCGCGACCGACATCTGGGCGCTCGGCGTCATCCTCTACGAGCTGTGCACGGGGGAGCTTCCGTATCCGGGAACGGTGGCAGAGATCGCACGGCGCGTGCTCGACACCGAGCCAGCCCCAAGCGTTCGGACCAAGGCGCCGGATCTTCCCGAGGCGCTCGTCACACTCGTGGCCGCGTGCCTCGACAAGCGCCCGCTGCAGCGCCCGACCGCAGCCGATGTGCACTCGCGGCTCAATGATTTGGCCGCCTCGCGTCCGCGCCACAGCCTCATCCTCGTGCCGCAAACTCCGTTCCGCGGGCTCGCACCCTTCGCCGTGCGTCACGCGCGGTGGCTCGTCGGCCGCGGGCTGGACGCCGCCGCGCTCGCCGACCGACTCGACCGCGACGCTCGTGTCACGCTCGTCGGGCCGGCCGGATCCGGCAAGACTTCGCTCGTTCACGCCGGGCTGATGCCGCTGCTCACGGACCGCGGCACCTGGGATCTGCTCGCTGTTCGCCCAACCGCGCTGCCGTTCCTGACGATGGCGATGCACCTCTTGCAACCCAATGACATGCGCGAGGCAGCTTCCGCGAGCGGGCACAGCGCCGAGCCGCCGCACGGTGAAACGACGAGTGACGCCATCGACGAGCTTGCAGGAGCGCTGCGCGCGTCGCCCGATCGACTTGGTCAAGCCTTGTGCGAGCTGGCGCAGAGCCGCGGAGCACGCCTGCTGCTGTTTCTCGATCAGGCCGAAGAGCTATTTACTTTGATTGAAGATGATGCAACGCGCGCGAGCTTCCTCAAGGCGGTACTGCGCGCCGCCGCGAATTCACACGCGCCGGTGAGGCTCATCATCGGAGTACGCGAAGATTTCCTCGATCGCCTCTCGGATCTCGCCGTCGGCGACGACGCGCTCAAATCGGCAATTTCGCTCCAGCGCCATGACGCGCCCATGCTCGAAGCGGTGCTGACGAACCCGATCGAGCAGGCTGGGTATGCCCTCGACGACGCGACGCTTGCCTCGGATTTGGCCGCGGCCGTGTGCGCCGAGTCCGCCGCCCTGCCCATCCTTCAGCTCGTGGCGCAACAGCTCTGGGAACGCCGCGATGCCGCACGACACCTCGTGACACGCGCAGCCTACGCCGCCCTCGGCGAAGTGTCCGGCGTCCTTCATCAGCACGCCGATGCGACCTTGTCTCGCCTTGTCGCGGTCGAGCGAAGCGCGGCGCGCACCTTGCTGTTGCGGCTCGTCACGACGCGGCGCGCTCGCAAACACGTTTCGCGTGACCACCTCCTCGACGGGCTGGACCGCAGCGCCGCGGTCGTGCTCGAGCGGTTGATCGAAGCACGGCTGATCGGAGCCGCTCCGCTGGCACACAGCAGTGGTGCGGCGCCGCTGCTTGGGCTCACCCACCCCGCCCTCGCCGCATGGCCGGCGCTGAAGCATTGGCTCGACGAAGAGTCCGGCGCGCACTCGCTCCGCAACGACGTCGAGCAGGCAGCGGCGCTGTGGCACCGGCACGGACGGCGCGCTGAGTTGCTCTGGTCGAAGGCCTTGCTCGCCACGGCGACAACCGCGCTCGATGACCCCCAGCTCCCCGACATCGCGCGCAATTTTCTCGATGCGAGCGTGACGCATTGGCGTCTTCGTGGAGCCCGCCTACGTCTCGCGGTCATCGGCACCGGGCTCGCCGCAGCGGCGCTGGCAGCGTCATGGCTCGCGCGCACGACGACGGTCCCGGTCGAAACAGCCGGCGCTGTCAGCCCTACCGCGACGGCTGCAACCGCCACGGTTCCGGTCGCATCTCCGCTCGGCGAAAAAGCGCGCAGCGCCGAGGCAGCTGGCGACCTGCGAGCCGCACGCGCACTCGTTCGTGCGGCGCTCGAGCAAGAGCCCACGAGCCTACCACCGTGGTTGCGCGCGCTCATCTTCAAGCTCGAAGCCAACACGCTCGCTTGGTCTCGGGTGCCGGCGTCACCGGCCGTCCAGATGGTGCAGTCGATGTCCGGGTCGCGGATCGCAGCGGCGCTCGTCGACGGCTCGGTGGTCGTGCTCGCCGCCGACACGGGTGAATCGACCGAAATCCGCGCCGCCGGGCCGACCCCGTTGGCTCTCGCACTCTCGCAGGACGGAGCGCGGATCGCGATCGCCAGCGCCGGGACGATCGCGGTTTTTGCCACGAAAAGCGCGGAAATCGAGCGCAAGATCGCGCGTGATGCCACGGCGCTCGCGTTCTTGGCCGACGGTACGCTCGCGTGGCTCGACGGCGACGGCGGCCTCACGATGGCGGCAACCGCGGGCGAGCCGCGTAGCATCGATCTCGGCGCATCGAAGACACCCGCGTCTCCGCTCGCCCCTCCGCTCGATTTTTCCGCCGCGCTCGCGCTCAGCGCCGACGGAAGCACCCTCGCGCTCGCAGTCCGTGACGCCATCGTGGTCATCGACGTACCGACCGAGAAGCCGCGCGCACGCCTCGCCATCGCCCGCGGGCGCATCACTAGACTCGCGCTCAACAGCGACGGCACCAAGCTCGCTACCGGCTCGGGAGATGGCGAAGTTCGCGTCTGGACCGGCGAGTTCACCGGCGCTGGCCGCCTCGTCACGGTCCACGCCGGAGAGCTCGCAGGACTCGCAATTTCCGCGGATTCGTCGCTAATTGCGTCCTCCGACAAGCGCGGTGGCGTGCGATTTTACGACCTCGCGGCCAAACTGTTGCGCGCGCACATCGAGCCTGGCGAACGCGGCCTCGTCGGCTTCGCGCTCAGCCCCGACGGCCGCCGCATCGTCACCGCCGGGCAACGCATCGAGGCCCGTGAGCTCCGAGAGCGAGGGGCTCTCGCCGCCCCCGTGCTGACACATTCGCGCGCGTCTGCGACACGAGCTGTCGCGGTCATGCGCGATGGGGCGGAGGTCCTGAGCGTTCAAGCCGACGGCGTCGTCTGGCGTTGGGACGCGATGAACGGAACGGTTCGCGATCGCTCCGACTCCTTCGGCGCCGTCAACGCCGCAGCCTTCAGCCCCGATGGAGCGCGCGTCGCCCTCGCCAGCGAGCCCGGGCTCGTCACGGTCTGGCAGCTCGATACACGAACGCCCGTGGCGATCCTGCGCGGCGCCGACGCCACCACCAACCTGCTCCACTTCGACGCCGACGGGGCGCGCGTCCGGGCAGCCGGCGCGGACGGCACGATCCGCACATGGCACGTGGCAAGCGGCACGCGTGAGCCCCTCCTCGGGTTGAGTGGTTCCGCCACCACGGCCTTCGCTATCAGCGAACCCACGCATCTGATCGCGGTCGCCTTGCGAGACGGCGGCATCCAACTGTTCGATTCCCGGACTGGCCAAACACGCCGCATCATCGGCGCAGCAATTGGCGCCGCAGCTCTCGGAGCGAGTGCGCTGCCGGCACAACCATCCGCGCAACCGCCTGCACAACTTGGAGCGCAGCCATCCGCGCAGCCATCCGCGCAGCCATCCGCGCAGCCATCCGCGCAACCGTCGGCACAACCGTCGGCACAACCGTCGGCGCAAGCTTCAGCTCAACCATCGGCGCTGCCATCGATGGCGGCAACGCTCGCGACGTCGCTGGCGTTCGATCGGCGTGGCCGCGAGCTGTTCGCAGCCAGCGCCGACGGCCTCCACGCTTTCGACACGACGAGCGGAGCCGCACGCCCGCTTTCACTTCCGCGCGGCGAATTGCGGCACATCGCGGTCGACTCGCTCACCGACCATCTGCTCGCCACCGACCGAAAGGGCGCAGTCCACGTCATCACGCCTGCGGCCAAATCGGCGACCTCGCTCGCGGCGCATACCGGACGAGCGACGGCAATCGCTTTTTCGGCGGACGGCGCCCTGGCCGCGACGGGCGGTGACGACAGCACGGTCCGGCTCTGGCAGCTCACGCCGGCCGTCCCGCGCTGGCACTCCGCCGCGCTGCTCGGCTCGCCGCCACGTCTGTTCACGCACCAAGCCGGCACAATTGCCCTCACTCGTGACGCCGGCACCGAAGTCGCGAAACCGCTCAAGACCACGCTCGCAAGTGACGCCCGTTTCGCGCGCCTATCCCCGAGCGGCGCCGAGCTGTGCCTCTCCACCGAAGGCGAGCGCGTGCAGCGTTTCCGCACGACGGGTGAGCGGCTCGCCGACTTCGCCTTGCCCGGCGTCACGACCGTGGTCGCGCTCACCGACGGCTGTGCCGCCCTCGCCAACGGCACGCTCTGGATTCAGCGCCTCAGCGATCCCCCGCGGGCGCTGGACATCGGCGCCGCCGAGAGCCTCAATCTCGCCGGCGATCGCCTCCTCGTCGCGAGCGCGTCCGAGCTTCTCGCGCTCGAGCACGACGGCACGGTCGTCGAGCGCTACGCCGTCGGTGGCGGAGTTGCGCTCGCATCGCAGCGTCGGCCTGCGGGTCCCGACCCAGCCGCTATCCACCTCCTCATCGGACGCCTCGACGGAGCGGTCGAGCTCATCTCGCTCAGCGACGGAAAACTCCAACCGCCGCGCCTGTTCGCAAACACTTCGGGCGCTCGCGCCGTCGCTGTCCGCGCGACACCGGCAGGCACCTGGGCCGTCGGATTCGCCGACGGGACCGCGGGGCTCTGGTCGAGCGAGGGCGTTCCATTGGCCTCCACGCGACTGCGCGGCTCCGCTGTCTTCCTTCACGTCGAAGCCGGCGCGCTCTACGCCGCCAGTGATCTCGGAGATCATTTCAGCTGGGATTTGTCCGCGCTGATCGACGAGCCCTGCGCCGTCGTTCGCCGCATTTGGCAGCGCGTGCCGGACACCTGGGACGCCGGCAAGGTAGTCCCTCGCGACGTCCCCGACGAGCACGCCTGCAAGCCCTGACAGGAGCTGACAAGAGCCCCGACCGCTCACGCCCCCGACACTCGGCAAATGCCTCGGCAAATGCCAAGCAAACTCGAGCGTCCGCGTGGCAGAGTCGCGTCATGACGGCACAGAGGACGCGCGTGCTCTCGGGCATCCAGCCCTCCGGCACCAAACATCTCGGCAACTATTTCGGCGCGATCAAACAGCACCTCGAGCTGCAACACGAGCACCCCGGCGAGGCCTACTACTTCATCGCCGATTACCACGCGCTCACGAGCCTGCGTGACGCCGCCGCGCTGCGTGCGAGCAGCCTCGAGCTAGCGCGCACCTACCTCGCGCTCGGCCTCGACCCCGACAAGGCTCTGCTCTTTCGCCAGAGCGACGTGCCGGAGGTCACCGAGCTCGCGTGGCTGCTCGCGACGGTCACGGGCATGGGTCTCCTCGAGCGCGCCCACAGCTACAAAGACAAGCTCCAGAACGGCATCAAGCCAACGGTCGGGCTCTTCAGCTATCCGGTGTTGATGGCCGCGGACATCCTCATCTACGACGCGACGCTCGTTCCGGTTGGCAAGGACCAGATCCAACACGTCGAAATGACCCAGGACATGGCCACACACTTCAACGAAGCGTACGGCAGCGGCGGCGATCTCCTCGTTCGCCCCGAGTTTCGCCTCTCCGAAGCTCCCTTCGTCATCGGCACCGATGGACAGAAAATGAGCACGAGCTACGGCAACACGCTCCCCTTGTTCGAATCGGGCAAGCGACTTCGCAAGCTCGTCAGCGCCATCGTCACGGACTCGACACCCCTCGGCGCACCGCTCGCTCCCGAGCGCTGCAGCGTATTCGCGTTGCTCCAATTGTTTGCGGCCCCGGCCGAGCTCGAACGCATTTCCTCGCATTATCGGGCCGGAATTCGCGATGGCGAGCCATTCGGCTACGGTCACGCCAAGCTGCTCCTTGCCGAGTACATCGAGCAGCACTTCGCCGCCGCCCGCGCCCGCAAAGAACACCTCCTCGCGCATCCCGACGAGGTCGAGGCAGTCCTGAAACGCTCCGCGATCCGCGCCCGCCAGACCGCGCGCGCGACCATCGACCGCTGCAAGCGCGCCTGCGGCCTCGCCTGACTCAAGCGCCTCCGCCGCCCGCCGCTATTGGCCATTCCGCGATGCCGCCGCCCGCCGCTATTGGCCATTCCGCGATGCCGCCGCCCGCGTCGCTACTTGCCATTCGCATCGCCGATGCCGCTGTCGTTGGCATTGCCAATCAGCCGCTTCGAGCCCGCGCCGCCCTGACGCTGCGCGCCCGTGCCGCCGCCCGGTTTCACGCCTAGCGTTTGCTTTCCCACGGTGCTCGCCGCGGCGCCGCCTGGTCCTCCGATCGGACGCGCGTCCGAGCCGGGACCGATCGACCCGCTCGCTCGATCCGCCGGCGGCTCGTCACCCGCACCGTCGCCTCCGCCGCCGTCCGCGTCGACACTCCCCGCAGGCTCCACTGGCTCCGAGCGCAGGCGACCCGACGGCTCCGCGTTGACTCCGGGCCGTCCGGCCGCCGCCGCTGACAAAGCGGGACCCCCCAGACGCGCCGACGAGGCCGCGCTTTGCTGGCTCGCGACCGATGATGAGCTGGTGGCCGTCCGGACCGCCGCGAAGCCAAGTCCGCCGACCACGACGCCCGCCACTGCGAGCCACGCCGTCGTCGCTCGCCGTCGCGGTAACCTCGCGGCTTCCTCCGGATCCACCATCGATGGACGGAAGGTGGGCAGCCCGTCTCCGGCAGCACCAGGCCCAAGCTCGCGCGGCATTTCGTTCGCTTCCGCCGCGGGCCTTCGCCATGGCCAATCCGCCGCGCGCATTTTCCGAGCGCCATCGCCCCACGCCTCGCCGCTCGCTTCGCCCCAAGTTTCGCCGCTCGTTTCACCCCACGCTTCGCCCGACGGTTCGCCCTGCGTCGAGCCCGCGCCGTGGTGGCGTCGCGAGCTGGGCGGCGCCCCGGCCACCGACGCGAGCACCGCGTCCGCTCCCCGCTCGAGCCCCTTGGCCGTCACCGCGCGGGCGTCGGCTCCGGGCAATCGCACCTGCAGCTCGCCGTTCGCGTCCAGCCCCATCGCCGCCGGCCGAATCTGAACCTTGTCGAGCTTGAAGGTCAGGTGCTCGGCGCGCTCCGGGAGCGCGATGCTGACCTGCGCCGCAGCCATGCTTCTGCCGTCGCTGGCGTGTCGTTGCCCTGGCCTCGATAGGGCGGCCGGAGCGCTGGTACGCGCCGGCGGCCCGAGGTCGAGATCACTCGCCAAGAGCTCGCCAAGTTGCCTCTGCTCGGCGCTCGCCACGACGACGGCTTGTGCAATCGGCGCCACGATCGCGGCAATTCCGCGCTCCGTAGCCACGTTGCTCGGCCGCCTCTTGGCCGCAAGCTGGTGCGGATAGCGCACGCTGTCGAGCGCCGCGTCGATGGCGACGGACACGGCCTTTTTCGTCGCGGGGCCGCGCATGTCGCCGAACAGCGTGCCGTCGTCGATGTGAAATCCATCGCGTCGCATTTTGAGCTCGCGCCACGTAGCGCTCAGCGCCGACTCCAGCTCACGCGCGCTCGGGTACCGCTCGTCGGGATTGCGCGCGAGCGAGCGAGCGAGGACGGACCACAACTCCGGCGGGCAGCCGTGCTCGGGCCCCAGCGGCGGGATCGGCGTACGCAAGTGCCGGCTCACGATCACCGAGACCGGTGGCGCGACCTCCTCGTCCGGCTGCAACAAGGGATGCCGGCCCGTGATGAGCTCGTAGAGCACGAGCGCCGCCGCATACACATCCCAGCGTGGATCACCCCTCGTCGGATTTCGAGCTAGCAAGTAATCCGGCGCCATGTAGAGCGGCGTCCCGATGATCTCGGTCGTGAAGAGCGGCATGCAATCGAGCTTGGCGATGCCGAAGTCGATGAGCTTGACGCGCTCGGTCTGCCCCTGCCCCGTGACCAAAATGTTCGCGGGCTTCACGTCGCGATGCACCGTCCCTAGCTCGTGTGCGTGTGCCAGCCCCGCGGCGAGCTGTACGCCGATTCGCATCGCGCGGTCGAGCCCGAGACGACCTTCGCGCTCGAGCAATTGATACAAGGACTCCCCGCTCACAAGCTCCATGGCCGTGAACGAAATCCCATCCGACGTCGTCCCCGACGCGAGGTAACGCACGACGTTCGGGTGCGCCAGCTCTCGCAACACCAGCGCCTCGAGCAGCTGCCGGCGCGACGCGAGCGCATCCTCCGCGTCGTGGATCCGCGCGGCTTTCAGAGCAGCGCGTTCGCCCTCGCCGTCCTCCACTTCGTAGACTTCGCTGTAGCCTCCCCTGCCGATCAGGCGGAGCACGACGAAAGAACCAATGCGCCGCCCAGCTGCAAGTAGGGGAATGTGCGACATGTCCCACACATGAAAGCGCATCTCGCGACCCCGGGCTAAGAATCCGGCGACTGCGCGCTAGGAAGCCGGCGACTCCGCGCTAAGAAGCCGGCGATCCTGCGGTGCGGATTTCGCGCGTCGCTGCGCCCGTCTCATGCGTCGCCCGATGAATCGCCGCGCGAATCGCCCCGGCGACTCCGCCCCCGCGCGTCGCTGCGCCCGTCTCATGCGTCGCCCGATGAATCGCCGCGCGAATCGCCCCGGCGACGCGGCCCCCGCGCGTCGCTGCACTCCATTCAGCAAGCTCGAAACCAGGGTGCGAAGGGGGGGACTCGAACCCCCACAGTATTGCTACCACTGGCACCTGAAACCAGCGCGTCTACCGATTCCGCCACCTTCGCGGGAGGCTTGAAGCAGCCTCTCTTAGCGCCGACGAAAGCCGCGGGTCAAGTCCGACGCGGCGCCAACGGATGGAATGGGCCGAAGGTGGCCGGCCTCGCGGCGAACCGTGCTAGGGACCCGGCCGTGCAACTCGTCGAAAGCAGCGCCGCGCTCCGCGGACTGATTCGCGTCGCCGCCGGTGAAGATCTGCTCGACGCGCTCTCCTCACTCGCGGTCGCCGCCGGATGGGCCGACGCGCTCGTCACCGGCGCCGGAACCCTCGCGCTCGTCGAGCTCGCCACAGCCGAAGGCGGCTCCGAGACCTTCGAAGACGCCGACCTCGTCCAGCTCAACGGTCGGCTCGAACGACGAGACGGGCGCTGTGTGGCGACGCTGCACGCCACGGTGCTCGAGCACGGCAAGCTGCACACCGGACGCATCCTCGCCGCCGTCACGCGTGAGTTGCTCTTGGCCGTCGACGCCAACACCGGCGCCGCCACCAACGCCGCCACCAACGCCGCCACCAAGGCCGCCACCACGGACTCCACCGCCTTGCGGACCGCCCCCACCCACGCTCCGAACCGGCCCGAAGCACCGCTCACGGCCGCCTCCACACCCGTGTCGCGGCCTACTTCCGGCACTGGCCAATCCCCCACTGGCCATTCCCCCACTGGCCAATCCCCCACTGGCCAATCCCCCACTGGCCATTCCCCCACTGGCCAATCCCCCACTGGCCAACTCCCCATTGGCCCATTGCCGACCGCTCGCGACCGCTCGCTCGCGCCGATGCTCGGACTTGCTCCAAAACCGAACCGGAAAGCGGACGATGGCGAGCCTGATTACTCGGACGACGTCGTGGCGGGCGACGTGCTCGAGCACCCGCAGCTCGGTGCTTGTGAGGTGATGGGCGACGACCCCTCGGGCGGCACGCGCGTTCGGATGCCGAGCGGCCGCGTCGGTGTGCTGCGCCTCGAGACGCTGCGCTTGCTGGCACCCACGGACGACTCGACCGGACGCCAAGTGTATCGCGTCGCTGGTCCCCGCAAACGCACTTGAACTGGGCGATATGCCTATAGCGATATGCCGATAGCGATATGCCGATAGCGACATGCCGATAGCGACATGCCGATAGCGACATGCCGATAGCGATATGCCGATAGCGATATGCCGATAGCGACATGCCGATAGCGACGTGGCGACGCACTTCGCTCGATGTCGCCACAGAATACACTTGACTACACTGGAGCCATCGCCTAGGAGCGGCCCGGACACTGCGGCTTGAAGGCGTGCTGCAAGAGCGGCGCGCGTGCGGCTCGGCGGCAGTCCACAGAGGATTCTATGGCGCGAACACGATTGCTTCGTTGGGTTCGGTTGGTTCAGATCGGCCTCGGCTGTGCGCTCGCAGCGTGCGTGGTCGAGCCCATGGATGGCGACACGGACGACAACGTGTCCGAAGACGCCGACGGATTCGGGGGCGCTCCCTCCGCGCAATCGACGACCGCCGTTGCCACCACGTCCGGCGGCCCCGCGGGAGCTGGCGGGCTCGGCTCGGCATGCGGCTGCGACTCCGATTGCGCGGACGTCGAGGGCTTCGATGGCGTCTGCGTCTACGGCGTCTGCATGACGCGGGCGTCGGCAGCGTGCGCGAGCGGAGGCTCCACGCTGGAGTGCCCGAGCGGGTCGCGGTGTTGGGGAATGCAGGGCGAGGACGCATTCCTCTGCTGGCCGAACTGCGCCGACCACGGGTGCGCTGGCAGCTGCGATGACGCGGGCTCGTGCGCGCCAAGTGACAAGACCAGCTGCACTTACTCCTGCGGCAGCTTCTGCGCGTGCAAAGACGGCGACTGCCCAAGCGGCGCGACGTGCATGAGCGGCAAATGCGTCACCGACACCGACGTCGGCGAGGGACCGGGCGCTGGCCCAGGCCCGACTTGCGCCGGCCTGCCCGACCGCGACTGCACCGGGGACGCGACCCATTGCGGCGAGCTCGTCGTGTTCGACCCGCGCACGACTCCTCACTACGACGACTATCCACTCAACGGCGAGACGAAGAGCAATCAGTATCGCAGCTACCTACGGCGCGATCTGCGAATGCTCATCGACTACGCCACGGCCAAGACCAACTGCAAGTCCGCAGGCTGGGCGGGCAACGGCGGCGCGCTGGGCCTCGGCGACATGAGCGAGGCGAACGGCGCGGTCCCCGGCACCTCGATCGGCGAGCCCGGTCACCCCAAAGGCACGCACACGAACGGCTTCGACATCGACCTCGGCTATTACCAAGTCAATACCGCCGACAATAAACTCCGGCCCATCTGCGAGAATGCCAATTACCACTGCACCAAAGAGCCGCATTTGCTCGACGTGTGGCGCCACGCAGTCTTCCTCGGCGCGCTCTTCGAGAGCAAGCGCCTGCGCGTGATCGGGGTCGACGGCCAGGCCGGCACGGTGCTCGTCGCCGCGCTCAATCAGCTCTGCAAGACCGGGTGGGTCGACGCCTTCGCGTGCAGCCACGTCAAGCTCGCCTACGAGACCACCGACATGGGCTACGGCTGGTACTACTTCCACCATCACCACACGCACGTGAGCCTGTGCCCAGGAAACACGGCCTGCAACAACGTACAGGCGCCCGGAGCGATGGCCCCCATCGGCCCCGGAATGAGCTATCTACCGCTCAAGCCCAATACCCACTTCTTCCGCTTCGACACGCCCTGATCGAGGCCTGTTCACGCCCTGTCTCGAAGCTGCATTCGCTCATGTTTCGCAGCAGCATTCGCTTGCAAGTCGAGTGCTCCCTGCCACCCTCGTGTAGATTCATGCTCATGCTTCACTGTCGAGCCCGTCGTTCCGCCGCTAGCCTTCTCGGCATCGTGTGCCTGCTCACGGCCTGCGCGGAGGGCACGGTCAATTACGACAACGAGACCATCTCCGTCGGCGGCGCGCCCCCTACGACGAGCACCGGCGGCTCCGGCGGCGCGGGTGGCTCCGGCGGCTCCGGCGGCTCCGGCGGCGCACCGGTCGTGTTTCCATGCGGGATCGACTGCACGCTGATCGTGACCGATAGCTGCCACGTGGCGCAATGCAACGAGGCCACCAAGCAGTGCGAAGTGACGAGCGCCGTCGAGGGCCTCGCGTGCGACGACGGCGTGTTCTGCACGAAGGCGGACACCTGCCTCGCGGGGATCTGCACCGGCGGAGCGCCGAACGACTGCGGCCAGGCCGCGCCCGCGTGCACCGAACTCGTCTGCAACGAGGCGCAAAAATCATGCGGAACCATGCCCTCGCAGAATGGCTCCCCGTGCTCCAACCCGAACGATCTCTGCATCGTCGGCGGTAAATGCACCAACGGCCTCTGCATCGGGGCCACCAACGATTGCTTCTTCGCGCCCGTCCCAAGCGACTGCCATATCGCCGTCTGCAAGCCAGCTACCGGCGCCTGCGAGCCCGAGCCGGGCAACGACGGAAAGGCGTGCACGGACGGCGTCGATGCGTGCACTGTCGGCAAGACCTGCAGCGCGGGCGCCTGCCTCGGGGGCGCTCCCAAGAATTGCTCTGCGCTGACCAAGGGCTGCACGGTCGGCGTCTGCGACGCAGGGACGGGGCTGTGCATCGGCAAGGCCGGCGTCAACGGTGACAAGTGCGACGACCTCAACTACTGCACCTCCGCCGAGATTTGCACGGCGGGCGTGTGCGGCGGCGGCGTGCCCGAGATCCAGTGTAAAAACGCCGATTCGTGCTGTCCCGCCGGCTGCACCGAGCTCAACGATAGCGACTGCGGCTGCAGCCTCAACCTCGCACTCAGCGCCACGCCGCTCAGCTCCGGCGGCGGCTCGAATGGCACCGGCTACGGACCCATGAAGCTCAATGACGGCATCGGCGAGCAAGGCTGCAAGAACGCCGCGTGCTCGGCCTGCTTCTGTTGGATCAACAACGGTCTGACGCCGATGGGGTCGTACGTTCAATACGATTGGTCCGCGCTCCAGACTATCGGCTCCATCTTTGTCGATTCCAAGGATTGCCTTACGAACTGCTCCGCGGGCGGCCGCACCGTGTTTGCTGGCAAAGTAGACTGGTGGGACGGCGGCCAATGGGTCACGGCCCACACCTTCACCGGGCTCGACGGCGATCTGAAGGTCACGTTCCCGCAGAAGCTCCAGACGACCAAGCTCCGCCTCTACGACCTGACGACCGCGAGCTGCGGCCAGGCGTCGAACTCCCTCATCTTCGAGTGGGGCGTCTACTCCGGCAGCAACTGCGGGCCCTGACCGTCAGTGCGGGCCAGCACCCTCCGTGCGGGCGCTAACTGTCAGTCCTGGCCATCACTCTCATTGCGGGCGCTCACTGTCAGTCCGGGTCCTAGCCGTCGCGGTGGGCCATCGCTACGGCCCTAAACGTGCGGCAAGTGTGTCCGCCTCGGAAGAGCCGTGCTAACTGCCTCGTCATGAGTGATTCATCGGGGATTTCCGCCATTTCGTGCAACGCAGCGCCACGCAGCAACTCGCGGAGCACGCGCTCCCCGCGCAGCAGCTCGCGCCCTCGGAGGCTGGGCGCTTGTGCGGCGATGCTCATCAGTCTGGCGTTTTCGGCGGGCTGCGCGTCGCGCGCGATACCCTTCGACCAGCTCGATAAGGCGCAGATCACCATCTACAAAATCCAAGCGCCGGCGCCCGTGGCCGTCATTTCCCCCTTGGGCACGGCGCCGCCCAATCCTTGTATGCTCGTGCCGCTTCCGCCCGAGCTTCAGGCCATGTGCCTCCAGGCCGCACAGGTGCTGCCAACGCTGCTCCCGGGGCTCATTCCTGGGCTGCCCGCGCCAACGGCCAACCCGACGCCGCTGGCACCGCCGCCCATGCTCTTCCGCGCGCAATGGCAGATCGTCGATCAGCGCCCGATCATGGACGAAGCCACCAGAAAGCAGTTGCTCGACACGCTCGGCGCCGCCGAGAGCTTCACGCCACGCCAATCGCAGTGTTTCACGCCGGGCATGGCCATCAGCTTTCAGTCGCCGAACTTCATCGAGCCGGTCGATGTCGTCGTGAGCTTCAGCTGCGGAATTGCCAATGGCTTTGGGTTTGCGTGGCCGCACGGCACCGACTACGGGCTCCAGCCCCAGAGCGGTCAGGCGCTCTCCAGTATCTACCAGAGCCTGTTCGGGCCGCTTCCGCCCTCCGGCGTCTGATCGCCATTTCACTTCGTGCCGACGTCGCCTGGGCCGAGCTCATTCGCGGCCGCGTTGGCGAGCCTGGTCGTCATCGCCGGGGCGCTCGCCGCGGGGGCACGTTCGCCCGTGCCGTCAAGCGATGTGGCCGCACACGCCGCCGCTGTTCACGACGCGCTCGACACGCCGGCGCCATCGGCGATCCGCGCGCCTGAGCAAGCGCCGCAGTCCGCGAGCGCCGCGCCGATCGAGGAGCGCGGCATCGACGACGCACACGCGGCCGAGCCTACGATCCTGGGCTGCGCGATCGAAGAGCGGGGCAATGGCGACAACCGCGTCATCGACATGGAGCACGGAACGCTCCTGATGCCGAATGCGCCCTCCCCGGCCTATGACCTGGTCCTCCACTTCCACGGTGGCGAGCCCGCAAGAAAGCTCCTCGCTCCCGCCAATCTGGGCGTGGTCGTTCGCACCGTCGATCTGGGCGCCGGCTCCGAGCGCTACGCCCGGGCTCTCGGAATGCCCCGCGAGCTTCACGTCATCCTCGATGCCGTCGAGCGAGAGCTTGCCCCCTCGCGACGACGCCACCTCGTCGTGACGGCATGGAGCGCGGGCTACGGCGCCGTCCGTGCCCTCCTCACGCACAACCCCGAGATCGCGAGCGCCTTCGTGCTGCTCGACTCGGTTCACACTTCGTACCAGCCAGACGGCCACACCCTCGAGCCCATGGGGCTATTGCCATTTGAAGAGCTGGCGCAACGCGCAGCGCACGGCCGCCCCTACGTCCTCGTGACGCACTCGTCGATTCGGCCTCCGGGCTACGCCTCCACGACCGAGGTCGCCGACGCCCTGACCGCGCACGTCGGGGCGAGGCGCCGCTATGGCGGTCTCGCGCATGCCGCCGGGCTCGAACAGCTCACGCGCGTCGACAGCGGCGCCTTCCATGTCCGGGGCTACACCGGCATCGGCAAAGACGCCCACTGCGCGCAGCTCAGGCTCTTGCCAGAGATCCTGCGTGACGACGTGCTGCCGTTTCTCGCCGCCCCCCGCTGATAGCCATTGCCACTTCGCTATTGCCACTTCGCTATTGCCACTTCGCTATTGCCACTTCGCTATTGCCATTTAGCCATTGCCACTCAGCCATTGCCACTCAGCCATTGCCACTCAGCCATTGCCACTTCGCTATTGCCATTTAGCTATTGCCACTTCGCTATGGCCACTTCGCTATTGCCACACAGCCTCTCCGGCCGAGCATGAGACGAGCGGTTACAGCCCGAAGGGCACGCAGCCGCCGTATTGCACCGAGCCGATGATCTGTGGCGGGTTGAGCGGCGAGCAGACGCTGTTCACGGGACAGGTACCGATGGCGATGTCGCACCACTTGAGGCAGAGCTTCTGCGTGCCCATGCTGCCGGTCACGGTGAAGCACTCGTTGCCTTTTTCGCAAGATCCCGAGCTCGTGCACAGCTCCCCGTGCTTCTTCGTGCCGGCCCCGGTGCAGGCCGTGTAGAGGCGATTCGGTGGGTCCGCCTCCTTGCCGATCGCGCACTTCATTCCGGTGACGAGGCAGCCCGCGCCGCTGATCGGATCGCAGTTCGTCGTGCAAAGCTTGGCGGCCCCACCGCCGAACTTGAAGACGCATAGCCCACCGGGAGCCAGGCAGTCCTGATCGTCATCGCAATACGGTAGACAGATCGATTTGCCGTTCTGGGAGAGATTCAAATAGCAGCCGAGCCCGGCCTTGCAGTCGTCATTGCATTTCTCGCCCGTACCCAGCGCGCCATCGGGCTCGCAGGACTGAGAGCTGCCGAGCACGTCGCATTTCTCGCCGGCCGCGCACCCGCATTGCGGTGCCGTGAGCTTGCACGGCTCTTCCGAACAAGGCGCGATGACCCCGCCCGCGCCACCCGCGCCACCCGCGCCACCCGCGCCGCCCGCGCCGCCCGCGCCGCCCATGCCGCCAGCGCC
>SHZB01000055.1 GCA_009692485.1 Myxococcales bacterium
AGGTGCGTCACATCGACACCGGCGAGGCCGTTTGGGTCGGCGTCGGCGAGCTCATCGAGTTGATAAAATAGCGAAGTGGCCAATCCCGTATGTGCCAATCCCGTGGGTGGCAATCCGCTATGCGGCAATCCGCTATGCGGCAATCCGCTGTGTGGCAATCCGCTATGCGGCAATCCGCTATGCGGCAATCCGCTATGCGGCAATCCGCTGTTTGCCAATCCGCTGTGTGGCAATCTGCTGTTTGCCAATCCCGTGGGTGGCAATCCGCTGGGTGGCTATGGCGGCAGCTCGACCGGCTGGCGAAACGTCCACGGGCGAGGCGCGTTCGGCTCCAGGTTGTGAGCGAGCCAACGGATCATCCTGCTGGCCCAGCGACTGCGTTCGGGCACGGTCGGATGCACCTTGTCGCCGAGCACCTTCATCCCAGGAATGAGCGCGTTGGTATCCACGTAGATGCACGGCGCGCAATTCTCGCGGATCACTTCGAGCAGCCCATTGTTCGGCGCATCCGGCCACAGCGCTGCGGCTACCCAGAGGCACGGGCGATCTCCCACCGCCGCCGCTAGCTCGCGGATCGGCGTAGCCCGAACGCTCGGGTCGGTCATGGCGAGCTCGTTGCCGCCGAGGGTGATGATGACGAGGTGCGGCTGATGGGTAGCGATGAGACTGCGGAAGCCCATCGTGTCCCAACGACTCGCCCACTGCGGGATATACGTCGCCTCTTTGAAGCGGACGACATTGCGAATGCCGAGCGCCTCGAACTCGCGCTTGAGAGCGCCGCCGAGTGCGTCCGCCATCGAGTCGCCCACGTGCAGAACCGTCGTGCCCGCCGGCAGTCTCGCCGCCCCAGCCGCGCCATCGCCCGCAGCCGCGCCATCGCTCGCAACCGCGCCATCGCCCGCAACCGCGCCATCACCCGCAGCCGCGCCATCGCCCACGCCCTCGTCTGGCACCGCGGCAGTGACCGATGCTGCGCGCGCGCGAGTCGCGGTGATTTCCGGTGAGCCGCTCCCGCTCACGGTCGTCACCGGCGGCAAGTTCGCCGGCGCGCACGAACCAATCGCCAGAATGATCGCGCTGCGCCGAAGCATCGCCCGAGGATAGGGGCGCACGGTACCGGTGGGCCAACGAATCCCGAAACGATGCGCGTGAGCTCCTCGACGCGGGCGGAAAACGTTGCTCGCCTACGGCTATCCGTTTGTGGGCGGTCTACCCGTGGGGTGGGACTCGAGATAGGCGTCGACAAGCTTCAGCTCCGCGGTGAGCTGCGCCAATCGCTGGTCGAACTCCGGCTTAGCGCCGTCAGCGTCGCTCGCCTCGAGGGCGGTACAGCACTCGTGCAGCGCGGATGCGCCGAGTTGCGCAGCCATGCCTTTGAGCTGATGCGCAAACTGGTGCACATCCGGGAGCTCGCGAGCGCTCACGGCCGCCGCAAGCTTCTGGGCGACCGCCTTCGACTCCTTTCGGAATAGCTGCACAAGGTTCGCGAGCGCACGCTGATCGTCCTGGACCGCTTCCGCGAGCAGCGAAAGATCGACCGGCGCCGCGGGCATCGCAGCCTCGCTGTCGGCGTGCGGTTTCGCATTTGCGGCGGGCACCCACCTTGCCAATCCTGCTTCCAGCGTGGCGAGTCGCAGCGGCTTGTTGAGGTGGTCGTCGATCTCCGCCGTGCGGGCGCGCTCGAGCTCACCGCCCCCGTAATTCGCGCTGACAGCGAGGATGGGAAGGCGGCGCCGACCCGACGCCTTCTCCTCGCGACGAATGGCCGCGGCAAGCTCGTAGCCGCCCATCACGGGCATTTGCAGGTCGGTCAGCAAGGCGCCATACCCGGGCGTGCGCCGCCAGCTCTCGAGCGCGAGCGCGCCATTTTCGGCGAAATCCATCGCATAGCCGAGCTGCCCTAGCTGCAGGCGGAGCGTCTCGCGGTTCGTCGCGTTGTCTTCGGCGACGAGCAGCAGGCGGCCCTGGCGAAGTTGCTCTTCGCGCGTCGTGGAAACGACCGCGTCGTCGGCCACCGCGTGGACGGGCTTCGAGGCAGCGAGTGGGGCGCGTCCTCGCGGCGCGGGAGGAGGCTGGGTCGCAACCTCCGCCGGCTGGGCGACGCGAGCGAGCGGCACGCGCAGGGTGAAGGTGGAGCCCCGCCCGAGCTCGCTCACCACACGAAGCTCGCCGCCCATCAGCGTCGCAAGCTCTTTACTGATCGCGAGGCCCAAGCCCGTTCCGCCGAAGCGCGCGGCCGTGTCCGTATCGGCCTGCTCGAAGGCACGAAAGATCCGCCCCTGCGCTGCGGCGGCGATGCCGATGCCGTTGTCACGCACGCTTAGCTCGAGCCACACCCGCTCCGCATCTTCGCCCGCCTGCGCGGCGTGCAGCCACACGGCGCCCACGCGATCTGTGCGGCTCGAGAATTTGATCGCGTTGCTGAGCAGGTTCATGGCCACGTGCCGGAGCCGTTGCGCATCACCGCCGAGCCAGCGTGGGAGCGCCGGATCGGTGAAGAATTTTGCCTCTACCCCTTGCTTCGTGGCCCGCGATTCGAACAGGGACGCCAGGCGCTAGACCTCGTCGGCGAGGCACAAGGGCGCGCTCGCGACCTCGAGCTTGCCCGCCTCGATCTTCGAGAACTCGAGGACGTCGTCGATGACCGCCAGCGTCAATTCGGCCGAGCTCAAGATCGTAGCGACCATCGCCGCGTCGCCGGCTTGGAGATCGGACCGCATCAAGACATCGACCGTGCCGATCACTCCGTTCAGCGGCGTGCGGAGCTCGTGGCTCATCGCTGCGAGAAAGCGACTCTTGGCCTGAGTCGCATCTTCTGCGGCGGTGCGCATCTTGACCTCCGTGGCGAGCACCAACTGCGTCTGGCGCCTCAACGCGCGGCCCTGCATTTGGGCACGTCGCGCGAAGAAGGCCACCGCAAGGACGAGCAAAATACTCGCTGCCGCGGTCTTCTCCAATTGGCCGCTGCCGTAGACGGACGCGTAGCCGGACGTCGGCGTGAAGGTCACCGCGAGCCTGCGACCGGCCATCTCGAACTCCCGTCGCGACCTGAGGTCGCCATCCGTTCGACTGAGTGTGAAGGGTTCGTCGCGCGCCTCCGCAGCCCGGCGATGGAGCAGGCCACCGTCGGCGGAAGCCACATCGTGAACCTCGACATCGATCGGCTCGTCGAGCAACTTCGCGGTGGCGAGCGCCGCCTCCAGCAGAGTGCCCATGCGAAGGACGGCGCTGACCATTCCATGGAGGTGCTGGCGACGTTCTTCGCGCGTTTCTCGCGGCTTATCGTTGAGAAAGTGCGGAGTGAACAGCAAGGCGCTGAGCTGAGCTTGCGACTCTTGAACGATGGTGATCGGCGCGGTCATCGCCGGCTCTCCGGAATCACGCGCGCGGTCGAGCGCGAGGCGTCGCCGCGGCTCCGAGGCCAGGTCGAACCCGACAGCGGCTTCGTTTCCTACTTTGGGCCAGATAAACGTGACCGGGAAATACTCCGGCCGCTCGACCGCCGGGCCAAGCTGCCCGGTGGACTTGTCGCGGATCAGAAACAGAGCGCCGCGAGCCGCAATTTGTGCCTCCTCGAATGCGATGCGCTCGTCTTTCGTAACGTGGGAGATCCACGAGATCGCCTGAAGACCGGAAATGAATGGAGCGTCTCTGACAAAGGTCTCGAACTCTACCGCGCTCACTTCGCGCGAAGCGGCGTAGAGTTGCCGCACCAAGGTGGAATACGCCTGAGCGTCGCGGAAGCTCTCCTCGATGACCGCCGTCTGCCGCGCGGTGATGAGGGCGAACTCTCGCGCGAGCCGACCGCGCTCGATCGCGTCGATCTGGAGGTAACCCGCCACCGAGAGCGCCAGCGCGAGTGCCGTCGCTCGCAGCGGCGACTCGAAGAAGGCTGGCTCGGGTGACGGACGGCCGGGCCACCCTAGGGCCAACCACCGATCCCCGGAAAAAATATTCCGCGCGCGTGTCCTGGCTCAGCGACGATGTCCGCCCCCTCTGATGTGACGGTCAACCTCGCACGGCCATCACGGAGGCGCGAAAGGCCCTCGAGTCGTGATGCCCGGCATTGTGCCAGCCCGGTGCTAGCCGCCCAAGAACGGCTCGAGGTGCTCGACATCATCGAGATCCTTGTGGCGCCCGGCCGCGCGCTTGTTTTGCAGCAGATGCTTCAAGCCAATCAATGGCAGCGAGATGTTGCGCTCGTCGAGCAGCGCCAAGCTCTCCTCGACACGTTGTGGCCACGCCTCGGCGAACTTCACGCCGTCGATGGCGCTCAGGATGTCGATGCGGTTCGGTGGGCGACCGAATTGCACGCCAACGCCCGGTTCGAGCAGCTCAGAGGCGGCGACCAGCCCAGGAACGTCACCAGACCAAAACTCGCTCAGCGCGGCGAACAAGCGCGTCGCGTTCTCGGGGCTTTGCTCGAACCAGAAATCGACGTCCCCGGTGAGGCGCGGGTAACCGTGGTAAATGACCGCCTCTCCGCCGACGAGCAGAAAGCGAACTTGGTGTTGCGCGAGCAGCTTGATGAGGTCGCACACATCGGGCGAGAAGTGCTCGCCGCGGATCACGCGTCCCGCGCCTGCCGTACGTCCGGAGGGGCGGTGCCAAAAGCGCGGTCACGCAATGCGCGCGCGATCTTTTGCCGCTCCTCGACCGAGAGCTGCATCCGCTGCGCCCGATCCCATGCCTCTGCCTCGGCGGGGTCGTGGGTCTTGTGGCCGATTCGCTCGATTTCTGACGGCACCACGCACCTATCCTAGCAAACCTGCGCCGGCGCCACCAAGGGCTTGGTACCTTCGATCTACCAACCCTCACAACTCTAGCCGGAGCACGCGCTCTTCGATGTCGCTGCGAATCACGGTCCACAGGGCCGCGGTCATTCCGCGCGGCATGGGCTCTTCTTCCGCGTCGCCGAAGTATGCGAGTGCGCGCACGACGTGGCCCGTGTCTGCGTTCGGATATTTTCGCGTGAAGCGCTCGAGCATCTCATCGAGCGTCCAGCGCGTGCGCTCGCCGATCGCGTGCAGATCCGAGAAATCACGGCGCGCGCAGGTCATCCTCCGGAAAGGCCGAGCGCAGCCAGCGCATCGCGGCCCGAGCGCCCTCGGGCATGAGGCGTTCGACCACGTAGTTTTGGGGACGCGCGAGGCTCAAAGTCGCGGGCTCGACGTCCCCAAAAAAGCGCGCGACGTGAGCCGGGAGCACGCAAAGACACCAGCACGCACGTTGCGATGCCCTCGACTCGCGGGTCGATTCTTAGCTGCCGTCGCGGACGAAGATGGGGGCGCCGCGCTCGAGACCGAGACCGTCGGCTGCGCTTTGCTCTGCACGGGCGATTTCGAGGACGCCGAAAGAGTTGATGAGCGCCAGATATTCACCGGGCTGGACGTCGCCGTACGTCCCGCGCATCGCCATCTCGTGGGCACCCGCGCGCACCAGCGGCCGGCCGATCGCGGCGAGGAGCGACGCGTCGATGTTGGTAATGAGGTTGCCGAAATGATCGACCGCGATGACGACGCCCCGCACGCGGCCCTCGAGCACGAGCGGCTCATCGACCCACGACGGCACGATCGTCTCGACGCGCGGACCGACATCTTCGGGGCGCAGCCGGTTCATCGCGAGCTCGGCGGCGACGGGCGCGAAAATATCGCGGCCATGGAAGGTGCGGCTGATGCGGCGGGTGATGACACCGATACGGTCCAAGCAAGCTGGCGCGAGCTTGTAAATCAGCGGCTCGACGGCACGCGCGAGCAGGGGAGCGAGCAGACCATTGTCGGGCGCGACAAAGGCGTGGCCATTCACGACCGCGACCACGATGTCACGCTCGGTGCCGACGCCCGGATCGACGACGGCGACGTGCACGGTTCCGGCCGGAAAATACGCGTATGCGCGGCTCAGCCAGAAGCCGGCCTCGGCGGGAAAGTAGACGCTCGTCTCGTGTGTGAGATCGACGATATTCAGATGCGGCTCGCGCCGCAACATGACGCCCTTCATCGTGGCGACGAATGGGCCCTTGTGCCCGAAGTCCGTCGTGAGGGTGACGACTCCACAGCCCCTGAATGCTTCGCTCACGGCTCGACGCTAGTCGCCGGCTCGAGGCGTCGCAAGCCACTCGCCGGAGGCTTGTTGCCAATGCCTCAGCGTACCTCGCGGCGTGGCTCGGCGGCGCGACGGCCGAGGTTGCCGTAGCGGTGGTAGTCGTGGCTGACGCTCTGCTCGGTCAGATACCACAACAGCTCGATGCGCCCCTCGGCGAGCACGGGTGAGCGCGCGACGTAGACACCGGTGTCGCCGACCGCACGCAGCACCTCGGTCGGGACGCGCGCGGGGCTGGCGTAGCGGACACGGTGGGTCTCGCTCTTCGCGATGACGGCGGCGAGCTGGCTGTCGGTCTCTTCGAGAAAATCTACCGACGCGCCCCACGACTCGGTGAGCGCGTCGAGCAAGCGCACGGCGGGGTGGTCGAGCTTCGGCGGCGAGCTGACGATGACGCGGCAGCCGATGGTCTTGCCCGCGAGCACCCGCGCGAACACCTCGAAGGCGGAGTCCTCGGCGTGGACGCGCACGCGCATCGTCCGGACGGGGCGATAGCGCCGGATGTTGTCCTGTCCGACGAGCTTGAAGTGGTCATGTTCGACGCCGAACTCGCGAGCGTGGCTGTCGGCATAGCTCACGAGTGCGGCGAGCACCCGATCGAGCTCGGCGAGCGATAAGGACAAGTCATGAATAGCGGACTCGCGGCGCACGATAAGTGCCAATCGCAAGCCCTCGAGATCAGGGTCGGCCATGGGCTCGGCGAGCGCGCGCGCGGCTCGTGACGGCGTGGCATTGTCGCGATCCCGGAAGCTCATCAGCTGCGCCACATAATTGGGCCCGCCCGCCTTGATGCCAGGACCGAATGCCGATTTGCCGACCCCACCAAAGGGCTGGCGAAGCACGATGGCGCCCGTCGTTCCGCGATTGATATAGAGGTTACCGGCCGCGATGCCTTCTCTCCAAATGGCCTGTTCGCGCTCGTCGAGGCTCTCGAGACCCGAGGTGAGGCCGTAGCCTGTTTGGTTTACGAGCGAGATGGCGTGCTCCAGATTGTCGGCACGCATGACGGCGAGCACCGGGCCGAAGAACTCGGTCAAATGGGTATAGCTTCCGGGTCGAACTCCCCATTTCACCGCTGGCCCATAGAGGCATGGGTTGTCGTCCTGATTCTCGGACATGAGGGCCCAGCTCTCGCCGTCTTCAAGCTCTTTGAGACCGCGCTCGAGCTCCCCCGACGGTGGGCTGATGACGGGCCCCATTCGTGTTTCGAACTCCCATGCCGAGCCGACGGTCATGCTCTCGACCGCGTCGCACAAGGTCCGCTTGAAGCCGGGGTCGTCGTAGACCTCGCCCTCGAGGATGAGCAGGCTGGTGGCCGAGCACTTCTGGCCAGAGTGGCCAAACGCAGACTGCACGATGTGCTTGATGGCCAGGTCGCGGTCGCTCATCGCGGTGACGATCGTGGCGTTCTTTCCGCCGGTCTCCGCCAAGAGCTGTAACTCTGGCCTCTGGTCGAGCATGCGGAGCGCGGTCGCGGTCCCGCCGGTGAGGATGACCACGTCGACCTCGCTCGCACAGACGAGCTTTTCGCCCCCGACGCGACCGGAGCAAGGCAAGAACTGAAGCGCATCCTTCGAGACGCCGGCGCGCCAGAAGCATTTACAAAGCTCGTAGGCGACGAGGACCGTGTGCGATGCGGGCTTGAGGATCACGGTGTTGCCAGCCGCGAGCGCCGCGGCGATGCCCCCGCAGGGGATCGCGATCGGAAAGTTCCACGGCGGCACGACGACCACGACGCCTTTCGGTGAGGCCTCCACGGAGTCGAGTGCCCGGAAATCCCGCGCAGTCGCCGCGTAATACCGCACGAAATCGATCGCCTCGCTGAGCTCGGGGTCGCTCTCGCTGAGGAGCTTGCCGCCATCCGCTAGCGCCGCGCCCAGCAAGTCGGCACGCGCTTCGGACAGCTCGTGAGCAGCCCGCAACAGCAGCCGAGACCGCTCGGTTTCGCCCAGCGTGCGCCATCCGCTCGGGTCGCGCCGTGCCACGTCGAGCGCGCGTTCGATGTCGGCGCCCTTCGCTTGGCGGTAGCGACCGACGACGACGCCGGGGCGGGACGGGTCCTTGCACTCGAGCAGATCCCGATCGTCGAAGACCTCTTCGCCGGCGATGACGAGCGGGATCTCGATCGCGTGCGGGCCGTGAATCGCGCTCCATTTCGTGAGGATCCCCTCCGCCCAACGCAGGTTGTGCGCGAGCGAGAAATCGGTGTGAGCGTCGTTGTCGAAGGCCGAGGTCTCTTCGAGACAGGGCGCGCTATTGGCCAATGGGCGCGTGCGGTCCTGGGTCCGGCGCGACGCCGTCTCGAGGGTGGCGATGCGCTCGAAGCTACGAAGGAACGCCTGCTCGAGCCCCTTCCAGATATCGCTGTCCACATCCAGCTTGAAGGCATGTCGAAGAAAGTTTTCGGGGCCGGTGTTCTCGTCGAGGCGCCTCACGAGATAGCCAATGGCGTTGAGGAACTCTTCTTTCTTCGTGGCGGGCGAATACAAGAGCACGTTGGACGCAAGCTCGGAGAGGGCGCGGCGTTGGTGATTGGCCATTCCCTCGAGCATCTCGAACTGCACGTGCTCGAGGACGCCGTTGTCGTGCGCGAGGACGAGCGCGTAGGCCACATCAAAGAGGTTGTGCGAGGCGACTCCGAGGCGTACGGCGCGTGCGTTTTCAGGGGTGAGACCGACGTCGAGCATGCGCTTGTAGTTCGCGTCTGTGTCCTGTTTTATGCGGAATGGCGCTTGCTCCCAGCCATGAATGGAGGCCTCGACCCGCTCTGCCTCCATGTTTGCGCCCTTCACCAGCCGCACCGTGATCGGCGCGCCGCCACGCTGGACCCGCTCTCTCGCCCAGCTCTGCAACGAGCAGAGGACCTCGAAGGAATCTGGCATATAGGCCTGGAGCGCGAGCCCCGCGCCGACGTGCTCGAGCCCGGGTCGCGATAATGCCTTCACGAACACCTCGACCGTGATCCCGAGATCGCGAAACTCTTCCATGTCGAGGTACACGAACTTCGGGACGCTGCTGCCGTCGTGCCGAACGAAGCGGGCTTTGGCGGCGGCGCGATAGAGCAATTCGAGCCGGTCGGTGAGGATCTTGGCGGAGTGCTTGCGGCCGATGGGCGAGATCTGCGAATAGATGGTCGAGACCTTGACGCTGATGACTTCGATCTCGGGGCGCTGAAGCGCGGCGAGGTAGCTTTGCAGTCGCGCGTGGGCGTCGCGCTCGCCGAGCATGGCCTCGCCAAGGAAATTGACGTTCATGCGCAGGCCGCTGTCTCGGCGCTCGGCGAGGTGAATGGCCAATAGCTCGGGCTCGGCTGGCAAGATGACGTTGGCGGTTTCGGCGCGCATTCGCTCTTTCACCATCGGCATGCTGACGCCGGGCAGGTAACTGCCAAACGATTGAAAGCCCTTCAGCATCGCGCGCTCGAACACCGAGAAGAAGCGCGGCACGCCTTGCACGTCGAGGATGTGCGTGAGCTGCTCGGCGGCGCGGCTCGGGGTCGAGGAGCGGAATGCCTGGTCCGTGAGCTCGATGAGCGTGGCCTTGTCGCTCGGGTTTTGCACCATGCGCTCGAGCTCGGCCTGCTGGCGCCGCTCACCCGGGGTCTGAAGACCAACTCCGCGCGTTTGAAGGTGGCGGGCGAGGGCGAGCGCGCGCGCTACCCGCGGCGGAAGCGATGAGCGCGGTTCGAGCGTCAAGCCAGCAAGCAGCGCCGTGACGTGCTCTTTCGGTGTCGACGGGCCAGGGGCGAGGGGAGCGGACATGCGCGCGAGATTTCCCCACAAATCAGGCCGACGCTAGTGCCGCGATGAAGGCGACTCGAGCTGGTCGCGGGCCCGTGGTTCGGGGCGACGCGAGCTGGTCCGTGGCCCGTGGTTCGGGGCGCGGGAGTCGTCGAGTCACACGCGCGCGAGATGACCCGCTATGCTGCGAATCATGAATGTTTCGTGGCTGCGCTCGTTCCTTTTTGCCGCGTTGATCGCGTGTCTTACCGGGGTCGTACCGATGGCGTGCAGCCGCACCTTGCCGGGCTCGCTCGACAGCGACGTGCTCGTCGAGGTGGGTTGCGGCGATGCGGTGTGCGGTGCCGACGAGGACTGCGCGAGCTGTCAGCCGGACTGCGGGTTTTGCGAGGGTTGCGGCGATGACGTGTGCGCCGAGGGCGAGACCTGTGGAAGCTGCGTAGCGGACTGCGGCGTGTGCGCGACCTGCGGAAACGCGGCGTGCGACGCGGAGGAGAACTGCACCTCGTGCCCGCTGGATTGCGGCGCGTGCGAGACCTGCAACAACGGCTTGTGTGAAGAGGGCTTCGAGAGCTGCGCGAGCTGTCCGATCGACTGCGGGCTGTGTGAGACTTGCGGTGACGGCAACTGCGACGCGAACGAGTCGTGCGCCTCATGCCCGGGCGACTGCGGAGTGTGCGAGACCTGCGGCGACGGCTTTTGCAAAGGCGCGGAGGATTGCCTGAGCTGCGCGCCGGACTGCGGGGCCTGCCCGAGTTGCGGCGACAACGTGTGCAGCGCGGGGATCGAGGACTGCTTCACCTGTCCTGGGGACTGCGGCGCATGCGACGGATGCGGCAACGGAATTTGCCAGGGCGTCGAGACCTGCGCGTCGTGCAAGAAGGACTGCGGCGTGTGCTCGGTGTGCCCCAACGGCGTGTGCGAGGCGTTCGAGACCTGCGCGATCTGTTCGCAAGATTGCGGCACCTGCGAGACCATCGGCTGCCTCGAGATCGTGACCTGCGCGCTCGGCTGCATTCAGCTCAACAAGAACCCGCCGCAGTTCAGCCTGACCTGCGTCGCGAACTGCGTATCGAAGGGATGCGCCGACGTGCAGTTCTTCGTCGATCAGGTGCTCGACTGCGCCGTCCAGCAACTGCCTACTTGCGGCGGCGACTTCGGCTGCATCCAACAAGAGTGCGACGCCGAGTTCGCGGCCTGCCTCGGCGCCAAATGCTGATGCGTAGCTGAGGCTCAGGCGCCGCCAGCACCGCCCGTGCCGCCTGCACCACCGGCGCCGCCCGCACCACCCGCGCCGCCCGCACCACCCGCGCCGCCCGTTCCGCCGGGGGGAGCCGCGTTGCCGAGCTCGAAGCGCAGGGGGCAGTTATCCACGGTGCCGCCGTCCATGATGCACTGAGGCTCGACCTCGAGGCACTTGGGGCCGTACTTCGTGTTGGCGCAGACGTCGCCCATGTCGCACTCGGCGGTGCCGTTGGGACAGTCTTTCGTCGTGAAGCAGAAGCCGTGATCGACGTAGCCGTTGCCCGAGCACCACCACTCGGGGTTCGCGCAGGCGTCGTGCTTCGAGCACGCGGCCGAGCAGCGCCCAAAGTCGCCAGCGCCATAGCCGCTTGGGCGAAAGGCGCAGAGGCCCTTGTCGATGCCGCCGCAGTCATCGGTCTCGAGCAGGTTGCCCGCGAGCACGCAGGGGCTCACGCAGATGGATTGCGTATCGCTGGTGAAGGTCTGGCAAAAACCGGCGCAGCCATCCTCGTTCGCCGCATCGGGATTGCAGGCAGCGCCCATCGCCTTACCGGTGTTCGGGTCGTCGACGCAGAAGCCGCTGCGCGCGTTGCAGATGCGGCCATCGCACAGACTGTCTTTGCCGCAGACGGGGAGGCACACGTCGCCAGCGTTGAGGCTGCTGCAGCGCAGGTCTTCGCGCCCGTGGCACTTCTTGTCGTCGAGCGGATCGTCGATGAACTCGAGCTCGGGGCCGATCAAGCAGCCGAGGAAACACTCTCCTGCGTCGGCGTCTTTGGCGATCAAGCAGGTGCTGCCGGCGCCAGGGCAGTCGGCGTCCGCGAGGCAGTCTTTGGTGCAGTAGCCATTGGCAGCGCCGCCGTTCAAGGCTGGCGAGTTGCTCTTCGCGGTGATGCAGCGCATGCCCGTTTCGCAGTCGCCGTCCGCGCCGCAAGTGGCGCCGAGCTTCGTCTGCACTTGCATGCCGGTCGAAGTCGAACTCACCGGACCAGGACCGGGGCCCGTCGAGCTGACGGTAGCTCCGCCGCCCGCGCCACCGACACCGACTGGCGCCGGTCCTTCGACCTCGCACGCAGCTTGCTGCGCGAGCAGCGCCACACCGGCCAAACCCAACAAAACCCCGCTTGATTTACGCATTTCCGTGCCCTAGCACGCATCGTACGGAACGCGAAGTTGTTGCTCTAGGCACGTGTTGCTCTAGTCACGTGTTGCTCTAGTCACGTGTTGCTCTAGTCACGTGTTGCTCTAGTCACGTGTTGCTCTAGTCACGTTGCCGCGAGCTCGCCAGACGCGGGGGCGCTCGGCGGGAGCAGGCTCGTGCCGGTAGACAGGCGCGGCAGTGACGCGGTCGGATGCGAAGCGGCTGTCCATGCCGCGACCCAGGCGGCCCACCCGACGCGCTGTTCTGCGAACAGGATGTGGCGCGTGTCGATGACGGGTACGGGCACCTCGAGCGGCGCGCCGCGCACCTCGGGCACCACGGCCTCTGTGTAACGATCGCGCAGGGGATAGCGCAGCTCGGTGCGGAAATCGTCGCAGGGCCACACGACGAGGCCATCGTCGGCGATGAAGTAGGTGGCATCACCGACGACCGCGAGCGAGAGCTGCTCGCGGACGAAGGCCACCTCGGCGCGGTGATAGACGCCGGCGAGCGCGTTCTCGAACAGCCGCTCTCCATCGCCGCCGCGACGCACGAGCTCGAGGACGAAGCCGGGGTCCGCAAAGCCTGCGACGACGTGACCGGATTGTTCTTCGAAGCTCAGCACGCACGGGGTCGGGCCGAGGGCAGGGCACGCGAGGTGAACGCGGATGCGATTGGAGCTGAGCTCGATGCGTTCGAGCGCGAGCGGTCCGTGGGGCCAGCGTTGCGCGTTACCGAGCAGTCCCAGAAGTTCGCGGGCGACGAAGCGACGTACACGCTCTTCGACGTCGCGGAGGGCCGCACGAAAATCTCCGAGCGAGCGCATGGCACCTTCGCCGCTGAGATCTTTGCCGAGGAGCTTGCGCGTGAATGCGGCGTGGCTCTCGCGCTCGGCGGCGTGGCGGAGGCGCTCGTAGGCATTGGGTAAGGTGCCCATGTGAAATCCGGGCACGAGCAATCCGCGCAAGGTCTCGCCGTGCGCCCCGATCGAGGCCGGCAAGAGCCGCGCGGGTCGTGTTGCGCGGTAGAGCTTGAAGTTCTCTTTCAGCTCCCACGCGAAGAATCCGAAGATGCTCGGCACGAGAAACACCGTCACCGCCGCGAGGGTGCCGCCGACGAGCGCGCCCAAGGGTGAGAGCGCCGCGGTGAAAAACGCGAACATCGCCGGCGTCACCGGCAGCATGAGTTTGTGCGCGACGGTCACGACGGGAAAATGCTTGAGCGGGTTGACCTCCGGCTCGAGCAGCAGCGTGACGTAGAGGCGTGCCACGTAGGCCACGCACGCGAACACGAGCCCCGCCGCGCCCTTCCAGACGATGGCGAGTCGGCTCTCTCCTTCGCGAAAGTGAAGTCGCTCTTCGATGCGAAATAGACCGCGCTCGAAGAGGTCGAGCAGCGCCTCGAAGAAGCGCACGACGAGACTCACGATGCCGTGAAAGAACTGCCGACTCACGGTGCGCCACGCCGGCGCGAGCTGATCGAAGAAGACCTCTTCGAGCAAGGTCCCGAGCCGCGTCGTGAGGACCGCGCTCGTGAGGATGGCCGCAAACAATGCGACGGCGCCGCGGAGCCAGGGTCTGTGCGCATGCAGTGGAGCGAATTGCCAGACCGCGAGGCCCAACAGCGCCGGCACGATGAGCGAGCGGAGCGCGAAGCGAACCTTGGGTCGTGCGAACCAACGGCGGACGCCAGGACGAGCGAGCGCCGCGCGTGGTGCGGTGACGGCAGCGAAGGCGACGACCGACACGAGCAAGCTGAACAGCTCGGAGAGCGTGCTGCGGAAGGCGCGGCTATGGATGATGCCGAAGACCACGGCCGTAGTGACGACGAAGGCGCCCGTCGTCATCGGGTCGAAGGTGCCGAGCCCCGCCTTGCGCGCGAGCGGCACGAGGAGGTGCTTGGCAGCCTCGAGCGCGATGAAGGCGCCGCCGAGAGGGAGCACGAAAAACAGCGTGACGAAGCGTCCGATGGTGGTGCCAAAGGGCACGCTGCTGAGCTTCTGAAGCCAGCGTACGTACGCATCGCTCGCGTGATACGCGCCGTCGAAGGTGGCATCGAAGGCGAGGTCCGCACGCACCAGCGGATCGCCGGACCACAGCTCGCGCGCGCTCGTGAGATCGCCCAGCTTGAGCTGATTGCGAGAGAGCGCATCGCGCAGCGACCCGAAGGACAAGAAGCCGTGCGTGACGAGCTCGTCGAGCAGCTCTTCGATCAACTTGTCGCGCGCGACGCGTTCCGGATCGTTGTCGGCGCCGATGCCGGCATCGTCGAACAAATGCCTCAGCTTCGGCCGTGAGACGCTGCGAAAGTTTTCGTGCGCGCGCGAGCATGCCTCGTCGATGAGCTTGGCGAGCAAGGTGCGATTGCCGACTCCGACGCGGGCGCGTTTCGCGAGCGTTCGCACGGACTCGAGCGCTTGCAAGACCCGCAGCTCACGCAGGGCAGGAAGCTCACGCACGGCGCGTTTTTTTCCGCGCGCGAGGAGATAGCCCGCGACGTCGACGACCTGCTCGAGCTTTTCGTGCGCGAGGGCCGCGCGCTGCAAGGTCAAGATCACGCGTGCCTCGGGCGCGTAGCGGCCGGCGTCCGCGGCCACGCCCGCGACGATGCGCAAGAGCGGACCGAAGCTTAGATCGGAGCCGCGATTCTTCGCGTTTTCGGGCGGCGCGAGCGCGGCGGTGAGTCGTGCGTCGAGGCTCTTGAGGGCCTCGTCGAGGAGCGCCTTGGCCTCTCTGCGCGGCTCCTCGTCGAGCACCTTGGTCGCGCGTGCGGCATCGAGGATCGCGCCCGCGTCGTTGCCTCGTGTGCGTGCGGCCGCCGCTGAAACGAGCAGCGACCGAGCCAGCCTTTGCGACACCGGCACGTCTTTGTGCGCATCAAGCTCGGCGTGAAGGACGAGTGTCGAGTAGCCCGCGCGCGTCGTGCCAGAGGATGCGGGCGGCGCGGCGAGTGCGACCTCCAGTGGGCGCCCCGACTCGAACAGCGCGTCGGCATCGACGTCTTCGGCGAGGAGCGCGATGACGCGCGCAGGCTCCGCGAGTCCCGGAAAGGTCGTCCGGACGAGCTCGGGTGCGAAGCGCTGAAGCTCGAGGAAATGCGCGGCGAACTCGATGTAGATCTCGCGGTCATCGTAGGGCGGCAGCACGAGATCATCCTGGCGCAGGATCGAGCGGATCTCGTCGAACTCGACCTGACCAAGTTGGTCAATACGCGCGCGCAGGACGGCCGGGCTGAGCGCTCCGTCGCGAAATTTCTGATCGAGCGCGAGGTGGACGCGACAGTGAAAAATCGCGCGCCACAGCAACGTGAAGAGGGCGGTCTCGTCCCCTGCCTTGAACTGTCGCGGCGAGGGTCGCGCGAGCAGGATCACCGGATCCGGTAGCTCCTCGAGCGGACGACCGAGCTCAGGGAGGAGGCCCGTGGTCGCGAGCTCGCCGCGGAAGAGCGTGTAGCAGCGAGCGTGCGGAACGACGCCGGCCGCACCGCGATGCGCCTTGATGATGCGCCGCAACAGCCGTGGATCGACGGTGAGCGCCGCGGCCGCACCGTAAAGGCGAAGCTCGACGTCGGCGAAGTTCATGCGGCGCGGGAAATGCGCCGAACGCGGAGCCGCCGCAACTCCGAAACCGTGCCCGTTGCGCTCGCGCGAACCAGGATCTTAAGGTGCCTCGGTGGGCGCGTCCGTCGGCACAGAACAGAGCCCCGAAGTGCGCGGCCGTCCGGGCGGGCTCGTGCGCGGTCTTGGACAGAGTGCGCTCGAAGGCTCCCGCTTCTGGTTCGGCTGTGTGCGCATGGTGCTCTTCGCGCTGCGCGCGCTCGCTGCACCGGGGGCTGCTGCGCGCCGTGCGGTGTTGCGCGTGACGATGGCGCAGATCTACTTCACGGGAGCCGAAGGGCTGCCCTTCGTGACGGCGACCGCGCTCGTCGTCGGCGCCACGATCATGATCCAGGTACACGTCGCCGCCCCAGGAATGCCGGGCGAAATCGTCGGCAACGTGCTCGTCACCGTGGTCTTGCGTGAGCTTGCGCCGCTCGTCACGGCGATCATCGTGGCGTCGCGTTCGGGCACCGCGATCGCGACCGAGCTTGGCAACATGAAGGCGAGCCTCGAGTTCGTCGGGCTGGTGTCGCTGGGCATCGATCCGGTGCGCTTCGTCGTGTTGCCGCGGCTGATCGCGGTGACCGCGAGCGTCGTCGTCCTCGAGGTCTACTTCGGGCTCTTGGCGCTGGTAGGCAGCGCCGTCGTGGCGCTCGCATTCGGAACGCCGGACCTCGTCGCGCTTCAAGATGGACTCGCCGCGACCCTCAGATTGGCCGACCTCGGATTGTTCGCCGTGAAGGGCGTCGGGTGCGGGGCGCTAGTCGCGGTCCTCTCGTGCTACTTCGGGTTTCAGGTGAAGGCGTCGAGCACGGAGGTGCCGCGCATGACGGGGATGGCGGTGATTCGCAGCGTGCTCGGTTGCGTCATCTACAACTTCCTCGTCACGGTCGTGTTCTATGCGCTCTTCCCCGAGCTCTCGCGTCCGGTTTGACGCGTGTGAGGGTCAGCCTTGCGAGGCGACGGACATTGGCGCGCGGCAAGCTTGCACCTAGAACGCGGAGCCGTGGCTGACGGACTCGTCCTTGCCAAGGTGACCTGCCACCGCGGGCCCGTCGTCGTGCTCGAGAACGCGAGCCTGCGCGTACCCAGTGGCGGCACGCTCGTCGTGACCGGCTCGAACGGAGCGGGGAAATCGACGCTGTTGCAACTGTGCGCCGGCTTGCTCGTGCCGCAGTCGGGAACGGTCTCGGTGGACGGCATTCCGCTCGAGCCTGCGCGCGCCGAAATGCTCGTTCGCCGCGGGATCCGTCGGGCGTGCGTGTTTCAGCAAGGCGGGCTCATCGCCAACATCTCCGCGCTCGAGAACGTGGCGCTGCCGCTTCGGTACCACGCGGATTTTCTCGGACTGAGCGAGACGACGATCGAGGAGCGCGCGCGGTTCTGCCTCGGCGCGGTTGGCGTCGAGCCGGCGAGCATGTCGGCGTTGCCGGGCACGCTCTCCTTCGGGATCGCGAAGCGCGTCGCGTTCGCACGTGCCATGGCCATCGAGCCCAACCTCGCGTGCTTCGACGATCCCGACGCGGGCCTCGATCGCGAGAACGCCGAGGTCGTAGAGGACATCTTGATGAGCTATCGCAACGACCCGAGCATCACGATGGTCATCGCGACGAATCATCGCGCATTGATCGAACGGCTCGGGGTCGCACCGCACGAGCTCGTTGGCGGTCGCGTCGTGCGGCTCGATCTCCTCACGATGCCGCCCACGTCGCTCGTGTAGCGATCGTCGCGGGTTCGCGGAGTGCGCGTCCGGTGCGCGTCGCGTGCTGTCTAGTGCTTCACAAGCAGAATGAAGCGGAGCATGCTGCGAGCGACGTGAGCGACACGACGACCGCGGCGCACTCGGAGCAAGATCCAGCAGCGACGCCTGCGTGCGATGCGATCGCGAGCGAGCCCTCTCCACGTGGTGTGTGCGCGGGTACCGGAATCATCGCGGCGCACGCGCTCATGCAACAGCTCTTGGCGAAGGCGTTTCTCGCCGCGCAGAGCCGCGCGACGGTGCTCGTTCACGGAGAGACGGGGACTGGCAAAGAGCTCATCGCTGCCGCGATTCACGGCAATTCGAAGCGGCGCACGGGAAGGTTCGTGAGACTGAACTGCGCGTCGCTGTCCGAGAGTCTGCTCGAGTCGGAGCTCTTCGGACACGAGCGCGGGGCCTTCACTGGGGCCATCGGGCAGCGCAAGGGGCGCTTCGAGCAGGCGCATCTCGGGACGCTGTTTCTCGATGAGGTCAGCGAGATCCCACTCGCGCTGCAGGTTAAATTGCTGAGATTTTTGCAAGAGCGCGAGTTCGAGCGTGTCGGCGGCGACGAGACCTTGCAAGTCGACGTGCGTGTGGTTGCGGCGACGAATCGCGATCTGCGCGCGATGGTCGCGGACCACACCTTTCGAGAGGACCTTTATTACCGCCTCAACGTCGTGCGTCTCGAGGTGCCACCCTTGCGTGCGCGCCCGAGCGACGTGCCGCTCCTCGCCGAACATTTCTTGGCTCGCTATGCCGGCGAGAACGAGAAGGACATGAGGGGCTTCGCCGCGGACGCGATGGCGGCGCTCGTCGGACATGCTTGGCCGGGCAACGTGCGCGAGCTTCAGAACGTGATCGAGCAGGCGGTCGTGTTGTGCGAGCTCGATGAGATCGGGCTCGACGATTTGCGGATGCACGTCGGCACCCGACAGGATGATCCGATCCGGCTCATCGTTCCGGGCGTGACGCTCGCGGAGCTTGAGCGCTTCGCCATCTTGAAGACGCTCGACTCGGTCGGTGGTTCGCCCACGAAGGCCGCGGCGATCCTCGGGGTGAGCCGCCGTACGATTCAATATCGGTTGCGCGAGTGGGGCATCGCGACCGGGCTCGAGCGTGGCGTAGACGAGCCATTCGACGACGCGTCCTGAGCGCCTGGCGTGTTCATGCGGGCTCGTGCGGGTTGCCTCCGCGGGGCCGGTGCTAGTATGGCCCCGCTCAACGGAGGTGTCCGCTCGGCACCTCGTTCGTCGTCCGTGGCGCTGCGTGCCGCACGCCATGCTCCTTCCTTTTTCCTTTCGCGTTCCCGGAGATCGTCATGAACAACGTCCTCACTGCTAGTGCCTTCGGCCTTACTTCCCTGGCGCTGATTCTCGCGGCCTGCTCGCAAGGCGCTGGCACGGACGACACTGGCGACGGGGGCGCTGCGAGCACGTCGAGCGCGACGGGGACCGGGACAGGTACGACGTCCACCTCGGCCACCGGCGGCGCGGGCACGACGAGTTCGACCGGAACCGGCGGCGGTCCGAAAGAGACGGACTGCACCAACGGCAAGGACGACGACAACAACGGCTTCGTGGACTGCGACGACTTCGCCTGCCAAGGCACGACGACCTGCCCAGCGGACGTGGAGAACGACGACACCTTGTGCGGGGATGGCAAGGACAATGACGGCGACAAGCTCAGCGACTGCGCCGATGACTCCTGCCACGGCCACCCGAATGTCACCGTGTGTCGCGAGAAAGCTTGCGCCGACAAGGCCGACGACGACAAGGACGGCTTCATCGACTGCGCGGACTTCGATTGTTGGCTCGAAGCGGCGTGCGCGGCCACGGTCGAGGTTGGCGATGCCGCGTGCGCCGACAAGACCGACAACGACAAAGACAGCAAGATCGATTGCGCTGATTTTTCCTGTCAGAAGACCGCGGCGGCGTGCGTGGAGTCGAACTGCACCGACGGCAAAGACGACGACGGTGACGCCTTCGCCGACTGCAAGGATTTCGACTGCCAGTACGCGGGCAAGTGCCCGACCGCAGAGGTCACCGACGCGGCGTGCAGCGACGGCATGGACAACGACATGAACGGCTTCATGGATTGCAAAGACTTCGGCTGCCAGAAGTCGCCGCTCGTGACCGTGTGCGACGGCAGCCCCGTGAGCTGTGCCGACGGGATCGACAACGACAAGAACGGGTTCACCGACTGCGCGGATTTCGCGTGCCGCAGCTGCACCGGCATGAAGCCGTTCTCGGTCGCGACCTGTGCTCCGTGCGAGTGACCCGAAGATGAATTGCAGATAACGCGAGCGGGGCGGCTGGCCTCGTTCGCGAGCGTGCTTCGCGCTAGAGCTTGAAGACCGCGCTCTTCACCTCGCCGGCCGCGAGCGTGATGTTGCGCGTGCGACTGCCTCCGCCGCGGGCTGCTCGGCAGGTCACCGCGTGAGCGCCGGGCGCAACGTCAACGCGCGCGTGTGCGGTCGTGCCTCGAGAGACGCCGTCGATCATGAACGAGCAGGCGCCGCCGATAGCGACCGCGAAGAGAGTGGCGCGTCCGCCGGAGGGTTTCGCGACCGATGCGGCAGGCGCGTGAACGGATGCCGAAGGCTTGGCGACGGATGCGGCAGGCGCGTGAACGGATGCGGCAGGCTCGGCGGCCCTCGAAGGGCGCGGGCTCTTGCGACGTGCGCGCGGCGACGTTGACGCTGGTTTTGTCGCGCGCTGAGCGTTCGGCACGACGAGAGCCGCGGAGGCCGAATGGTCGAGGCCTTCGTCGATGTCGCGCTTCGCAGTCGAGGACGCGAGGTCTTCCGCGGTCAGGGTCGCCAGCGCCGAGGCGCGCGCCGTCACGGCTTCGAGCGACGGCGGGCGGTTCGACCAAAGAGCTGCGAGGACGATCAGAAACAGGGCAGCGGTCGCGAGCGAGGCGGTCAAACCACCGCGCCAGCGCCGCCGGGCCCGTTGCCTTGCGTCGAGGGCCATCACTTCCTGAAGAACGCTCGTCACCGCCGTGAGCGAAGCGCGCTCGACCCGCGTGGCTCGTGCCGATTCCGAGGGCAAAATGGAGAAGACCGGCAAGCGCGGGGCGGGTACCGGCGGCGGGATCGACGGCAATGGCAGCGAGCGCACCATCGTGAGCTCGTCATCGTCCGACTGCGCGGACTCAAGTGCGGGCATCCTCGGCGCGACGGACGCGAACATCGGCGCGAGGGGCTGCTCCGGGATCGGCATGACGGATGCGAACATCGGCGCGAAGGGCTCGTGAATGCGCTTGGTCGATGCATTGTCGCGTGGCGTTGTCAAGCGGTGTGCACCGCGAGCGTTTCGCTCCGTCGGCATCGAGTCCGATGCGCTCGGTAGGGGCGGCGGAATCACGACTCTTCGGACGGCTGGTGTCACGACAGCTTGCGGCGGTAGGGTCGGCGAGGCGACAGCTTGCGGCGGTAGGGTCGGCGAGGCGACCGAGCTTGGGACGGCGACAAGTTGGGCGCGACGCGTGGTCGGCCGGGGCGGGAGCGGTCGGGGACTCATCGCC
>SHZB01000056.1 GCA_009692485.1 Myxococcales bacterium
ATCTGCCCCGCAGCGTGCTCGCAGCAGCTTTGCGATCAGCAGCTTTGCGATCAGCACTACTTGGTGATCGGGCCCACGCCGTGAACAGGCTCGCGCGGCCCGTCGCTCAGAGTGGTTTCCAGGCGCCTTGCGGCATTGCCTTGCTCGTCATTGGTGCTTGGCTCGACAGAATGTAAACGGCGCGGCGGTTTGCGGCCTCGGGCGTCTCGTCGGGCGTCGGCTTTGCAAGCACCGTCTCGCCGAATCCCTGCGAAAAGATCGGGATTTTCAGACCATTGTTGCGATACCAGGCGGCGATGGAACGCGCGCGGTTGTTCGAGAGCAGATCGTTGCTCCCCTTGCTGCCGACCGTGTCCGTGTAGCCCGCGATGTAGAGCCGCAGTTCGAGCAGCTGGCCGTGCTTCGCGAGCGCGTCGCGGATGAGGGAGAGCGTCTTCTTCAGCTTGGGCTCTTCGCCCACGCGGATCTCCGATTTGCCGGACTCGAACTCGACCTCGTCGTGGGGGATGTCGATGTGAAATGGCGTGAGCCGCACGCCCTTCCAGAAACCGGCGATGTCGTAGACCTTCAAGTCGAGATAGAGGACATCCGGCCCCGGATCGCTCCACGCAATCGTGAGGCTCGTGCCGCCCTGCGCGCCCTGGTAAGCGCTCTCGATGGTCTTCAGCTTTTGGCCGTCTTGCCCGTAGATTTCGAGCGTCGCCTTCGCGGCAGGGTTGTTGATCTTGAAGCTCAGCGTACGCCCGTCGAGATCGACGTCGGCGGGCACGAGATCGAGCTTCAATTTGTCGACGCGCGTGAGCGAAAAATCCATGTCGAGCGTCCCGGTCTCACCGCTCGCGAGCACGACATCGAAGTGCGCTTTGTAAGCGAACTGACCCACGGGCTGGGCTATCGCGATGCGCGCCTCGGCGCCGGCAGCGATCGCTCCCGAACGCACGGCGCTCTTCGTCCCGTCGGAGCGGTCGAGCTTCACCGCGACGCTGCGAACCGCTTCGCTCGGCACGAGCACGATCGCCGGCTTCTGATCGCCCGACACGAGCGCGACGAAGGTGATGCCGAGGCGTGCCTGCAGGCCGGTGGCGCTCGCGAAGGGCGCATACGCGAGCCCGGCGAAGAGCGTGACGAACATCAAAATAGTGGCGCGGGTTTTCGTACGCATGGGTGGCTCCGGTCTCTTGGCAAAGGCGACGATAGCGCGTGCACCAACGTGGCGAACAGTCTGTCCGTGCCGAGCGCAAACAGACAAGCGGAGCGGCCCGACAGCTGCGCGTAAGCACGATCGCGGCACACGGTCACGAACGCGGCTGCATGCGTGTGCGCGTTCGTTGTATCGGGTCGCGGCGAGACTGTCGCGAACGTGGCTGCATGCGTCACCGCGTTCGTTGTATCGGGTCAGGGTGCGCTCCTTCGTGCGATTTACCGTTTCCGTCACGCTGTCGGTCGCGTGCGGCGCGTGCGGAAATCCGGCCGATCGCGAGCACCCTGCCCATCGTGATCGAACCGACACGGCGAGCGCGATCTCGGCCAACGCGCCAACGACTACGGCGTCGAGCACGCCAGCGACTGCGCCAGCGACTGCGCCAGCAACTGCATCACTAGCGCGCGAGCCGGCGTTTCTCGCACAGCCTGCCTACGGTAGTGACGCGGAGGTCGATGTTTGGATCGAGGGCGGCACGGTCATCGACGGCACCGGTGCGGCCGGGGCGCTCGGCGACGTGCTCATCGACGAGGGGCGCATCGTGCACGTGGGCCGAGTCACGCGAGCCGTCGCCAAGCAGCGCATCGATGCCCGCGGGCTGGCGGTGACGCCGGGCTTCATCGACGCGCACTCGCACGGCGATCCGCTCGGTGCGAGCGAGAATTTCATCGCGATGGGCGTCACCACGATCTGTGTCGGCCAAGACGGCGAGAGCCCGTCGGGCGACCGCATGAGCACCTTTGCCAAGCGAATGCGAAACAAGAAGCTCGCCGTCAACGTCGTGCCTTTCGTCGGGCACGCCACCTTGCGTGCGCTCGCGAAGATCGGCGGCGATCCGCATCCGAACGAGAAGGCTCTCGCGCGCATGCAGCGACTGCTCACGATCGAACTCAAGCACGGCGCATTCGGCCTCTCGACCGGGCTCGAATACCACCCTGGCTCGGTCGCGCCGCGCGCGGAGCTGCTGGCCCTGGCCGCGCCCATCGCGGAGGCCGACGCGCTCATCATGAGCCACCTCCGCAGCGAGGATGACGACACCATCGACGCCGCGCTCGACGAGCTCTTCGCGCAGGGCGATGCCGGCGCGCGTGTGCACGTCGCCCACTTGAAGATCGTGCATGGCAAGGGTGAGGCGCGGGCCATCAAGCTCCTCGATGCCCTCGAGCGCGCGCGAAAACGTGGCGTGCGCATCACGGCGGATGCCTATCCGTACGAGGCCAGTTACACGACGATCGGCATCGTGTTTCCGGACTATGCAAAGGGCTCGAGCGTGTGGCGCAAGGTAAAACGCGAGCGCCGCAGCGAGCTCGCCACCCACCTCCGCGAGCGCGTCGCATCACGCGGCGGTCCAACGGCGACGCTCTTCGGCACCGGAGCGTGGCGCGGCAAGACCCTCGCCGAGCTTGCCGCGAGCGCCCGCAAGCCCTTCGAAGATTTCCTCATCGACGACGTCGGTCCCAACGGTGCGAACGCCGCGTTCTTCGTGATCGATCCGGTCCTCCAGGCTCGTCTCGTCATCGACCCGTTCGTGATGCTCGGCACCGACGGCGGCGCGCAAACCCGGCATCCGCGCGGCCACGGCACCTTCGCCAAGATGTTGCGCCAGCTCGTGCGAGAAGAGCAGCGCATCTCGCTACCCGAGGCGATCCGCAAGATGAGCCAGCTCGCCGCCGACACCCTCCGACTCGATCGACGCGGCACCCTCACCATCGGCGCCGCGGCGGACCTCCTCGTGTTCGACCCCACAAAAGTACGCGACCGCGCGACCTACGCCGAGCCCAGCCTCAAAGCCGAGGGCATGCGCTGGGTCTTCATCAACGGCCACACCGCGCTCGCCGACGGCACCCTCAATAAAACCCGCGGCGGCCAGCTCTTGGTACCGGCCCGCGCACGGTGAAGGGCAGCCTCCGCCAAGATTCAGCGCGAGCGAGTGCGGCCTCAACGCCAAAGCCGCGAAGAATTTGGTGGCTCACCGCGATGGCGCGGACGGCGCTCCTGACACGGCCGACGACAACCTGTCCGACAACTTGGCAGAGCTCCACGGGACCACGAAGGTCAAGGGCATCGCCTATTGCAAGAGCCAGTGTGTCCATGCACCACAAGTTCGCGGTCATCGATGGGCCGCGCGACAACGACAGCCTCGCTCGCGCTCATCGCGAAGCTAAGCCAACTTCAGCGCCATCCGCGAGTACGGCCGCGCCAATGAACTCGCCAAGCTCGCCGAGCTTGAGGCCGAGATCGTCGATGGCACGGAGGTCCCGCTGATCTTCGAGCCCATGGCCCTCGACTACGCCGCCATCAGCGCACTCAAGACGCTCATCAAACAGCACTGCCCGGCCGCCGACTATTTCGCCACGGTGCCCGGCGCCGCCGAGTACAAGACCGAGTTCAGCGCCAATCCCGGCAAATTCCAGAGTTGCCACAATGACGGCAATCCCTGGCAGTGAGGGCGCAAGAGAGAGGGGAGTTGCGGAGAGAGTGGGGTTCGAACCCACGGTACGTTTCCGTACACACGATTTCCAGTCGTGCACCTTCGACCACTCGGTCACCTCTCCGTGGGACGGCGTGCGTCCCAGCGAGGCGAGGTCTAGGCGATGCGGCGCTTGCCATCAAGCGACGCGGGCAATTTCCTGGCGCGGCTTCGTATCGCCGCGGCCAACTACTCGCCGCCGGCGACCCGCATGACGACTTCGCTGAGGACCTCAGTGCCCCAGCGCAGGCCGTCGAGCGGGATGCGTTCGTTGTGGCCGTGGAACATGTCGGCGAAGCGAATTCCGGGGGGCAGTCGCACGGGCGCGAATCCGTACCAGCGCGTGCCGAGGCGGGTGAAGCTCTTCGCGTCGGTGAAGCCCGGGATCATGTACGGCACCGCGCGCGCATCGGGCTCGCGGCGACCGAGGACCTCGAGGATGGCGTCGTAGACGGGAGAGCTCGCGGGCCGAGTCTCGACCGGCGGCGCGGATCGCATGACCTCGAGCTCGACCTCGGGACCGAGCACTTCGCGGAGCTCGCGCAGGAGATCTTCGTCGGTCTGGCCTGGCAACGTACGGCCGTCGAGCTCGGCCTCGGCGAGCCCCGGGATGACGTTGGTCTTGCTGCCAGCGCGCAGCACCGTGGGCGCGGCGGTGTTGGCGAACATCGCGGAGAGCGGGCGCACGAGGCTCGGGTTCGGCAAGAGCCGCACGATGCGATCGAGCAACCCGGAGCCGAGCGCCGCGCCGATCGCACCCTGCCAACGGTGAGGCTGTGCGCTGGCGAGCGAGGCGAGAAACTCGCTGACGACAGCGGTGCGGTGCGGCGGCAAACCACGCTCACCGAGGCGGGCGAGCGCGCGCGAGAGCTTCAGGATCGCGGAGTCTTGGCGCGGCATCGAGCCGTGACCGGGTTCGCCGCGCGTACGGGCGCGCACCCAGCAGAAACCCTTCTCGGCCACCTGCACCGTGAAGAAGCGCTTGCCCGCGAGCTCGATGTTGAAGCCGCCGCCCTCGCCGATGGTGAACTCCGCGCGCACGAGATCGGGATGGGTATCCACGAGCCAGCTCGAGCCGAACTCGCAGCCGGATTCTTCGTCCGCGACGCCGGCGAAGATGAGGTCGCGCGAGAGTCGACGGCCCTCGCGAGCCAGCCGCGAGATGAGCGCGATCGACATCGCGGCGTGGTTCTTCATGTCGATGGCGCCGCGACCCCAGAGGCAACCGTCCGCGATTTCACCGGAAAAAGGCGGGTATTTCCATTGTGAGGCGTCCGCTTCGACGACGTCGAGGTGAGCCGTCAGCAACAACGGCGGCTTGTCCCCGGTGCCACGCAGACGCGCGACGACGTTGCCACGCCCCGGCGCGCTCTCGAGCAGCACGGGCTCGAGGCCGGCGGCGCGGAGCTCCTCGGCGCACAGCTCGGCGGCGACGATCTCGTTGCCGGGAGGGTTCGTCGTGTCGATGCGCAAGAGCCGCTGGCAGAGATCGAGCGCGTGCCCGCAGAGCTCGGCGTCGGCGTGAAACATCGCGGCGGACGCTACCACTACGCAGCGGGTAGAAGAGTCGCAAGGATCACCCCGAACGCCGCGAGCGTCGCGCCTACGATCGGCAGCGCGTAACGCCAGCGCGAGTGAAGCGCCGCGGCGATCGGCACGAGCGGCCCGAGCGAGGATGCAAGGGCGAAGCTCACGGCCGGGGCGCCCACGAAACCGAGAGCATCGCGGATCGCGAGCGCGACCGGCAGCCACATCGTCATCGCGACGAACGCCGCAAACAAGGTTGGCGGTACGTACGCAAGGGACGACGACGACGAGGACGACGAGGACGACGACGACGAGGACGAGGACGACGAGGACGACGACGACGAGGACGAGGACGAGGACGAGGACGAGGACGAGGACGAGGACGAGGACGAGGACGAGGACGCGGCGACGACAGCGGCGACACCAAGCGCCAGCGCCGGCACGACGAACAACGGAGAGCCCGCGGGCGTGACCGTCGCGACGACAACGGCGAGGAAGCTCGCGGCGAGAGATGCGCCCACGAGCCTCGCGACGACGTGAGCATGGCGGAGTGCGGATGCGGACAGGCCTAGCGCGAGCAACGCCGCGCCCGCGCAGGCAGCGAACCCCGCCACGGAGAGGCCGTGCCACGCGCCGTGTGCCGAGGCTTCCGGGGTCCATCCGAACGCGAACACCGCGGACGCGAGCGCCGGGATGATCGGCAGCGCGACGCTGGTGACGAAACACGCGCCCCATCCGCGCAGCAGGGCACTTTCGGTCCCGGATTTACGGGCAATTGCAGCGGCAAGCATCGACAGCGCGAGCGCGAGAAGGCCGAGGATTGGCGACCAGGACTCGGGCCACACGACCACGAAGAGCGCGAGCCAGTCGAACCAAACGGCGCGTCGCTCATCACGCGCGGCGGCTTCCTCGCTGAGGCTTGCAAGCTCTCGCACCAGCGCCAACGCGGCATCTCCTTGGTGCTGAAGGCTCGCGACGCTCAGGTGCGCGAGGTCATCGAGTGGCGTGTGGTAATAGCGCGCGTCACCGATGACGGCGAAGTTGAAGCCGCGCATCCCCGCGTGCCCGAACACCGTGAGGTCGGTGTCGTTCGGCATGTGCTGGTAGACGGCGCTGAAGAGCGAGCTGGTGCGCGGCCGCTCGAGCACGCGCGCCATGATGCGGGCGGTGCGGACACCGACGGCCTTGGTCTCGAACAGGAAGCTCGTGCCCGAGGTGCCGCGCGCTTCGACGTTCACGACATCGGCGACTCGCGCAGCCAGCGGATGCTCGCGCACGAAGAGCCGCGCGCCGAGCAAGCCGGCCTCCTCGCCGTCGCCGAGAAACAAGACGACGTCACGCTCTCCGGGTGCCGCGCTCGTGAGCAGGCGGGCGGTCTCGAGGACGATCGCCACGCCGATGCCGTCGTCCGACGCGCCCGGCCCGCTCGCCACCGAATCGTAGTGGGCCGCGAGCATCACAAGGTCGTTGCGCGCGCCAGAGCCACGAACGACCGCGACGATGTTCTCCACGGTTTTGCAACCGCCACGCCCATTGCACGCGACCCCGCGCTCTAGCTCGGGGGCGAGCCCGTGCGCCGCGAGCCGCTTGATGATGCGATCGCGAACGCGCTGATTCGCCTCGCTTCCAACCGGATGCGGAGCGCCATCTCCGAGAACCTCGGCGAGCGCATCGAAGGCGCGTTGCGGTGAAAACGCGGTCTCCGGCGACTCGAGCCGCAGTGGCCCCGGACCGTCGCGCCACAGGGTCAGCGCGCACGCGAAAACAACGACGGCCGCGATCAACGCGAGGACGCTCAGGTCACGACGCGCGTCGATGCTCGTTTTGTCCGCCGCCATGATCACGGCAATGATAGCGGCCGCACCATGATTCCGAAGCCCGTCGGTGCGCTCATCTTCGACATGGACGGACTGATGATCGACAGCGAGCCGCTCTGGTGGAGCGTCGAGCGGGCGCTCGCGGAGTTGCACGGGCGTCCCTTTCACGACGAACTCGCGAGCCGCTGCATCGGGACCGGTCTCGCCAACGCGATCATCACGATGCGCGAGGAGATCGCGCTGCCCGTGTCGGTCGAAGACGGCGTCCGTTGGCTGGTCGCGACCTTCCTCTCGCGGCTCGACGAGTTGGCGTTGAAGCCGGGCTTCGTCGAGCTGCTGAACGCCGCGTCCGCCGCGTCGATACCGGTCGCAGTCGCCTCGTCGTCCACGCACGCACTCATCAGCGCGGTGCTCGCCCGATTCAGCCTCTCATCGCGTTTTGACGCCGTAATTTCCGGGCAAGACGTCATTCATCAGAAGCCGGCGCCCGACATTTTCTTGAAGGCCGCAGCGACGCTTCGGGTCGAGCCGCAGCGCGCCGTCGTGCTCGAGGACGCACTGGCAGGAGTGCGGGCGGCGGTAGCAGCCGGCGTCGCGGTCATCGCCGTTCCCGAGCAGCGTCACGATGAGTTCACGTCACTCACGCCCTACGTCGTCCGTGATCTTTTCGCGGCGCGCGAGCTGCTCGGACTGTCGTGACGCGGAGGCGCGGCGGCGGTCGCTCGAGCCTGGTGTCAAACTTGGTGCCGCCCATTCATGCGCTGTCTGGCAGTGCCTCGACGCGCGCGATTGGATTTGCGCTGAGGCGCCAGAATCGCACGACCAACAGGACGGCCACGACACTCAAGCCGATGCACAAGCCCCACCAGAGGCCGACGCCACCCATGCCGAGCTGGTAGCCAAGGAGCATCCCGATCGGAAGGCCGAGCGCGTAGTAGCCGACGAGGTTGAGATAGAGCGGCAAGGTCGTGTCCCCGGCGCCGCGAAGCGCACCGGTCGCGACGACCTGAAGACCGTCGGAGATTTGAAATACCGCGGCGACACCGATGAGCGGCAGCGACGCCAAGACGACCGCGTCTTGATCGCTGAGCAGCAGTGCGAGCCAGCGCGGAGCGAGCGCGAATGCGACGCCGCAGGCCAGCATGTAGCCCGCCGCAACGGCAAGGGCGACGAGGCCGGCGAGTCGCGCCGCAGCGGAATCGCCGCGACCTACGGCATGTCCGACCCGCACCGAAGCGGCAGCGCTCACGCCGAGGCAGGCCATGAAGGTCACCGACGAGAGCGTGATCGCGATCTGGTGCGCCGCGACGCTGAGCGTGCCGATCCGCGCCATCAACACGCCGGTGATCGTGAACGCGCCCGCCTCGGCGAGTCGTTGCAGGCCTGCCGGCAAACCGAGCGCGAGCGGGGCCTTCCATTCACGGCGCGCCGGACGCCACGGCTCTGGAGAGGGCTCGACGCGCAGTGCGGCGAGGCCCACGATCGCGAGCTGCACGAAGGCGACGACCGCGCTCGCGGCGCCGGCCCCCACGACGCCAAGCTTCGGGACGCCGAGTGCGGGTAGCCCCACGCGCAAGAGGCCAGCATCGCCGTGCACGAGGGCCCATGCGAGCGCCGCGTTGATCACGTTGGCGATGAGCACACTCACGATCATCGGGCGCGTGCGGGCGTGAGCCTGAAGAAACACGCGCACCACCATGAACACCATGAACGGCGGCAGTCCGAGGAGACGCGCATCCACATACTCTGCGGCAAGCTCCGCCGTCGCGCGCTCGATGCCGAAATACACGAGTGAATGGCCAGCGAGCGAGGTCACCAGCGCCACCGGAATTGCCAGGGCGAGCGCGACCCAAACGCCTTGCCACATCAACACGCGCGCGCGCTCCGGTCGCTTCGCGCCGATGGCTTGGGCGATCAGCGGATCGAAGCCGAGCAAGAGACCGGCGCCGAACAACCCCATCGTGAAGAACACGGCATTGCCGAGCCCAACGCCGCCGAGCTCGCGCTCTCCAAGCCGTCCAACAACCGCCGTATCGACGACGCCGAGCGCCATCAATCCAAGCTGCGCGACGGCGATCGGCATCGCCAAACGCAACAGCTCGCCGAGCTCGCGCCGGATAGGTCCCCCGCCGAGAGCTGACGTCGCCGCTGTCACAAGGATCCGCGCAGCATAGTCGAAGTGAGCAGAGCGACTCTTCGCGAGAGATCGCTGCGATGCGCGTCGCCGTACGGTGTCGCGAGGCTGTGATGTGGACAGAAGCGCGGCACTTCGATCACGTCGCAGCGAGGCGCGTCGCCGTGCGGTGTCGTGAAAGCGTTGCGTGGCCAAACCTGCCTCACGCGCGCGTGTCATCGGCCCAACATCCCGCGCCAAGTTCCGTCTCGGCGAACCTGCCTCGCGCGTGTGGTAGAGCGTGCGGCGATGCCGGACCGAGGTGCCCCCGCTTCTGAACAGAGTCATCCTGGCGCGCGCCCCGCCGTTCACGTCGCGCTTTTTTTTGCGACCTTCGTGTCGCTGTTCATCACCGGATCGCTTCAGACCTACCCAGCGGACACGGCGTTCACCATCACGGGTGTTCTCGTCAACGTCCCGCACGGATGGACCTTCGCGGTGCCGATGATGAGCATCCTCGTCTGTCACGAGTTTGGTCATTACTTCGCGGCGCGCCTGCATCGCGTACCCGCATCGCTGCCCTATTTCATCCCGCTTCCGCTCTTGAGCCCATTCGGCACGATGGGCGCGGTGATCTCGATGCCCGAGCGCATTCGATCACGCAACGCCCTGCTCGACATCGGCGCCGCCGGACCGATCGCGGGCCTCGTCGTCACGCTCCCGGTGCTCGCCGTAGGTCTCGCGCAGTCGCCGGTGATCGCCACGAGCGGTGGCCTGCTCGAGGGCCAGTCGCTCTTGTATCTCGCGCTCAAACGAGTCGTGCTCGGCGAGATCCCACCCGGGCACGACGTGTTGCTCAATCCGGTCGCATTTGCAGGCTGGGCCGGTCTTTTCGTGACGGTGCTCAACCTCATGCCGATCGCCCAGCTCGACGGCGGACACATCGCGTATGCGCTCTTGGGCGAGCGACAGAATCGGATCGCGCGGGTGCTGCACGCGCTCCTCCTCGCGGTCTTCGCCTACAACGTCGTCGCGTTTCGGAGCATCGAACCTGGCTCGGTGTGGCTCGTATGGTTCGTGTTGCTGGGCCTCATGATGCGCGCGGCCGGCACGAATCATCCGCCGACCGAGCCGAGCGAGCTCAGCCGCGGACGCCGCGCCGTCGCGATCGGGTGCCTCGTGCTCTTCGTGGTCCTCTTCATGCCGACGCCGATGCGCGAAGGCGATCCACCGTTGCCCGCGGCGCCTTCGTCGCTCGAGCTGGCGACGCCGGACTGAGGGGCGTGTCGCTTGCGCGCCGGCGGGGCCGACGACGGATCCGCCCGGTTCAGGCGGGCGGAAATTTATCGGCGAGCGCCGCGAGCACGATCGGCGGAACGTAGCGGCTGACGTCGCCACCGTGGCTGGCGATTTCGCGCACGAGCGACGCGGTCACGAAGCCATATTTGCTCGCGGTCGGGAAGAACACGGTCTCGACCTCCGGCGCCATGTCGGCATTCGCTTGCGCGATTTGCAGCTCATATTCGAAGTCCATCGAGTGACGCAGACCGCGAATCAAGATCGTCGCTCCGATGCGTGAACAGTAGTGAATGAGCAAGCCGTCGAAGGCGGCGATCTCTACCGTCGGCATCCCGTTCGTCGCGCCGCGCAAGAACTCGAGCCGCTGGTCGATTTGAAATAGCGGATGGCGCGTGGGGTGTCGCCCGATGGCCACGACCACGCGCGGAAAGAGGCGCACGGCGCGGCGAATCAGGTCGAGGTGACCGAGCGTGATGGGATCGAAACTTCCCGCGTATACGGCGAGGGTCGAGCTCATCGCAGAACCTCCACGCCCGGCTCGGGACGCGGCCGAGCGCCGGGTGCGCGACCCGCACCGGAACCCGCCGAGACCGGGTCGTCGTGGTCGCTTGCGTCGCTCGCGCCGATCTCACCAAGGAGCTGCGGGTCGATCGGCGGAGCGGGCGGCACCGGCGGCGACTGCTCCAGCCACATGACGCGGCCCCCGTCGGACAAGGTCACGCGAAATGCCGCGAGCATCCCCGCGCCGAGCGTGCCGTCGAGATCTACCTCGAGGTCACGCTCTAGTTTGTCGAAGGTAGGTCCGAACACCGCCGGCACTCCAGGCATCGTGAATGCGCCGAGGGTGAATGCCGGCACGGTCCCGGCGCGAATTGCGCTAGCCCCCTCGCCTCCGAGAAGACGAAGGCTCGCCGTCTCGATGCCCATCTTCTTCCAGCCGCCGGTGTCGAATGCGAGCGAAAATCCCATGCTGGTGTCGACGAGCATCGGAGAGCTGGTGTTGTCGCGATCGCCGAGTCTGCTGCCCACGACCATCCCGCCGCCGCGTACGTAGAAAACACTGACGCGCGTCGCCACTGGCGGGGGCGGAGGCGTAAACGCACGCGCAACGAATTGCCGACCCCGGTAATCGAGCGTCACGTTGAGGCGCCGCAAGATGTTGGCTCCAAGCAGCGCCTTGATCGGCGCGCCAAGTTGTTGCGAGAGGCCAGAGAGATCGTGCGTGAGCGCGGGCACGTCCCGCACCTCAAGGCGTTTGCCGAAGCGCAATGAGATCCAGCTCGGCTCGGTGCGCGCAGCGGAGTCGATCATCACTTCGGGCGTGCCGGTGGCGACGACCGCGAGCGCCTGTTCGCCGTCGATCTCGAGCGGCACGATGAAGAGCGGCTGGCTCCCCGGCAGCATGCGGGTCATCTCGACCGATGCCAGCTGACCCTCCGTCGCCGACAAGTCGTACGGCTTTCTACCGGCACCGCGACGCGCGAGCTGCGCGATCTGTTTTGCCCACGAGTCCTCGACGTCGGGATCCGCCAGGAGTTGCTCGAGCTCGTCGGCCGCGCGCTCGATATCGCCTTTGTACCAGCTGGCGCGACCACGCAACGCGGCAGCCGTCGATCCGGGCGCGCCCTTCAGCAGTCGCAGTGTCTCGTCGTATTCGAGGCGAGCAAGCGCCACGCGCGCCGCCAGTTCCTGAATCTCTGGATCACCCGGCACGAGCTCGAGCGCTTGCCGCGAAGAGTCGAAAGCGGAGTCCATGGCGACGCGCCGATACTCGCCGAGCGCCCGCTGAAACCACTTCTCCGCGACGACGGGACGCTGGCTCGACGGCGATCCGGCAGGCGCGCATGCGGTCGCGAAAACGCCCGCCAACGAGGCCACCGCGAGTACGCGGCCAAGCGGGTGAAGTCGTGATTCCATAGAATCCTGGCTCCAAATAGCACCGCCGTCTCGAATCAGACCACTGTAAGTGCGAATTCAGTTCAAGTGCGCCGAGGCGTGCGCGTAGCTCACGAGCCGCCGAGAAGTTCGATGCTCAAAATGCGGTCAATCCTGAGCTCGCGCCGACCGCGGGTGTGGTCGAGGTAGCCTGTGGCGACCGGCGGGTCCACGTCCCTCCGCAGCGCCGTGACGTGAAAAACGATGTCTTTGGCGGCACGGCCGGCGGAGCGGTAGCGCACACGGGCAGGGGTGCGGCTTGCGAGCGCACGCTCCACGGTCGCGAGGATCTCGGGGCGCACATGCCCGGCGCCGACTCTCACGTGCCAGAGATCACGCAGCGTCATCGGTCGAAGCTCCGCCACGATTCGCGCGAAAATTGCGCGGAGGACGCGCACGTCGTTGTCAGCGCGATGCGACGTCGGGCTCTCCACTGCTAGCTCCTTCGCGAGCGCGACAAGGCGATGGCTTTGAAAATTGAAAGCCCGGCGCGACAAGAGCAGCGTGTCGATGAAGTGCACGCAGCGCCACTGTCGCCCGGTGCGAGCGAGCTCGGCCTGGAGGAATGCGACGTCGTGGTCAGCGCCGTGCGCGACCAGCACAGCCCCGTCGAGGAGGCGCACGACCTCCGCTGCAAGCTCTGCGAATGGAGGTGCATTCGCAAGTTCCGCGGGCGGGATGCCATGAATCTTCGCTCCACCACCGGGTTCATCGCCCTCGGGACGCACAACGCAGGACATGCGTGCTTCGAGTGTTCCGCCACGGACGCGCTCGATGCAGATCTCGACGACGCGATCACGATCACGCTCGAGGCCGGTCATTTCGAGATCGACGAACGCGAGCGGCGCGACAAGAAGCGGATCGTCCCATGGGCTTCCGCGTGGCGGCTCGCCCGAAGCGATAGGATCCGGTGCGTGCGCCACCGCGCCTCTCTTCGCACAGCACGCCGGCACACTGCAACTCCGCGCGCTACTTTCATCGGTCCGAAGAGCGCGACGCGCATCGTAAACGTTCAGCGGTGCGAAGAGCGCGACGCGCATCGTAAACGACGTGTTTCGCGCGCGCTTCCCAGCCGCATGCTTGGCTCGCCTTTGTAGCCGCGTGTTCCACGAGCTACGGTGTCGGCCACGTGCGCTTCGGAAATGCTGCCTCGTTCTTTGCCGCCGCAGTTCTTCTGGGCAGCGTGCCTTCGTGCCGGCGCGCAGACCCTCGGCCGCCCGCCACTGCGCCGGACGCAGCGGCTGCGAGCACTACGACGGCAGGCACGGACGCCGATTCGCGGCCCACTGCCGCCCGCGTTTCACCGCTATCCGAAGCCCACGCGCCAGACGCCGCAGCCGTGCATCCACCACCGCGGACCATCGATTCGGGGTCTCCGTCGAGTCCGGCGCCGGGAGTCGGCTTCGACCCCGCCGCACTCGCAGAATGTGTTGCCCCGCGTGCCCTTGTTTCACTTCCACCGCGCGGCGCGATCTTCAACAACGCGATGCCCGCGGCGAAAGCGAAGGCAGGGGATCGCGCGCAGGGCGTGCTCGATGCGCTTGCAGAGCGAGAGCGTTCGTTCGCTTGCTGCTTCGAAGCCTGGCTCGACGCGACCGCGGAGTCCGAAGTACGCATCACGCTCCGAATCGTGCTCGAGCCCGCCGGAATGGTTCGCTCCGCAGAGCTCGTTCATCGGCCAGAAGCGCCGCTCGATGTTCGAGCCGTTCAATGCCTCGAGCACGTCGCGTCGACGATCGAGTTTCCAGCCTCGCCGGCAGGAAGGGAGACCGTCGTCGAGTACCCGCTTCGCGTGAAGCGCGGCACCTCGACGCAAGGTGACTGAGTCACCCGACTCAAGGTCCTCTCAATGTGACTGAACGCGCCCGAACTCCAACTGCGTTGGGAGGCGCGTTACGAATTTCACCTCGCGCTCCCGAGCTGCGGCGGATCGTGAAACGGTGAAAAGATCAGCGAGACGCAGTCCAGTCCACACGCCTGCATCAGGACTGCGTCTCGCTGGCAGTATTTTCGCCGCGACGCCGTTCACGTCGCAGCTCCCGCCCCCTCGCAGGTGCACCTCCGAATGATGGAGGGTGCCGAGGGACCGATCTACGGATCGGCGGGTGATTGGCTCACTCTGCTTCGTCGTCCATGCCGAAATTAGGCGGCATTGCCGGCGCCGCTGGCTGTGCAGGCGCCGCCTTGGGAGCGACGCTTGGAGCCTTCTTGGCAGGTGCCGCTTTCGCGGGCGCCTTCTTGGCAGGTGCCGCTTTCGCGGGTGCCTTCTTGGCAGGTGCCGCTTTCGCGGGTGCCTTCTTGGCAGGCGCCTTTTTGGCAGGCGCCTTTTTGGCAGGCGCCTTCTTGGCAGGCGCCTTCTTGGCAGGCGCCTTTTTGGCAGGCGCCTTACGGCTCGAACTCAGTTTTTTTTTGCGGCTTTCTTCGCCGCCTTCTTCTTCGCGGGAGCCTTCTTTGCAGCCTTCTTCACAACCTTTTTCGCAGCTTTCTTAGTAGCCATGTTCGAATTCCTCAAGTCTGGGCACCCGCGCAACGCAGGGCAACAGCTGTTGCACGACACATAGTGCCACCTATGGCATGGCGTCAATAAAAATGTTGGCATGAAAAGATCGGTGGCCTCGGCGCCCATTTCGCCGGATGTTTCCGGGCGCTATTCGTCGTTTTCAGTTGACAGTTGCGACGTGTTACCCGTCGTCTCGGCGCGTGTTGAATCGACACCGGTTCGTCGGTAGCGTCCACGCCCGAAGGGACGGCACATGTTCAAATTTGCTGCGATTGTTCTCGCCACATCCGCGCTCGTAGGTTGCGGCTACTCCGAGGCGGAAATGCGCGCGCAGCTCCGCGGTGCAGAGAGCCTCAAGGCGCAACTCGCTGCCGAAGAGCAGCAGAACGCCAAGTTTCAACGCGAGGTGGACGAGGCGAGGGCAAACTTAGACAAGCTCAAGGGCCAGCTCTCCGACGCCAACATCGATGTCGTCACCCTTCAAAAGAATGTCGAAGAGCAGGCCACCGCGCTCGAGGAGTTTCGTCGTCGCGCCGCGCAGCTCGAGGCCATTCGACTCCGGTTCGATGAGCTGCGAAAGAAACTCCAGGGTCTGACCAAGCTCGGTCTCACTGTGGCTGTGCGAAACAACCGCATGACGATTGCTCTGCCGGGCGACGTGCTCTTCGACTCCGGCCGGGAAACGTTGAAGAAGAATGGCGAAGAAATCCTTGCAGAAGTGGCGGCTGTCATCCGCCGTGATGCGGATCTCTCGATGCGCGACTTTCAAGTCGCGGGGCACACCGATGACCGAGCCTACAAAGCGGGTATCTTCAAAGACAACTGGGGTCTCAGCGCCATGCGCGCACGCGAGGTGCTCGTCTTTCTCGTGGGAGCTGCAGAGAAGGGCGGCGGCGGCCTCAACGCAAATCATTGGAGTGCGGCCGGGTATGGCGCCACCGATCCCGTCGCGACGAACGATGCGGATGAGGGTCGCCAAACGAACCGGCGATGCGAGCTCGTCGTGCTCCCCAAGCTCGAAGAGATGATCGATCTCAGGTCCCTGACCATCAGCGACTGAAGCGTGGCGTGAGGGTGAGGGCGATGACCATGCGCGTGGCGACCGTCGATATTGGCACCAATTCGGTGCTCTTGCTGATCGCCGATGTGCGTGACGGCGACCTCTACGCCATCGTCGAGCGCGCCACGATCACGCGGCTCGGTGAAGGCGTGGATAGCACTGGGAGTCTCAGCCGCGGCGCGCGGGAGCGAACGCTTGCTTGCATTGCTGATTATGCCAACCAGATCACGCTCCACCGCGCGGATTTCATCGCCGCGGTTGGCACTAGCGCCATGCGCGACGCAACGGGAGGCGATGCATTGAGCGACGAGGTCGAGGCCATCCTCGGAGCGCGACCTGAAATTGTCTCCGGGGAGCGTGAAGCCCGGCTTACCTTTGACGGCGCACTCATCGGTCTCGAACCGACCGGGCTCCTGGCCGTCTTCGACATCGGCGGCGGAAGCACGGAGATCATCGTCGGGGCACGGGTCGGACGCGGCGCGGGAACTCTCAGCCGGGCGGTCAGCCTCGACATCGGCAGCGTTCGCCTCACCGAGCGACACGTGCGCAGCGATCCGCCAAGGGCCGTGGAGCTGCAGGCGATTCGCCGCGATATCCGCGTCGCCCTTCGTGCTGCACCGAAGCTTGATGGCCGCCCGCTCGTCGGCGTCGCCGGGACGATGACGACGCTAGCCGCCTACTGCCACGGCGTCGTTCCCTACGATCCTCGTCGCGTCCACGGCGCGGTCCTCGGGCGAGAAGCGCTGAGCGATGCTGCTCTGGCGTTGGCGGCAATGCCCCTCGCCGATCGCCGTCGCGCCGCCGGCATCGAGCCCCAGCGTGCAGACGTGATCGTCGCCGGAGCCCTCATCGCCGACGAAATTTGTGAGCTGGCTAAAGCAGCACGTGTTCTCGTCTCGGACCGGGGCGTTCGTTGGGGCCTCGCGCTCGAGTTGGTGAGCGCACATGGCAAGAGTTGAATTGGCCGCCCGGCGCGCGGGCATTAGTCGCGTATCGCCCGAATGCAAAGTATCTTGACTCTATTGAGGCGTTTCACTATGGTGCACGCGCCTGGCGGTCTTTCATAAGGCGCTGCCAGCCACAATCGTTTCGACCCGTGTGCTACCCAACACGCGCGAAACCCTGAACCCGAAACGCAGACTCACGAGGGGTGTGGCGAAGTTGGTCGTGGCGCGCTAGGCGTTCGCGACGCAGCAAGCGTTCGGAGCGAAGGTATCCGCGACAGCAGCGTCTCAAACGGCGCTGTTCCCGGCAGAACCCCGCTTCTGACAGAACTCGCGCCACCCCAAATTGAGGGAGTTTTCAAGTGCCATCCGGCATGGAGCGCTCCACCGAGGAAACGAGAAGGAAAATGCAGAACATTCAGCCCACTACGGAACTTCAGTTCAAGGTCGGCGACAAGGCTGTCTATCCCGCACAGGGCGTCGCAGAGGTCATCGATATCGAAGAAAAGGATATCGCCGGCAGCCGCCAGTGTTTTTACGTCCTTCGTATTCTCGACACCGACCGAAAGATCATGGTGCCGGTGAAGAACGCGAACGCGGTCGGTCTGCGCCAGGTGATCTCGGAGCAGGAAATCCAAGAGATTTTCGACATCCTGCGCGAGCGCACGATTGCGTTCGACAACCAGACCTGGAATCGCCGTTACCGCGGCTTCATGGATAAGATCAAGACCGGCTCGATCTACGACGTGGCAGAGGTCCTTCGCGACCTTTACCGGCTCAAGACGGACAAGCAGCTTTCGTTCGGTGAGCGCCGCATGCTGGACACGGCTCGCACTCTCATCGTGAAAGAAATCGCGATCGCGCGCAGCCAGACCGAAGAGCAGGTCCGCACCGAGATCGAAGCGATCTTTTTCACCAACTGAGCCACCGCCTCCACCGTCGCGAAGCCAGCATGCGGCGCCAACTTCGGCGCAGCGCGTGCGAAGTCCGGCGGACAGTTCGACGCACACGTGGCGAATGGCCATGGACACCGGGCGAGACGCTGTGAGGCGACCGCCCGGTTTTCTCGTTCCTGTGCCCAACTGCGCGATCGTGGTCGCAGTCCCCACCAGTGCCTGCGAAACCGCCCCCGTCGTTCCTGCGTCGGCTTGCGATAACGCACTTGCTTCAGGCGGGTGAGCTTGCGGGAATGCCGTCAACATGGGAAACGGCCGTGCGCGTCGGCTACCGCACAGCATTTGAACGCGCCGCCCGCGTACCGCACCGTACCGAAACCTTTCGCCGATGAGCACCAACGAGTCCCAGTCGCATCAACCCGGCAACGCGGCCCGCCAGTCGACCAACGTCGTCGTCTGGCACGTGCTCCGGAAGTACTGGCCGACAACCGTCGTGACGTTCGCGAGCATCGTCGTTGCAACGGTGTTTTACACGCTTGGCCAAACCCGGATCTACGAGGCCGAAGGCACGGTCCTCTTCGACCCGACGCCGGCCAAGCCGCTCGGAAATCGCATCGAGAGCATCGTCGACCTCGGCACCGACGGCCTCTGGGGCAACCAGGAATATTACGAGACGCAGTACCACATCATCAAGTCGCGCCGCGTCGCCCTGGGTGTCGTGAACGACCACGGTCTGCACCGAGATCTCGCCTTCCTCCAGAACATATCAGCCGGTGAACAGCCATCGCCCGGAGAAGGCACAACCCCTGACCGCGCCGCAGAGGAGCTGCGATCTCGCATCGAGGTCCAGCCGGTCCGCGACAGCCGCCTCGCGAGCGTCAAGCTCAAGGATGCCGACCCGGAGCGTGCACAACGCATCCTCTCGGCGATTATCGATACCTACGTAAACCAGAATCTCGAAATCGCGTTGGAGTCAACGAGCACCGCAACGGACTGGCTGCGCAGCCAGGTCGATAATCTCAATTCGGATCTGCGTTCGAGTGAAGAAGCGCTTCACGAATACAAGAAAAAGAACGACATTCTCTCGCTCGCGTTCGACGACAAGTCGAGCATCATCATCGACGAGATGAAGCAGCTCAACAGTGAGCTGTCGCGGGCAAAGGCGCTGGCACAGGAGGCCGCCGCGCGAAAATCCGTGCTCGATACCGTGCCGCTCAACGATCCCACGGTGATTCAATCGAGCGAGTTCTCCAAGAGCGCGCTTTTGAACGGGCTGCGCAGTGATTACGAGCGCTCCGTAAGCGAACGCGACGCGCTGCTCGGAGAAAACAAGGGGCCCAACCATCACACCGTCCGAGCCGCCAATCGCAAGGTGAAGGCATCAGAGACGGGGATCTTGAAGGAAATCGCAAACATCAAGAAGGCCGTAGAACGGGACTTCAACGTCGCGTCGCGTCAAGCCGGCGGACTGCAGGCTCTGCTCGACAAGGCGAAGGCACAAGCGCACGAGCTCAACCTTCTGGATATTGAGCACAGCCGGCTGCGCCGTGCGAAAGAGAACACCGAAAAGCTCTTCGGCCTCGTCCTCGAGCGGACGAAGGAGGCGGATCTCACCCAGATGATGCGAGTGAACAACATCAGCATCGTGGACCGTCCCCTCGTGCCGCGCAGCACCGTGTACCCGAAGGTGCCGCTCAACATGGCGGCGGGGATTTTCGGAGGCCTCTTGCTCGGCGTCGCGGCAGCATTCATGCGTGGGGCTCTCGACCGCACCGTGAAGGTGCCGGATGACATCGAGGAAGACGGCGTCACCTTTCTTGGATTGTTGCCGCAGGTGGGCGGCCCCGGCTTGGGGCTTGGTGGCTACAGCTACTCCTCGCGGAAGAAGAAGCGTCACCGCGGCAAGCCCATCGAGGAGGGCAAGCGTGAGCTCATCGTGCACGAGCAACCGAACAGCGGTGTGGCGGAGGCGTCACGAGCCATCCGCACCAATCTGATGTTCATGTCGCCGGACAAACCTCACAAGTCGCTGCTCGTGACGAGCGCGAGCCCGTCAGAGGGCAAGACCACGGTCGCTTGTTGCATCGGTATCGCGATGGCGCAGACGGGCCAGAAGGTGTTGCTGATGGACTGCGACCTGCGACGCCCACGACTGCACCGCCTGTTCGGCAAGACGGCAGAGACCGGCGTCAGCTCCGCCCTCATGGGAGGCAGCCTCGACGACGCAGTTCAGGTGACCGACATTCCGAATCTCTGGGTGCTGCCTGCCGGACCTATTCCGCCGAATCCAGCCGAGCTCTTCCATACAGCGCGGTTCAAGGCCCTCATGACCGAGCTTGGCACGCGCTTCGACCGCATCATTATCGACAGCCCTCCGGTTGTCGCGGTCACCGACCCGGCCGTCATTTCGACGATTGTCGATGGCGTTGTGCTCGTGACGCGTGCGTTCAAGACGCGCAAAGATCTGGCACGCCATGCGCTGCGATCGATCCATGACGTCGGCGGCAGACTCGTAGGCGGCGTGCTCAATGCCGTCGACTTCTCAAGGCTCGAATACAAGTATTCCTATTATTATTACAAGAGGGACGGTTACTACGGGAGCGACACGGCTCCTCAAAGCCGCAAGCCCGTGGCAGGCGACGAGCCGCGCGGTGCAGCCCTGCCGCAATGAGAGCAACATGAGAGTATTCATCACAGGCGGAGCGGGCTTCATTGGTTCGCACCTCACGGAGACACTGCTCGAGGCCGGAGACGAAGTTGTCATTCTCGACGACCTCTCCACGGGAAGCGCCGAAAATTTTCGGCCATTCAAGGCTAACCCGCGGTTTCAGTACCACGTGGCGTCTTTCCTCGACGTTCCGCTCGTTCACGAGCTCGTAGACGGCGCGGACATCGTCTATCACCTGGCCGCGGCGGTTGGCGTGAAGCTCATCGTGGAGAGCCCGGTCTACACGATCGAGACCAACGTTCGTGGCACAGAGCTCGTGCTCGCGGCCGCTGCCAAGAAGAAGAAGCCGGTCTTCGTCGCGTCTACCAGCGAAGTGTACGGAAAATCCACCGACGTTCCCTTCCGTGAGGACGGCGATCTCGTCATGGGCGCAACCACGAAGGGTCGCTGGTCTTATGCTTGCTCGAAGGCGATCGACGAGTTTCTGGC
>SHZB01000057.1 GCA_009692485.1 Myxococcales bacterium
ATTGGCGGGACCTTCACGCGGCGGGACCTGCATTGGCGGGACCTTCACGCGGCGGGACCTTCACGCGGCGGGACCTGCATTGGCGGGACCTTCACGCGGCGGGACCTGCATTGGCGGGACCTTCACGCGGCGGGACCTTCACGCGGCGGGACCTGCATTGGCGGGACCTTCACGCGGCGGGACCTGCAGCAGCCGGACCTTCAGCGTTGACGCCGCACGATTGGTTCTCTACGCCCCCGGCGGAGGAACATCCCGATGCCCTTCGATTTGAGCCAGATCGGCGCGACGAGCCAAAGCTATCGCCACACTTATGGTTGGCGGCAGCAGGCGACCTACGCGCTTGGGATTGGCGCCAAGAAAAGCGAGCTTCGCTACTTGTACGAGAGCGTCGCTGGCGGGATGCAGGTGTTTCCGACGTATGCGGTCGTGCCGGCCTTCGAGGCGGTGATCGAGCTGTTGACGCGCGCGAAGACGAACTTTGCGATGGTCGTGCACGGCGCGCAGAAAATCCGGGCGTTTCGCGCGGCCCCGAGTGAAGGCACGCTCGAGACTGTCGGCACTTTGCGCGGGATCTACGATCTGAAGAAGCTCGCGTCGCTCATCATCACCACCGAGACGAGCCACGCCGGCGAGCCCTTGTTCGCGACCGAGTGGAACATCCTCGTGCGCGGGGAGGGCGGCTTCGATGGCGAGCGTCCACCGAAAGATGAAGAGGCCGTGTCGGCTCCGCGCGATCGAGACGCGGACTGGACGGTCGAGCACGAGACGTCGCCGGAGCAAGCGCTGCTCTACCGCATCTCTGGCGACACGAACCCGCTGCACGCGGACCCAGAGTTTGCCGCGGCGGTGGGCTTTGCACAGGGGCCGCTCTTGCACGGCCTCGCGACCTATGGACACGTCGCGCGCGCCGCGATCGAGAAAACGGCGGGCGGCAACGCCATCGCGCTCGTCGGAATGGGCGCGCAGTTTCGCAATCCCGTCTGGCCGGGCGACACCATCGTGACGAGCGGCTGGAATATTGGCGAGGGCAAGGTAGCTCTCGTCGCACACGTGAAGGGACGGCCCGATCCGGTCGTGACCAGCGCGTGGGCCACGTTCACGAGCTGAAGATCTTCCATCAGGGCGAAGTCGAAAATGGCGAACACCACCAAGGCGAAGCAGGGCGACAAGCACGCGCACGGCACGGCGAGCGAGAAGGCGCACGAAGCCGGCGAGCACGATGATGCTGCGGCGACCGACGAAGCGCTGGCGACCGACGAGGCGCTGGCGACCGACGAAGACGACGGCGGCGCGGAGGGCGAGGACGACGAAGAGGACGAGATCGACGACGGCGAAGATCCGTTTTGGTACACGCCGCATCTCGTGCTTGGCGCGCTTTTGTTGACGGGGCTGTGCGGGTTTTTGGGCGTGCTCAATCCGCTGCTCAGCCCGCATTTCGGAGGCGCGCACAGCGGGCACGGCGCGGGCGAAGAGAAGGTCCACGGCGACACGGATCGGGCCCACGGCGACGCCGCGAAGGCGCCCGCAGCGGCTCGACCGGCACGGCCGCGCGGCCCTCTTCAAGCCCAGCCGGGCGGTCCTGTTCCAGCCAAGCCGGGCGGTCCTCAGCCGGAGCGACCGGGCGCTCCTCATCCGGAGTGACCGGGCGCCCCGACACCTTCGCCGCATGCTCCGCTCCCGGGGCAGCCGGCGCAGCCGGGTCAGCCGCACGATCACTGAAGGGCAGACGGCCCCGGAATTTCTGCCGGATTGGTGAGTTGTCGTGGCTTCGTCACCGGCGCAATTGCGAGCGCATCGGTGGCGGCGCGCGTGTCACTCGCCCTTGAGCTGGCGCTTGATGTAGTCGGGGCACACGCGTCCGTCGGGCGGCGTGCGCACCGGGCAGATTTCGGCGACGCAGCCCGCGTAGCGTGAAGACGAGAAGTCCGCGCCGAGGCGGGTCGCGACCTCGCATGCACCCGCGGCGTCGGCGAGCGCGATGGAGAGGCGCGCCTCTTGCCAGAGGGCGTCGTCGGCGAGGATGCTCGTGGGGTGCAGCCGGTAGACGGCGCGAAAGGCGTCGCGAGCGGCGCGCGGATCGTGGAGCCGATCGCGGGTGAGCTCTGCGATTCGCATGCGCGCGGCCGGGAAGCGCGGTCGCTCGTAACTGCCGCCCGTAGCGACTTCGCGAACGCGCAAGAGCTCTTCGAGATCCGCGATGGCGAGGCGCGGATCGCCATGTTTTTCGGCAATTTCTGACGCAACGAAGAGCGCGTCGTCGGTGAGTCCGCCCTTGGGGTAAGGGTGTCGCCGTGCCGTCGAGAGGAGCGCGGCGTGGGCATGAGCGAGCTCTCCGGAGCGTCCGAAGGAGAGGCCAAGCTCGTATTCGAGTCGCTGTTCGCTCTCGCTCGCGGCGAAGCGAGGCAGCCACTGGTGGATGCGCTCACGCAGCGCGGTCTCGCCACCGACCTCGGTGACGTGCGCGAGATATTCTGCGAGCGCGAGCTTGGCGGCGCCGTGGCTTGGATGGGTCTCGAGGGCACGCGCGAGTCGCTCCCACCCGCTCGCTCTATCGCCGTGCTCGATGGCGAGGCGAGCTTCGTCGAAGGCGGCGCGAGCGGCACGCGGGCCCGGGGGGACGAGAGCTGCCAACGCGGCGTAGCTCTGGCGTGCGTCGTCCCACTGTTCGCTCCGCTCGAGCGTGCGGGCCACGAGAAACAGCGCCTCGTCGCGATCTTTGATCCGCTGCGCGCCGGCCGCGGCTTGCCGGTAATGCGCGACCGCTTCGGTGTAATGGCCCGCGGAGAACGCGAGCTTGCCCGCGTCGATCGAGCGAACCCACGCCTCGCCGTGATTGGGCGCGCACCCCGCGGCGAAAGCGAGCCACGAGAGCAGCGCGAGCCGCAGCGTCGAGGACCGCCATGCCGCGAGCCGCAGCGACTCAGCCATGTAACGCCTCGCGTACGGCTTGCGTGACGAGCGCGAGCGCATCGCCGAAGCGTGGACCCGTGACGTCGAGGTGCGTCACGAGCCGGATGGTATCGGGCGAAATGGCCGAAAAACTCGCACCCAAAGCACGACCGCGCGCAACGGCTGCTTCGGCATGCGCGAGCTTGGCGATCACGATGTTGGTCTCGACTGGCGCCACGGTCACGCCCTCGATCTCCGCGAGCCGCGCGCCGAGAGCTGCCGCCGCCGCGTGATCTTCGGCGAGGCGCGTGCGGTTGTGCTCGAGCGCATAGCGGGCGCCGGCCGCGAGCAGGCCGACTTGCCGCATGCCGCCACCGAGCATCTTGCGCCATCGCAGCGCGCGCTCGAGCAGCTCGCGGCTCCCGCACAAGGCCGAGCCCACGGGCGCGCCGAGTCCCTTCGAGAAGCACACGCTCACCGAGTCGAAGGGGGCGCACAGCTCGGCGACGCTCGTGCCGGTGGCGATGGCGGCGTTCCAGATGCGCGCGCCGTCGAGGTGAAATACGAAGCCCTCGCGCCGGCAAAGCTCGCCGAGGGCGGCGATGTTCGTTTGCGGAAAAATGCGGCCGCCCCCCATATTGTGGGTGTTTTCGACGGCGATGACGCTCGTGCGCGGGCAGTAGTAAGCGCGCTGCCGGATCAGGCGTGCGGCCTCTTCGGCGCTGAAAATCTCGCCCGCTGTCTGCGCGAACTGAACGCCGGAGAGCGCAGCCCCCGCGCCCGATTCATACGCGATGACGTGCGCACTTCGACCCGCGATGACCTCGTCGCCAGGACGCGTCTGGCACAGCAGCGCGAGCTGATTGGCCATCGTGCCGCTGCTCACGAAGAGCGCCGCGGGTTTGCCCGTGATGGCGGCGACTTCTTCTTCGAGCAGGCGCGTCGTCGGATCTTCGCGGTACACGTCATCGCCCACGTCGGCCACGGCGATGGCGGCGCGCATGCCAGGCGAAGGGCGCGTAACGGTGTCGGAGCGAAGATCAAACATCGGTGCCTCGGAGCGAACTACACCAACTACACCAAGCGATCGCGCAGGCGCCAGGCGAGTCGCGTCGCCATCGCCATGATGGGGACCTGCGAGTTGACCCCGATGCTGGTCGGCAGCACCGAGCCGTCGACGACGAAGAGCCCGGGCGCCTCGAAACATTCTCCGCTGTCATCGACGACACCGCGGCGTCGGTCGTTCGCCATGCGCGCGCTGCCGAGCGGATGAAACGACAGGCACTCGAGCCGTCGTGCATCGAGCGGCTCGGCGGCGAATCGTCGCGTGTCGTCCATGGTCCGAAGCGGCGTCATTCCGAATATCGGCAGCAGCACCTCGCGAGCGCCCGCCGCGAACGCCATCTCCGCGAGGACTCCCATCCCCTTTTTCAGGCGCGCGAGATCACGTGGCGCCATCTCGTAGAGGAGTGTGGGTTCGCGGCCGATTCCGGGCACGAGACGGCCGCCGGCCTCATCGTGCACCATCGTGCCGAACACGCCGTAGTGGGTGAGCTCGCGGACCCGCGCGTGCAGCTCCGGGCCGACGCCGGGGAAGCTCGCCGCGAGCATGTTCACCGGCGTATAGACCGAGTTGAAGAGCGTGCCGTCGTCGTCGAGCGAGTCCGCAAAGCAGCTTTGCAAGGCGCCGTCCCAACCGTGCAGCGCATCGTCGAAGCGACCGACGACGCGCGCGCACGGATGCAGCGTGAGAAAGCGGCCGAGCCCGTAAGAGCGAATGCCCGCCGCGCGAAGCACGCCCGGTGTGTGCACGGTGCCGCACGCCACGATGACGGCCGAGGCCTCGACCTCGAAGCGATGACTCGGTGCGCCGAAAGCCCCGCCGAGCAACTGACCGCGCACGCCGATGACGCGGCCGCCTCGCTCGATGACGCCATCGACCATGGCATCGGAGACGACGCGGCCACGGTGCGCGAGCAAGCTTGGCAAGTAGGCGATGTCGACGGAGCGCTTGGCGCCGATCGGGCAGCCGAAATTGCAGCGGCCGTTTCCTTCGCACTCGTGACCGGTGTTGCGGCGCAGCGGTTTCATCGAAATGCCCAGTTTTTCTGCGCCTTCGACGAATTTTGCGGTCGAGAGCGAGCGCATGTCGACGGGCACTTCGGTGACGGCGATGCGGCGCTCTACCTCGACGTAGGCGGCTTCGAGGCGCGCTTCCGATAGCTCCGTGAGGCCGTGTTCGCGAACCCACTCGTGGTGCACGCGGCTCGGGATGCGGTAGCACACGCCGCCGGTGAGCAAGGACGAGCCACCGACTGCGCGCCCGACGGTGAGCGAGATGAGCGGGGTCTGGCCGACGCCGATCGCCGTGAGCATGCCGGCCTCGCGAAAGAGCCGCCGCAAGGACTGGGTCGGCGTGAACTGCGCGATGTCCTGATGGCGGTAGTAAGGCCCCTCTTCGAGGACGAGCACCTCGAGGCCGGCCTCCGCGAGGATCGCGGCGAGGGTCATGCCGCTCGCGCCCGAGCCCACGACGACGACGTCCGCGCGGTGTCGAAAGCCACGCGAAAGCTCGCGGCCATGCACGATGCTGGCGTCGCTGTCGATGCGCGCTGCCGGAGCCCGGGCGAGGCCACCGAAGAGGCTTCGCATCACGGGTTTTGGCCTCGATTTGCTGCGATCACGAGACGCCGGCGCGTCTGCGTCGTCCTTCGATCGAAGCCGGTCGACGCGAGCGGAGCTCCCTCTTCGAAGGCCGCAAACAACATCGGCAATTTCGTGCCAATGAAGAGCAGCGCGAACCAGCTGACGCGGTGCCGCTCGAGCGCTTCGAGGTAGCGAATGCGCTCTTCGAGGCTGAGGCGACTCATGCGCGACGCACGCCCGACGATCACGATCGGCAGCCACTCGAGCAGGACGACGAGCATTCCCAGGGCGAAGCGCAACAGCGTCGAGCACGCGCCGATGTGCAAATCGAACGACCGGACGTTGCGCTCACACCAGGCTGCGTCCGGCACGACGAGGCCGCTGCCGTCGCCCGTGTCCGCAGGCTCTCGGTCTGCCAAGAATGCCTCGATCGCCGCGCGTGCGATCCGCTTTTTGCGCTCGGACAGGCCCGGTCGCTCCCAGTCCCGCGCGGAGTGGCTCACTCGTCGCCCCACGCGATGATGTGGCCACTGCGGCAAGCGATGACGACGCGTCGCGGTCCCGCCGGCAAGATCGCGAGCGGCTGCGGACACACCGCGGCTTCGAGGATGGTCACGCGCGTGGCCTTTTCAGCGGGGTGTTTTTCAGCGGCGTGTTTTTCATCCGCCTGTTTGTCAGCGGGTTGTTTTTCAACCGCGTTGTCCGCGGGGCGCTCAGCCGAGCTCGTGTTGGCGACGATCCCCATGCGACCGGACGGTAGGACGAAGGCCACCGTGTTCGCGGCGTCGACGAGGAGCGCGGGAAATGTACCCGCGCCGTAACCCATCGGTGCCGTCGCCCCACGGGTGCTGGTCAACGGGCCAAATGCCCGCAGTTCGAGCGGCTCGCGTCGCACTTCAGCGGTTTTTTCGCGGATCGTGACGATCTCGCCCTTGCGGCTCACGACCAGCACATCGCCCGAGAACGAGGACGTCACCGGTCCCTCGAAGCCGTCCTGCGCCGTTGCTTCGGCGAGCAGCGTGATGCCTCGCGCCACGGGGTCGAACGCGACCACGCGGGCATTTGCAACCACGCCCACGAGCGCGCGCGGGCCGAGGTATGCCGCGCCACCCGCGACGGACCCGCCGAAGCTGCCGAGCACGACCGCGGCGCTCGGCGGCTGCCACCGCCACACCGTGCCATCCTCGCCGGTGGCGATCACCGCGGCACCGATTCGCACGAGACCGCCGACCGCACGCTGCCCGCGCCCGAGGCCGGTGCGCGCCGTCACACGTCCGCTCGCATCGACGCGAACGAGCTCATCATCGAGCGCGATATCGAGACCGCCATCGTCGCGCCCGAGCGGCGTGGCCGTGACCCGCAGCGCCGTCGCGCCCAGCGGAGCTGCTCGATCCAGCGGAGCTGCTGGACGTAGCGCACCCGCGCGATCGATGCGCTCGATGCTGCCATCCGCGCAGACGAGCGCCACGCTGCCATCACTCGTGAGGACCGGCGCGACACCACCTGGACTGCAGGTCGTTCGGCGCCGCCAGGAAATCTTGCCTTCGCGATCGACGCGGACGACCTCCCCGGTCACGAGCCACGCGCTGACCGCGCCCTCGGCATCGACGACCGGCGGCAGCTCGAGGCCCGCGGTGAGCTCGCGCTGCCATCGCCATCGGGCAAGCGGCGTCGGAAGCTCGGTGGTGGTGCGGCCGGTGCGACCCGCGTCGATGCGATCTCGCGGTGCGTAGCCTCGTGGCGCTCCGACCACCTCGGAGCGTGGGGCGTCCGTCAAGCTCGCGCTCGCTACCGGGATTGGGCCCGGTGTGCCGGCGATGAAGCTGCCGGGTGCATCGTTCGCGCTTGCGGCGGAGCTTCGGGCCGAGACGTCGCTGCTGCCGCTCAAGAAACTCGCAGCAAGACCCGCGGTCAGCGCGCATCCGAGGCGGGATGAACTTCCGAGCGCCGTGCCTTTCGTGCCGCGGCGCTCTCGAATCACTGCTCCTCGGCCGTCAGCGTCGCGAGGAGCTGCTGCGCGCGCTCGTTCGCGCTGCCAATGAGCGACTGCGCCTCTTCGGAGGGGATCCGCAACGCCTCGCACATCTTGCCGAGGAACGCCCGCTCTTCATCGCCCTGCGCGCCGTCCACCCAGGTCATGATCACCGCGTGCTGAAGCACCGTGCGCCGCGCGCCGAACGACAGCTCCGTGATCGGAATGTCCGCGAGCTTCCGCGGCACCTCTGCATAGCTCCGAAGCTCTGCGGCCTCCTCGCCGCTCGCGCCAAAGCCTTCGAGCAACGCCTCGAGCATTTCGAGCTCACGCTGCGCGACCTCCCCGTCCGCCCACACGACGCTGACGAGTGACTCCACGATGGCCCGATCTTCTTCCCCCATGTGCTCACCCATGCCGCCGTTCTTGCCTCCGGCGCGCGGCCCCGTCAATCGCTCAGGAACTCCGCGCCGGAACTCCGCGCCGGAACTCCGCTCAGGCACATCGCTCACGAACATTCCGCACGGCGGCGCCATCGCGACCTCGTCCCGACGCCGCACGCGACTCGGCCAGAATCCCGCTGGCGGCGCTCGTGGACTCGACTATGACGGCGGCCGACAAGGGCGCTCCATTTCGACACGCCGACCACAACCGAGTCACCCCATGAACGCACCAAGACTGACGACCCTCGTGAAGGGCGGCGGCTGAGCACGCAAGCTCCCCGCTGAGGATCTGGTCCAGATCCTGAAACACCTTCCGCATGCCACGCATGCATGGATCGACGAGCGCACCGGCTTGCTCGACGATGCCGCGGTCGTGCGTCCGGAAGGCGCCGCGCGATCGCTCGTCCTGACGATGGACGTGATCACGCCGATCGTCGACGATCCGCACGTTTTCGGGGTGATCGCAGCGACCAACGCGCTGAGCGACGTCTACGCGATGGGCGGCCGGCCCGAGCTCGCGCTCTCGTTTCTCGGCATCCCGACCGACTCGGTGTCGAAGGAGTGCGCCGCCGCGATCCTCATGGGCATGCACGAGGCATGTGCCCGCGCCCGCTGTGCCATCGTCGGCGGACACACGATGGTGGACACCGAGCCAAAGTGCGGCCTCAGTGTCGTCGGCTCGGTCGATCCGCGCGCCGTGTGGTCGCAGCGATTCGCACAGGACGGCGATGCGCTCGTGTTGACCAAGGCGCTCGGCACCGGTCTCGTCGCGCAGGCCACACGCGCCGGCACGGCAGAGTCCGCGTGGCTCGCCGCCGCCGTCGTACGCATGACCCAGCTCAACGACGTCGCGTGCGCCGTGGGCCTGCGCTTCGGTGTGCACGCTTGCACCGACGTCACTGGCTTCGGCCTGCTCGGGCACCTTCGCAATGTCGTGGAGGCTTCACAGCTCACCGCAACGATTTCATCCGCGCAATGCCCGCGACTTCCGGGCGCAAGCGTGATCGCCGAGAGCGGCTGCGTCCCCGGCGGCACGCGAAAAAACCTGGCCTATGCAAGCCTTGTGAGCGACTTCGAGGACAGCGTCTCGGAGCATGAGCGCCTCGTCTTGGCGGACGCGCAAACTTCGGGCGGCCTGTTACTCGTGCTGCCCGCATCGTCTGCCGAAGCGATGGTCGCCGCGCTCCGCAGCGAGGGCGTCGAGGACGCGCAGATCATTGGCGCGATGACCGCGGGGCCAGCCCGCATCCGAGTCATTGCGTAATGCCGAAGTCCTCGTACGAACGCGTGAGCGACCTGTGCTAACGAGCGTCGCATGAGCGAATTCAGCCGATTTCACGGCACCGCAAGCTACCTCAGCGATCCGGCGCTGGAGGCCGCGGTCAATTGTGCGCTGGCGCTCGAGCGGCCGCTGCTCGTCAAGGGCGAGCCGGGTACGGGCAAGACGCTGCTCGCGGTCGCGGTCGCCGAGGCGCTCGGTCTCGAGCTCTTGCGGTGGTCCGTGAAGAGCACGACCAAGGCGCAGGATGGGCTCTATGTCTACGACACCGTAGAGCGCTTGTACGACTCGCGCTTCGGCGGTGGCGACGTGAAAGACGTGCGGACGTACATCAAGCTCGGTCCGCTCGGGCAGAGCTTCGCCGCCCCCACGCGCAAGGTCCTGTTGATCGACGAGATCGACAAAGCCGACATCGAGTTTCCGAACGATCTGCTCGATGAGCTCGAGCGCATGCGCTTTCGCATCACGGAGTCGAACGAAGAAGTCGTCGCACGCGAGCGACCCATCGTCATCATGACGAGCAACAACGAAAAAGAGCTCCCCGACGCGTTCTTGCGGCGCTGCGTGTTCCACTTCATCGACTTTCCGGACACGGAGCGCATGAAGCGGATCGTCGGCGTGCATCACCCGGGTCTCGACGAGGCGCTTGTCGACCAGGCGATCGCCGCGTTTTATCGCCTGCGTCAGAATGAGCGTTTGCGAAAGCGGCCGACCACGAGCGAGCTGGTCGATTGGCTGCTGGTCCTCGCGCGGGCCGGCGTCGCGACCGAGCGACTCGCGCGTGAGCTACCGTTCATGGGAGTGCTCTTGAAAAAAGAACAAGACCACGACTCGCTCCGCGGCAGCGGCCGGCGCAACTGAGCGAGCGACCGCGCCATCCGAAGGCGTCGCCGATCGCGAACGACCGCGCCATCCGAAGGCGTCGCCGATCGCGAACGACCGCGCCATCAGAAGGCGTCGCCGATCGCGAGCGACCATGCCCAGGGAAATTCCGCTGGCTCGTCGGGACTCGGACCGCCCTCTTCGAGCTCGAGCTCGGGCATGCCGAGTCGTTGGAGATATGGCGGGCGAACGGCGGCGTCGATGCGGATCGGGCCGACCGGAGTCGCGATGCGAAGCCCAGCGCCAGGGGCGAGGTGCGGATGCGTCAGGCGAAATTCTCCGAGCGTGCGGACGACGTCGCTCGAGTCGAGGAACATGACCGCACCGACGCGCTCGGTCACGGCGAAGCGAAGCTCGCCCGAGACCTCCCACAGTCCGAGTCCACCGGTCGGCAACAGCTCGCTCGAGCGTGCGCGCTGTGACACGAATGGCAGCACCGCGCGCGGGCCGATCTCGCGATAGCCGTAGCCGCGATTCGACGCTGGGCCGCCGCTGTAAAACGCGCGGAAGCCCACGAGCTGCAGATCGCGACCGCGCGCCGCGTCGTCGGCGGGCCCCTCCTCGCCGAGCGAGTCGCCGTAGTTGAAGGGAAATAAAAACCCCGTCGTCCATCGCAGCGCGAAGACGAGACGCGAGGCCACGGGGACGAACAATCGCAGCTCGGGCGCGAGCCGAATGTCGCGCGCGTCGCCCACCGCGAGCTGGCTGCCGAGCCCCGCGTAGAGCCCGCGTGCCGGCTCGACCTTGGTGGGTGCGCCGCTGCGATCTTTGCGGAAATCCCAGGCCGCGGAGAGATCGAGGTAGGGGTTGACGACGCTCTCGTAGCCCGGCGCCGTCTCGCTGAGGTTGTACGAAAACGGAAAGTCCACGCGCGTGCGGACGAATGCGCTGGCGCTCAGAGTCGAGCGGAAGAACCGCGGAAATCGAAATGCGCGCTCGAGGCCCACCGCGCCATCGACCTCCGCGTAACCGACGATGTTGAAGTCGCGCGGTACCGGCTCCGGCGCGGGTGAAATATGCGGAGCGAAGACGCGCAACCCGGTCTCGACGCGCAGGTCGGTGCGCCGCTCGAGAAAGCTTGGCTGCTTGAACGCCGCGGTCAGCGTCGCCTGCGGGATCACGTCCGTCGGCGCCGCATCGAACACCGCCGCTGCCTGCGTCGGAAAGAGCACGACGCCCGGACGCGCCTCGATCGCGAAGTGCCGGAGGCCACCGAGGAGGCTGCGATCTTCCCAGCCCGCGATCGCGTGCATTTCGAGCCGGCTGCCGACCTCCGCGCCGCCGCCGAGGCGAAGGGCGCGGAGCTTCGCGATCTCCAACTTCACCGCGATCGGAATCGCCGTCACTCGCGGCGCGACCAACGCGGGCGGCGTTGCCGATGGCGTTGCCGATGGCGCTGGCGATGCCGATGGCGCTGGCGATGCCGATGGCGATGCCGATGCTGATGGCGCTGCCAGCGGCGACACCTCTGCGACGATCTCGACCGACGCGAAGACTCCGAGGGAAGCGAGATCGTCATGCGCAAGGTCGAGCTTCTCGGTCGAATAGAGCTCACCCGGTGCGATGCCGAGCCGCTCGCGGATCACGCCCTCACCAAGCTCGCCCGCGCCATCGATCGAGATCTCTCCGAAGGTCGACAGCGGCCCTGGCTTCACGTCGAAGCGCAGTTGAGCGCGGCGCGTGCGAAGCTCGACGTGGGCCGCCCGCTCCACCGCGGCGTACGCGAAGCCCGCGTCTGCAAGCTCCCGCACCAGATCCTTGCCGACCCGGTCGAAGCGGTCTTCGTCGAAACGCGGCAGCCCTTCACCGGCGATGACGGGATGCTTGCGGTACTCGGCGACGAGTCGCTCGAGCCGAAAGCGAGCGTCGAAGAGCGCCTCGAGCTCCTCGGGCGAACCCGCGAGTCCATCGGGAAACGCGAACTCCACGCTCTCGAGCAACACCGGCTCGCCCTCGGTGACGGCGATCTCGAGCCGCACGCGCCCGCGCTCGGTCTCGATGACGCGGCCCGCCCACACCTGCGCGTCGTAGAAGCCGCGCGCCCGATAATACCGGCGAATTCGCTCGAGATCGCGCTCGAGCACGAAGCGATCGAAGGCGTGGTACTCGACCGTGAGCGTATCGAAGAGCCCGAGCACGGGCACGCCCTCGAGCAGCTGGAATTGCAGAACATGCCGCGTTTTCTGGGTCGCGAGCCGCGCCTCGACCTCGCCTTCCGCGAGGGCTCGAGGGCCGCGCGCGCGGAGCTCGATAGTCTCGACGAGCTTGCTCCCTTTCGGCACGGCCTTGAGCGCGCAGCCGGCGAGCGTGACACTCGCGAGCGCGAGCGCCAGCCCACGACCGCGCGTGTGGGTCTGACCACGCATCGCGCCAATCTTCCCCGAGTGATGGACGCGGTCAACCGGTGTAGGGTGCCGCCTCCATGGGCCACGAGCCACCTGCGGACGATTCCGCCGCGCACGCCGCACCCGCTCCCGACGACGCCGACGATTCCGCCGCGCACCCCGCACCCGCTCCCGACGACGCCGGTGGACTGCGCGATGCTGGCGAGTCGATGCCTGCCGCTCCCTCCACATCGCGACGGCGCGTGCTCGGCGTGCTCGTGGGCGTCGGCAGCTCCGCGTATGCCGCGTCCCTCGCGATCCCGGCGGCGCGTTTCCTCTCGGGCGGTGCCGGCCCCGCTGCCACGTCCGGCGACGCACACGCCGCGAGCTTCATCCGCGTCGCGCGCCTCGAATCGCTCCGCGACGGCGTGCCCGAGCGCGTGCGTGTCCGCGGCGATCGACGCGACGCCTTCACGCTGACCCGCGAACTGACCCTCGGGTCAGTTTGGCTCCGCAAGGCCGGTGATGCGCTCCTCGCCTTCAGCGCCGAGTGCCCGCATCTCGGCTGCGCGGTGGCGCTCGACGACGGCGGCGCGAGCTTCGGATGCCCTTGCCACACCTCGCGCTTTTTGCTCGACGGAAGCGCCGCATCGGGACCGTCACCGCGCGGCATGGACCCGCTCGCGACGCGCGTCGTCGACGGCTGGGTCGAGGTCGCCTTCAAGCGCTTTCGTCAGGGGACCACCGAGCGCGAGTCGATCGGATGAGCCTGCGCGCATTTCTCGACGACCGCACCGGCTACAAGAAACTCGTCGCCGCGATGCTCGACGAGCCCGTGCACGGCGGCGCACGCTGGGCCTACGTGTGGGGTAGCGCGCTGACGCTCTCGCTCGTCGTGCAAGCGGTCACGGGTCTCTTGCTGATGACCGCGTACCAGCCAAGCGCGACGACCGCGTGGTCGAGCGTGATGTACGTGAGCTACGAGCTGCGCGCGGGCTGGCTCGTTCGCGCCCTGCATCACTACGGCGCGCAAGCCATGATCGTGCTGCTCGCGGCTCACCTCGGACAGACCGCGTGGTACGGCGCCTACAAGAAACCGCGCGAGTTGAATTGGCTGCTCGGGCTCGCGCCCATGGGCATCACGCTCGCGCTCGCGCTCACCGGCTACCTGTTGCCCTGGGATCAAAAGGGCTACTGGGCGACCCGCGTGGCGACGAACATCGCCGGCAGCGTCCCCGCGATCGGCCCCGCTCTGCAGCGGCTCTTGCTCGGCGGCGACGACTACGGCCACCTCACGCTCACGCGCTTCTACGCGCTGCACGTTGGGCTTCTGCCGTTCTTGCTCTTCGTCGTCCTCGCGGCGCACATCGCGCTCTTTCGACGCCACGGCGTCACCGCACCCGAGCGCGCGGACCCGGCCCGCACCGAGCCGTTTTATCCGCGTCAGCTCTGGCGCGATCTCCTCGTCAGCCTCGGAGTCCTCGTCGTCCTGTTCGCCCTCGCCGCCCGCCACCATGGCGCGCCGCTCGATGGACCGGCCGATCCGGCAAGCGACTATCCCGCGCGACCCGAGTGGTATTTTCTCGCGCTCTTCGAGCTGTTGAAGTTCGTGCCCGGACGGCTCGAGTGGGTCGCGGCCGTCATCCTGCCGCTCTTGCTCGGAGGCTACCTGTGCGCGCTTCCGTTCATCGATCGCGGCCCGTCTCGAAGCATCAAGAGCCGCGCCATCGTGCTCGCCCCGCTCGGGCTCACCGCCATCGTCGGGGCTCTGCTCACCTGGCTCTCACTCGCCGCCGACGCGAAGGACCCCGGATTTCAGGCCGCGCGCGTGCGTACCGAGCAGCGCACCGCCCGCGCCATCGAGCTTGGCCGGCGAGGCGTGCCACCCGAGGGTCCGCTCGCGATGCTGGCCGCCGATCCTGATTCGCGCGGCCCCGAGCTGTTCGCGAAGCACTGTGCCTCTTGCCATCGCCTGCACGCGCTCGGTCCCCCGCCGGGCGAGTCGACCGCGCCGAACCTCGAGGGTTTCGGCACCGAGCGCTTCGTCCTCGCGATGCTCGACACGCCCGACGCGCCCGAGCGCTTCGGAAACACGCCCTTCAAAGGCATGATGGATTCTTTCACGACGCCGCCCGCCGACCCCGCGCTCGCCGAGGGTTTCGTCCCCATGCCGAAGGCCGATCGCGAAGCCATCGCGCAGTTTCTTGCGGCGGAGGCGCGCGGCGGGCGCGTGGCCGGGAGCCGCGGCGAGACCCTGGTCAAGAACCACTGCACCCAATGCCATCGCCTCGACGGCAAGGCTCCACTCGACGAGAGCTCCCTCGCGCCCGAGCTTGGCGGCTGGGGCTCGCCCGCATGGACCCTGGCCCACCTGAAGAACCCGGGCAGCGGCGCCACGTATCCGAGCGGAGCGATGGCGAAAGAGCTCGAAGGGCACATGCCGGCCTTCGCCACCGAGCTCTCGAACGCGGAGCTGGGCCTCTTGACGACGTGGCTGTTGAAAGAGGCCGCGCGGCCAGAATGACGCAGGTTTCGTGCACATCTGGGGCGTGCACGCGGGCGTTTCGGTGCGTGCAACGCTGGTGTTGATGCAAGGTATACGTCACGGCGGACAGCGAGTAGACATGCCGCCGCACCCGAGGGACCCATGACCCACCGCCTTGCCACCGCCACCGCAATCGCCGCGCTCGCGCTCACCGCCACGGGCTGCGGCCAGAAAGAAGTGACCTACCAGGCCGAGCCCGCGTACAGCGGAAAGCGCCCCAATCTTCCGGCCGTTCCGACCCTACCGAACAAGCCGAAGAAAGAGGGCGACAGCTACACGGTGCCCGGCGCGATCCACGATTTGCGCAGCGAGGTCCGCAAGGTCGACTTCGAAGGCAAAGAGGTCTCCATCGTCGGCTACATCGTCAAGACGAACTTCGAGACTCTCTGCAAAGATGAGAAAAAGCCCGAAGAAGGCGAGGATTGCGTGCCGAGCTGTGCCGTCCACAAAGAGGGCAAGGGCGATCCTGAGGGATGCGCCGCGCCGTCACCGACCTTCTGGATCGCCGAGAGCAAAGACGAGAAGGACATTCGCACCAAGGCCATTCAAGTGAAGGGATGGGCCTCAAACTTTGCGAAGATCTACACCTTCGTCGAAGAGCTCGACAAAGACGACAAGGCCGAGATGGACGACGTGTTCACGGGCCTGAAGCTGCCAAAGCCGCTGCCCATCGCCGGCGCAAAAGTAAAGGTCACCGGCACCTACGCCGTGACCTTCAGCGGCTCGAGCGGCGGCAGCGCCTCCAACCCACGCACCGGCATCATCGGCGCAAAGAAGATCGAGACCGTCACCATGGCTCCCATGCGAGCAAAGCTCCCGGGCATGAAGGTCCGCAACCCCTCGAACAAGCCCTGACCTCGGGCGACGCGCATCGGCGAAAGCTACGCGCATCGGCGAAACCTGTGCGACGCTGCCATGCCGGCGACCGACGAAATAGGGCGCCTTAGCGGAACATCGTCGAGGTGCATGATGAAGGATCGCGCGGCGCGGGCGCTCGGGACTCTTGGCTGGTGTTGCGGCATGGCAGCGCTCGGCGCACAGGCGCTCGGCGGTTGCGGCTCGACAGTAGACAGCGCGTGCCCAGCGTCCTGCGATGATCAGATCGCTTGCACGACCGACGTGTGCGACGCGGCGAGCAGCGCGTGCCTGAATCTCGCCGACCATTCCCTGTGCGAGAGCGATCAGCTGTGCGGCCAAAGCGGTTGCGCCACGGCTCCGGCGTGCATGAGCGACGGCGATTGCGACGACGCCTCGTTTTGCAATGGTGAAGAGACTTGCGCGATGGGTCAGTGCAAGGCCGGCGTGCCCCCGAGCTGCGACGACGCGATCGATTGCACCACCGGGACCTGCGACGAGGCCAAAATGAGCTGCACGCAAATCCCGGATCACGCGGCCTGCGGCGTCGGCAAGCTCTGCAGCAGTGAAGATGGTTGCGTCGTCGCGCCGGAGTGCCAGACGCCTGTCGATTGTAGCGACGGCATCCACTGCAACGGCTTCGAGCTCTGCGACGCCACCTTGTGTGTATCCGGCGCGCCCCCGAGCTGCGACGACAAAGTCGACTGCACCGTCGACCTCTGCGAGGAAGCCAGCGCGGGGTGCGCGCACGTGCCGAACGATGCGGCTTGCCCGCCGAACCACAGCTGCGATTCGCTCGTCGGCTGCAAACCGGAATGCACCGGCAACGCCACCTGCGGCGACGCTTCGGTCTGCAACGGAATAGAGACGTGCATCGCCGGTGGCTGCGAGCCCGGCACGGCGCTCAGCTGTCTGCCATACGAGACCTGCGTTGCCGCGACCGGGTGCAGCGCGCCGCGCCACTCGCTCAGCTTCGACGGCGTGAACGACATCGCCTTCACGACCTTCGCCGCCGCCACGCTGAATGCGCTCACCATCGAAGCCTGGGTGCGCGACACGAAGGGCAGCGGCTACCGCGCCATCGTGCAAACGAGCCTGAACCTCGACCGTGCTCTCTACATCTACCCAAACGGCGAATTAGGGCTTTATCCCTGCGACACCGATGGCATGGCCGTCCCGTTCAACACGTGGACTCATGTGGCGGCGAGCTGGGATGGATTGACGCTTCGCTACTATGTGAACGGCGTGAAGATGAACAAGGAGGTCACCGGATGCTCCGCCTTCACAAGTGTCGAGCTCGTGTACCTGGGCGCGCAATACTCCGGAGACGGCGAGTCCTGGAAGGGCGAAATCGACGACGCGCGCTTTTGGAATGTCGCGCGCACCGACGCGGAAATCGCCGCAAATATGGCCAAAACACTGAACGGCAAAGAGGCCGGGCTCATCGGCTACTGGCCACTCGACGCGGGCAGCGGAAACATCGCCATCGACTATTCGCCAAGCGGCTACAACGGTCAGCTTGGCACCACGGCGAACGTCGATAGCGCCGATCCGCTTTGGTCTAGCGCCGTCGGCTTCTGAGCCAGAGCGAACGCGAGCGCCAAAGCTTCGGGTCCTCGCGCGGCTCACGCTCGCATCGCGGCGACTGGATCCGCGGTGCGCCTCGCTGCTCCACTGTCTGGAGCGATGCGGAGCTTGGCGGTGCCTATTTCACGTGGGACGCCGTCGCGCATCGCCGCATTTTACGCGCCGGAGCGCTCCCCGAGACGGCCGCGCTTTGGGTGCTAGACGAGCTGCACAAGATGCGTGGCTGGCGCGGATGGCTCAAGGGAACCTTCGATCTTCACGGCCGCGAGCATGCGATCCTCGTCACCGGAAGCGCGCGTCTCGACGTCTACGCGCGCGGAGGGGAGTCGTTGCAGGGCCGCTATTTCCATCGCCGCTTGCATCCGTTTACGTTGCGCGAGCTGTGTGCTTCGACTGGCCTCGCAGCGGAGGGCGTCCACGCCGGCATCGAAGAGCTTGGGGGAGCGGCACCGAAGGACGTCGCTGAGAAGCTTGACGCGCTGATGAGGTTGAGCGGCTTCCCCGAGCCACTCTTGTCCGGGTCCGAACGACGCGCGGCACGCTGGCGCAGTGGTTACGGCGCTCGGCTGGTGCGCGAGGACGTGCGCGATCTCGAGACCATTCGCGATCTCGATAAACTCGAGCTCTTGTTCGAGCGCCTCCCGGCGGTGGTGGGCTCCGTGTTGTCGATCAACGCGCTGCGCAAAGACCTCGAGGTCGCGTTCGAGACGGCGCGCAACTGGATTGCGGTGTTCGAACGGCTGATGGCCGTGTACCGCGTCCCACCCTTTGGAGCGCCGCGCATCAAGGCCGTGAAGAAAGAACAGAAGCTCTATTTGTGGGACTGGGCGCGCGTCGACGATGAGCCCGCGCGCTTCGAGAACCTGGTCTTGTCGCACCTGCTGCGTCTCGTGCATTTTCTGGAGGACGAGCTGGGCGAGCGCGCTGAGCTGCGGTACTTCCGCGACACCGTCGGACACGAAGTGGATGCCGTCGTCCTGCGCCGCGGAAAGCCGTGGCTCGCCGTCGAGGTGAAGACCGGCGACCGCCCGCTCGACAGCGGCATGCGCTACCTGCTCGAGCGCGTGAAGATCCCCTTCGCCTATCAGGTCAGCCTGCACGGAAAGACCGATACGCGGGTGCCCGACATCAACGGCTGCCGGGTCCGCCTGGTGCCGGCAACGCGCTTCCTTTGGCACCTCCCGTGAGCGCCAAAGTCGGTCCGCGCATTGTGCCTATTCGCGGTTGCCTATTCGCGATTGCCAATTCGCGATTGCCAATTCGCGCTAATTCTCGCCCGCGTCGAACGGAGCTCCCATGCAAGCAAAGAGTCCTTCCCACCGCCCCGCACTAGGGAGCTTCTGCGGCGACGAAGGTGTCGGCGCAAGTGGACACTTCCTGTGCGGGCCTCGTGCCGTGCAGCAGGAAGGGTGTGACGATCGCGTCGGCGCACGCGTTGTAACCCCACATCACGTGTCCAGCCCCCTCGACCGTGACGAGGTAGCCATCCTCGAGCCTCGCGAAGGTCGCCTCTCCTTGGTCCACGGGCGTCGCGTTGTCGCCAGTGGCACCGAGCACAAGCACCGGCACGCCCGCTTGCGTGAGCGGTAGCGTCTCGCTCGCGGGCTTCGTCACGGGCCAAAACATGCACGGCAAATCGCCGTAATACGGAGACAGGACTCTTCCGTCGGGCCAGAGCGCGCGACCCGCCGAAAGGTACAGCTCCACGCGCGCTGCCTCGGAGTTGGCATCGTTGCCATAATCGTTGCAAGTCACCGTGTAGTAGACAGCATTCGAGATCCCGGTGTCGGCATCCGCCCTGGCCATCGCTGCTCCGCTGTCTGGATCGATGCCACCCGTCTCGTAGAAGATGCGAACGAGCGGTAGGTAGTCTCCGAATTGATAGGCGGCACCTAACGCCTTCGGAAAATCGCGGCGCGATACTGGCGCCCCCACGGCGTTGAAGGTGGTCGTGTCCAATGCCGAGCGTGAGTAGCTCTCCTCGATCTCGGTTCCGTCCGTCGTCGTCCAGAGGACCAGCTTCGCTCCCGCTTGCAGCTCTTTGGCGACGGCATCGAAGCCGGCGAATACCTTCTCAGCGGCGTTCGCACCCGGTGCCGCGTCGAAGGCCGCCGCGCAATCGGGATTCTCGGCGCAGTGTTCGAGCGTGAGCCGAAGCAGCTGCGAGACCCCGTGATGGAGGTTCGTCATGTACTCCCGGTGATCGAGTGTGAGATCGATCACGCCGTCGATGGCGAGCGCGCGAACCCGATGGGGGTACTTCTGGCTGTAGGTCTGCGTGAGCTGGGTCCCATAGCTCAGCCCGTAGAGGGTCAGCTCATCTATCCCGAGCCGCTCACGAAAGGCTTCGAGATCTTCGGTGGCCTGTTCGGTGTTGTAAAATGGAAGGTCCTCTTCGGGCAGGCCCATCTCCTTTACACATTCCACGGCGAAGGTCTTCGCCTTGCCCGTTAGCCACTTCTCCTCGATTGCGTTCGCTGCGCGCAGCCCACCTTCATAGAAGATTGCCGCGGCCGTCTTGCACTCGAGGCCCCCAGAGCGCTTCACACCTCGAAGGTCGAAATGGACAATATCGAACTCCTCCGGAAAGCGCGCGTCGTACTCCGAGAGGTCGTCCAAGTAGTCGAGTCCAGAGTAACCCGGCCCGCCGGTCGCCACGATGAGTGTTCCGCGACGCGAGGCGGCCGGCGCGGGGTGCACGGCGAAGGCTACCGCGATGGTCTTGCCATCGGTCGCGCCGTGGTCGAGCGGCATCTCGAGCGTGGCGCACAGGAACTCGGGATCATCGACACACGGCTCGCCACCAAGCGCCCGCACGCGCTCACCGATGTCGACGAGCGTCGTGTGGGGAGCCGGCGCAGCGCCCTTGTCTTCCGTGCACGCGAGCGCGGATGAGGCCACGAGCGTGACGAGCGCGGCGAGTGGACGGGCGTGCATGGTGGCCCGCGTAAGCACTACCCATTCCCGGCGGCTACAGCTGCCATGACCTGCACAAGATGCGTGGCTGGCTCAAGTGCTGCGTCTCGTGCATTTTCTAGCGTCTAGTCGGGGCAACTTCAATTCGCTAGTGCCCATTCGCTGATGCCCATTCGCTGATGCCCATTCGCTGATGCCCATTCGCTGATGCCCATTCGCTAG
>SHZB01000058.1 GCA_009692485.1 Myxococcales bacterium
GAGGATAGCGAGCGCGCTCTTCAAGTGCGGGGGCTTGCCCGGCGCGGGTGGAAAGTCGAGCGGGACACCCAGCTCGACGACGCGAGCGAGCTTGCGGTTGGCGCGCGTCGCGGCCTCGCGCATCGAGCGGGTGAAGACCTGGGTACTCATCGTCCGCAGGTTCGTCGAACAGAGCAGTGCTCCGCTCTCGGTGAGGCACCGAAAGGCGAGGGTCGCAAGCTCCACCAAGTCGCGATCGGCGCGAAACGTAGATGATTTCGTGGTCGCGAAGCTAGGCGGGTCGAGCACGATGAGCTCGAAGCGATCCCCCTTGGGGTCGCGCGCATGCCGCTCGAGCCAGGCTTTGGCGTCCGCCGTCACGAGCGCGTGCGCCGGGCTTGCCATGCGATGCGCGAGGTTCTCTGCCGCACAAACGTTGGCGGCGCCCGAGGCATCGACGCTCACGCTGCTGCGCGCCCCGCCAGCGATTGCCGCGACCGTGAAGGCCGCGTGGTACGAAAAGAGATTCAGCACGCGAGCACCCGTCGCACGCTCTCTCACGATGGCGCGGGCGCGCAGCTGATCGAGAAAGAGCCCGGTCGAGAGGCCGTCGCCGAGCCGGACCAGATACTCGACGCCAAGCTCGCGCACGACGAGCAACGGTGGCGCTGCTTCTCCTCGCGATGGGGCCGATGGCGCGACCTCGGCACGCCGCGTCTCGACGAGCCGACTTGCCTGCTTCGGCCTTCGCTTGAGGTAGACACCGCGAACGCCGAGCCCCGCCACGCAGTCGAGCAGGACGTCCTCGAGGACGAGTGCCTCCGGGCTCGAGAGCGCGAGCACCGCGAAGCCCGCGTAGAGATCGAGCTCGATGCCGGGGAGCGCATCGCCAGCACCGTGCACGAGCCGGAGCGCGTCGGTGTCGCCCATACGCCCTAGTGCATAGCGACGCAGGGCAGCGGCTTCGATCCGGCGAGCGAGCTCGGCCGGGTCGGTGGGGAGCGCGTCATCGCCGGCGAGCCACGCATCGAACTCGCGTGGGGGCTCGCACCGAACGGCGAGCGGCTGGCCCGTCGTCGGGTGCGTGAGCCGGAGCTCCGCTACGTGCCACATCAGGCGCGGGGCCGCCGGCCCTCCGTGATCGCGATCGCCGGCGATCGGTGCTCCGAGCTCCGCGAGTTTTTTGCGAAGCTCCAGTCGCCGCGCGTCCGTCTCGATCGCGACCAGCCCGCGACCGTCGTGCTCGCGGAGGATGGTGGCGCGAAACAACAAGCCACGCTCGGGCCGCGCAACCAGGAAGGGCTGCAACTGGCTGACCGCGACAATGTGCGTGCGCGCTACCCGGCCGTGTTCTTCGCTCGCGAACGACTGGGCGAGGCCGCGTGCGCCCTCTTTCGTGAGCGCCAACACGACGAGGCCCGACGCCTCGCGGTCGAGCCCGTGCACGACCGTGGGGCGCACGCCGAGCCCCAGTTGGATGCGGGTGACGAGATCGCAGTGCTCCGGGTCGTCCGATGCGTGAACCGGAATCTCGCAAGATTTGTCGACCGCGAGCAGGTGCTCGTCCTGATGAACGGTCCACCCCTCGCGCCAATGCGGAAACAGCGCCTCGGTCATCGGCCCAGTCGCCTGTTGGCCAGTCGCCTGTTGGCCAGTCGCCTGTTGGCCAGTCGCCTGTTGGCCAGTCGCCTGTTGGCCAGTCGCTAGTTGGCCAGTCGCCTGTTGGCCAGTCGCCTGTTGGCCAGTCGCTTGTTGCCCAGTCACTTGATGATGGTCGTTCCGGGCGGAGGCTCAAAAGTGAACTCGGCGTCACCTATGCTGTCCGGCACTTCTACGTGGATGAAGTCGAAGCGGTTCTTGTTGCCCTGTGCGTCAATGACCAAGACGCGACGAACACAAGCGGGGTCGCCTTTGTTCAGCAGCTCTTCATCGATATAGAAGAGCACCTTCTCGTAGCCTGCATTCGGCGTGCGCGGCGTCCCCACCAGCACCGGACCGCCCTCCCACTTGCTTCCGGAGTGGAAGGCAAATCGAAACGAGTGGCGCAAGCCCTTGCCCATGATGAACGCGAGCGCGCCCGGATACTCGGTTTGCGCGACGGGCTTCAAGAACATTTGGTTGTTCTCGTGCTCGAAAATCTTGAGCGTGACTCCGTCGGACACGACCCGATTCTTGTTGGGTTCGCGGTAGCTGAACGAGATCTTCGAGGGTCGCTTGATGTAGACGACGCCGCTCGATTTCTTGATCGTGCCTGCGATCTTCGCCGTGTAATGCTGCTCGAAGCGCGCCCGAAAGCGATCGACAGGGCCATAGCTGACATCGACCTTCTCAGCGACGGCGTCGGCGCTTCCGGGCAGGGCGGGCTCGAGCGCCGCGAGCGCCTGCGGCTTCGAGCCTGCCGACGAGGCGTTCGAGCCTGCCGACGAGGCGTTCGAGCCTGCCGACGAGGCGTTCGAGCCCTCCGCGCCGGACTTCACCTTGCCATCCGCGTCCACGGCCGTGCCCGTCGCGTCCGTGCTCGATGCGTCGCGCCCCGCCGGCTTGCCACTGTCCGAGGCGCTGCCCGCCTTCGAAGTCATCGTGCCCTTGGACGCACCGCCGTCACCCGCTGCGCCAGCCTTCACGCGTGAGTCTGCGCCAACTCGAAGGCCCTTTTTCGTGCCGGACTTCTTGCCCTTGAGCTTGCGCGGTCCCGCGTCGTCGTCGAGATCGAGGTCGTCGAGATCGTCGAGCTCGTCCGACTTCGCGAGCGGAGCGGCACTTGCGCCTGCGCCTGCGGGTGCGCTTGCAGTTGAGCTCGCGCTCGCCGGCTCGGCCGCGGATGCCATGGATGTTGGCTGTGCCATCGCGTCGCCGACCGCGCCCTCTTGGGCGTGTGCGGACGAGGCGGCCTCGGGGCCGACCTTCGCGGATGACGGGTCGCTGTCACACGCGACGGCGCACAAGAGGCCCACACCAAGCGCGACGGAGCCGAGCAGCGGAAGAAGCGTTCGATCGGTCATGGAATCCATCGCGATACGGCGAGGCCGGCGGGAACCTTACAGACTCCGCCCCAGCACGCAACACCGGCACCGCGCCAGCACCGCCCCAGCACGCAACACCGGCACGGCGCCGCCACCGCACCGGCACCGCCCCGGCAGCCGAGAGCCGGCACCGCTCGCTAGGCACGCCGGACGGACACCATCACGGCGCGCAACGCACGCGCAGCGCCTATACTCCCGCGCCCATGAGGCTCATCAAGCTCGCGGTGGCGTCGGTCAACACGACCGTCGGCTCGGTGCAATCGAACGTGACTCGCTGCGTCGCGATGGCGCGCGAGATGGCCAGTCGGAGCGTGACCGTCGCCGTCTTTCCAGAGCAGGTTGTCGGCGGGTACGCCTGCGAAGATCTCGTTCATTGGAATGCCTTCGTGTGCTCTCAGCGGCGCGAGCTCGAGCGCTTTGCACGCGAGACCGCCGAGCTAAAGACCGTATTCGCGCTCGGTCTCACCGTCGGTGTCGGCGGCGATCTCTACAACGTTGCAGCGCTCGTTCACGCCGGAAAAATCATTCTCTTTTGCCCCAAAGAAAAGCTCCCGACCTACAACATCTTCTACGAGGCTCGGACCTTCTCGCGCGGCGCCCCGTACACCGAGACCGATGTCGCCGGGGTCCCGCTCGCCGACGCGGTCGTCGCCTTCGATTTCGGCACGCTCGCGCTCGAGGTTTGCGAGGACATCTGGTCACCTGACGGCCCCATGCGGCGTCGCTGCTATTCCGGTGCCGAGCTCGTGCTCAATCTGTCGGCCTCGCCATTTCGCTCCGGAATCGTCGCGACGCGCCGCGAGATGATCGCGACCCGGGCCGCGGACAATCAATGCACGATCGCCTATGCCAATCTCGTTGGCGGCAACGACGGGCTCGTCTTCGATGGCGGCGGCTCGGTCAATCAGAATGGCCGCCCGATGCTCGATGCTCCGCGCTTTCGCGAGGGGTGGGACGCCGTCGTGGTGGACCTCGATCGCACCGTGCGTTGCCGGCGTGAGGCGAGCACTTGGCGCAGCGACGCGGAGAGCTTCCGGGCCGAGCGCGGTGACGTGAAGACGCTTCGGATCACCGCGCCGACGGCCGACCGCTCCTCGCTTGCATATCCCCTTCCGCGTGGATTTCCCGCGGCGGTCGGAGTCGGTGGCGCGGTGGATGGCGGCGACTACCCAAGCTTCTTCTTGCCCGCACCGGAGGCGGCGCGTCCCACGTCGCGTGACGCCTGGCTCGACGAGGTGTTCGAGGTGCTCGCGCTTGGCGTCGCCGACTATTACCGGAAGACGGGCGTCTTCAAGCAGTTTGGCATCGCGCTATCCGGCGGCCGCGATAGCTGCCTGTGTCTCCTCGTCGCGTGGCGTGCCGTTCAACATTTGAATCCGGAGCTCGCGGGCGAGGCGCTCACGGCCAAGACCGGCGAGCTCATCCAGGCCTTCTTCATGCCTTCCCGCTTCTCCAGCGCGGGCACGAAGGCAGCGGCTGAGCGCATCGCGGCGGATGTGGGCGCAGGGCTCATGGTCGTGCCGATCGACGACGCTTTCGAGCGCGAGCGCGACGTCACAAGGACGATGCTGGCCGGCGAGGGCCCCTCGGGCGCAGGTCTTCCTCCGACGCCCATCACCGAGCAGAACATCCAGGCGCGACTGCGCGGCACCCGCATGTGGAATTGGGCCAATACCAGCCAAGCGCTCTTCCTGCAGACTGGCAACATGAGCGAGAAGGCGCTCGGATATACGACGATCGCCGGCGATCTCGAGGGGGCGCTCAGCGTCATTGCCAATTTGCCAAAGACCGTCGTCGTCGCCTTGCTCGAGCGGCTCTACCGGCGCTTCGCATTCTCGGGCATTGCCATGGTGCTCAGGACGATGGCCGGGCCCGAGCTCGCGGACCAGCAGTCCGGCGAGGCGGAGCTCATGCCCTTCAGCGTGCTCGACGCTTGCCTCTATCTCTATGCCGGCGAGAAGCTCTCGACCGAAGAGGTGACCGTCGCGCTCGCGGCGCTCTTTCCCGACGTCGCGCCTGAGCAGCTCGAGGCCTGGAGCCGGAAATTCGCGACGCTCTTTACCCGCTCGATCTTCAAGTGGGTGCGGGCGCCGCTGGCCATTCACGTCGGCGGCCTCGACCTCGATCGCGAGCGCGCGCTGCAGCTACCCGTCGTTCAGCGCACCGAGTGGAGCGAGTAGTCCGGCCTAGCAGCGCAGCCCGTGAAACTGCCAGTTGGTAGCCCGTGAAACTGCCAAGGATGCGGCTCTCGGCATAGCCGTCGTTACCGCCGCGGCGCGTTGGGGCGGATGGCGTCCTTTGGCGGCGTATACCCGCGTACCAGCGCGCGGCCGGATGGGTGCGGGCGCGGCGGCGGGGGCGGGGGCGAGAAGAGCGGCGGATCTCCCGTCGGCAGCGGTGGCAGGGCGCTCGTGTCGGCGTCGGCGCAGCAGCGAAATGAGATGAAGTAATAAGACCAGTGGGGCACGTGGCTCGTCGTGATCGGGCGGCAGGCGTTGCGGACGTGTCCCCAGGCACCACCCTTGAGCCCGGCCCATTGGCCAAGACCGCGCTCGCGCTCGGTGAGGACCCACTCATCGAAGTTGCCAGTCTGATCGTAGACGCCAAAGCCGCTCTTGCAGCTCTCGAGACTGCCCGACAAGACGCTTTGATCGAGCCGCAAGAGCTCGGGCCCGCGCACCGCGTCCTTTGGGTGCTCGGCGAGCGCGAGGTCGGGATGCACATACCCGTTATCGATGTTGCAGTGCTTGGCGCTTCGCTCGTGACCGTACGGAAAAGGCCGGTTTTCTGGGCCTTCGCACGCGGCGGTCCACTCGCTCTCGTAGCAAAGTCGCTTTCCCTTTTCGGCGCAGAGGCCCGCTGCGTCATAGGCCGTGACCATGACCGGAGGGTGCGCGCCCTTCTCGTTGGGGTACTCGTATCTATCGACGCAGAAGCGCTGCCTTCGCGTAGTGCCTTTGCAGCTTTGGCCAGGAGCGAAGCGGTGGCAAATGACGAGATGGTTAGGCTCGTTCAGCGTCTTCTCGAGGCACGTCTGCTTCACGTCGGTGCAGTGAACCGCATCGACAAAGGCCATGTCCGCCGGGCACGGGCCACTCTCCCCCCCTCTCCCCTTCGGGGGGAGGGCCGGGGAGGGGGGCCAATGAGGGCGGGAGGGGGCAGTCTCCCCCCCTCTCCCCTTCGGGGGGAGGGCCGGGGAGGGGGTCCAATGAGGGCGGGAGGGGGCAGTCTCCCCGACCCTCCCCCCGCTGCGCGGGTGGAGGGAGTGTGAAGCGGGACCGCCTGGGTCTTGCGCAGCCCCGCAAGACGAGCCAGCCAGCGCGAACACCGCGGCAAACATGCCATTGGCAATCATCACGCGATTGGCACTTACGCGCCGACTACCGATTACGAGCAGACTCCCCCTCACAGCACGAACGCCTGTGAGAACCCGTCGTCGGGCACTCGAATCGTCACCTTCACGACTCCGCTCGCGTCTACCTCATAGCGCTCCTCGACCCGCGGCCCGACATCGGCCTTGAGGCGCGTGATCGGCAGCTCGGCGAGAGGCGCGCCCCGGACACTCGCATCGTATGGCACATAGACCACGGCGTGAGGCGTCACGTCGCCGCTTGGCTCGCCGCTGTCGGTGACGTCGCCGCACTCCAGAAAGCGAAGTTGTCCGATGTTGTGCGCGGCGCGGTAGCTCCGTGTCGCGACGAGCGGCGCTTGGCCAGGTGCGGGAACGTCGAGGCCCCGCTCAAAGATGCGATCGAAGGTCTTGCGTGCGCCCCCTTCTGCTTCGCGAAATAGGCCGAAATGACGGGTGAATTTCTCTTCGATGCGGGGAGCTGTGTCCGTGGCGGCGAGGATCGCCAGGCCCATCGCCGTCGCGCCCGCAGCGTGTGCAGAGCGAAGCACGCGACGCCCGAATTTCTCACGCAAACAGCGCCCCACGAGCGGCAGCGCGCTTCCGCCACCGACGACGTAGATCGCCGCGACTCCAAGCTCGGCCGCGACGTCATCGCCGTTATCCCCGTCCTCGCCCTCATCGCCGTCCTCGGAATTGGCGGCCGAGCCGGCTCGCGCCAACACTTGGGAGAGCTTCTCCACGCTTCGTTCGACCAGCGGGCGCACGCGCTCGAAATACTCTGCCACTGGCACGACGAGCGGCTCTTCTGTGGGGCCTCTCGCGAGCGAAGTGAGCTCGAGCACGATGCGCTTGGTGCTCGGACCGATGGCCTCTTTCGCGGCGCGACACTCCGCGAGCAAGGCCTGCTCACGGCCGCTGATCGCTAGGCTGCCGCCTCGGTCGCGTCGCGATGTTGCGAGCCCCAGATCCTCGAGCGCAGAGCTGTCGAGCCCGAGTCTCTCGAGCACCATGTCGTAGAGCGCCCGGTCGAAATCGTCACCGCCGAGCTCTTGTTCCCCGCTCGCGTGCACCGTGTCGTGCCGCTCGTCGCTCATGCAGACCAGGGACGCATCGAAGGTGCCGCCGCCGAGATCGTAGACCGCCACATGCTCGCGCTTTTTGTTGAGGACGCCGCGATGGCGATGCGCGAACTCGACCCCTGCGGCGCTGGGTTCATGGACGAGCGCGCGCACCTCGAAGCCCGCCCGCCGAAACGCCTCGAGCGTCGTCCACCGCTGGCCGGAATGCGCGTTCGCCGGCACGCCGACGGCACACTCGAACGTAGCGTCGCGTCGCATCCGCTTCGGGAGATTCGAGCGCTCCAGCACCTCCACTTTCAGTGCCGCAAGAAAGTCGGTGACGAGGTCGAGCAAGCTCATCGCGTGAGCTCCAATCGTGACCGTGTGCTCTGCGCCGAAGCGACCGAGCAGCCGCTTGAAAGAAGACAAGTGTGGCGCCCCCGCCTGCGCCGCCGCGAGCGCCGCGTGGCCGTGTACGAGCCGCCCATCGAGGTCCGCGCTGATCGTCGGGACGTGGTCGCAGGCCTCGCCGTCGGGCCGCGAGAACTCGAGCACCGGGTAATTGCCGCGATCGCAGGCCGCGACGAGCGTGCGCGTCGTGCCGAAATCAATGCCGAGCTTCATGGCGTGTGGAGGTTAATCGCACCTGCATGAAAGTCGTACGCCCATCGGAGCCACACAGTCGAGCGGCAGCGCCACCGGCCAAGCCCCACGCCAAAGCGCCACCGCTGTTGCCTTTCGGTCGCTCGTGTTAAGGGCTCCGCGGCGTTCGGCCTCGACCGGGCGTCTGCGGCGAGGCGCGCGCGTGTCTCGTACTCGAATCACCTCGGAGCCAAGATGAAGCTGCACGAGTATCAGGCCAAGCAACTCTTCGCGAAGTACGGCATTCCGGTGCCTCGCGGTCGGACGGCGTTCGCAGCCGCGGACATCGAGCCGAGCGTGACGGCGCTGCTCGCGGAAACGGGCGCGGAGGTCGTCGTCGTGAAGGCGCAGATCCACGCGGGCGGTCGCGGCAAGGGCGGCGGCGTGAAGGTGAAGCGCGGCGCGGCGGCGGCGATCGCGGCCGGCCACGAGATCTTCGGCATGCAGCTCGTGACCAAGCAGACCGGTCCCGCGGGCCAGAAGGTGCGGCGCCTGCTCGTCGAAGAGGGGCTCGAGATCGCCCGCGAGCTGTACCTCGCCATGCTGGTCGATCGCGATACGCGGCGGGTCGCGATCATCGCCTCCGAAGAGGGCGGCATGGACATCGAAGAGGTGGCAGAGAGTCACCCCGAGAAGATCTTCAACACGAAGATCGACCCGCTCATCGGCCTCGGCGCGTTTCAGATCCGGCAGCTCGCCTTCAAGCTTGGTCTGCGTGACAAGGCGCAGCAGGCTGGCTTCACGAAGCTCTTGACCGCGCTCTATCGGTGCTTTCTCGACGAGGACGCCACGCTCATCGAGGTCAATCCGCTCATCGTGACCAAAGCGGGTGCCGTGATGGCGCTCGACGGCAAGATGACGGTCGACGAAAACGCTGCGTATCGGCACCCCGGCTGGGCCGAGCTCCAGGACAAAGATGAAGAAGAGCCCATCGAGGTCGAGGCGAAAGCGGCTGGGCTTTCGTATGTGTCGCTCACCGGAAATATCGGCTGTCTGGTGAACGGAGCGGGCCTGGCGATGTCGACGATGGACATCATCAAGCACTTTGGCGGGCAGCCCGCGAATTTTCTCGACGTCGGCGGCAGCGCCAACAAAGAGCAGGTCAAGAAGGCCTTTCAGATGATCCTCGCCGACAAGGACGTGAAGGGGATCTTCGTCAATATCTTTGGCGGCATCATGCAGTGCGACGTGATCGCCGAGGGCGTCGTGGCGGCGTCGCGCGAGCTCGGCCTCACCGTGCCACTCGTCGTGCGGCTCGAGGGCAACAACGTCGAGAAGGGCAAACGCATTCTCGCGGAGAGCGGGCTCGCCATTCAGACGGCGGACTCGATGAAAGACGGCGCGCAAAAGATCGTAGCGGCGGTGGCCAAATGAGCATTCTCGTAAACCGTGACACCAAGGTCATCTTCCAGGGGATCACCGGCTCGTTCGGCTCGCGGCACGCGCGCGGCTGCATCGAATACGGCACCCAGGTCGTGGGCGGCATCGTCCCCGGCCGCGGCGGCGAGACCTTCAATCCGGAGCTGCCGGGCAAGGCGGGCGTGCCTATTTACGACACCGTCGCGGAGGCTGTGCGCGCCACCGGGGCGGACGTCACGTGCATCTTCGTGCCGCCGCCCTTCGCCGCGGACGCCATCTGCGAGGCGGTGGACGCGAAGGTCCCGCTCGTCGTGTGCATCACCGAGGGGATCCCGGTGCTCGACATGGTGCGGGCGCGTCGCTACGTCGATGCCCACTCCTCGCTCCTGCTCGGGCCGAACTGTCCAGGCATCATCACCCCCGGCGAGACCAAGATCGGCATCATGCCGGGCGCCATTCACAAGCCGGGACGCATCGGCGTCGTGTCGCGTTCGGGCACGCTCACCTACGAAGCTGTCGGACAACTTACCGCCCTCGGTATTGGCCAATCGACATGCATCGGCATCGGCGGCGATCCGGTCAACGGCCTCAGTTTCATCGACGTCCTCTCGCGCTTCAACGATGACCCCGACACGGACGGCGTCATCATGATCGGCGAGATCGGCGGCACTGCGGAAGAGGCGGCGGCCGATTGGATCCGGGCAAACATGAAGAAGCCAGTCGCGGGGTTCATCGCCGGAGCGACCGCGCCGCCCGGCAAACGGATGGGCCACGCGGGCGCGATCATCGCGGGTGGCAAGGGCACGGCAGCAGCGAAGCAAGCGGCGTTGCGCGAGGCCGGTGTGCAGATTGCGCCGACGCCTGGCGACATGGCTGCGACGCTCAAGTCGATGCTCAAGTGAGCGCGGAACGACCGTGAGCCACCACGACGCAGAGCGGGCGCGCGACGACGAGGATGAGCGCGAGGGCGAGGTCGAGGCTGACAGCTTTGACGTAGGCGAGGACGAAGACGAGGACGAAGACGAGGACGAAGACGAAGACGAGGTCAAGCGCGACGAGGTCAAGCGCGACGAGGTCAAGCGCGACGAGGTCGAGCGCCACCTTGAGGAAGAGCTTCGCGGTGAGTCCAATGGCGCACGCAAGCGCGGCTTAAAGGGCGGCGGCGTCTTCTACCCGATGCGCGCTGCCGCCGCGTCTGGTGGGGCGCTTGGCGTGCCGAAGTACGAGCTCGACATCGCGGATCCGACGAGCACTCCGCCGCCGGCCGAGGTCCTCGAGCTCGCGGCCGCGTGTGTGCGGTTCATCGCCACGATGGTGAAGCTCGAGCCCGACTTCACGTCCGAGACCCTCTCCCTCGTCGATCATTACGTGCGTGAGGCGCGCAGCAGTCTTCGCGACAGACCTGAGGCGCGTGCCGTCATCTCCGGCGTCGTCGGCGCGTATCTCGGTGAGGTTGCGCGCCGAGTGCACCGTGCCTGGTGGCGCGTCGACTCGGCCGAGCCGCGTGAGTGGCGCCTCGAATTCGAAGCCGTACAGCTCGCCTTCTACCCCATGGAAGTCGCGGAGGCGCTGTTGCAAGCTGCTCCGTCGCAACGTGCACAGTCGCAAGCTGCACGGTCGCATGATGCCCAGTCGCACGATGCCCAGTCGCACGATGCCCAGTCGCACGATGCCCAGTCGCACCGCGCGAGCCATGGGGAGCTTGACCCCGAGCTTGGCGGATTCGAGGTGCGCGAGGACGAGCTCGACTCGGTGCTTGCGCGGCTCGCGGGCTCGCTCGTCACGGAAGAAGAGTACTTCTTGCCATCGCTGCGGCTCGAGGCGCTCGACATCATCGTCGAGACACTCCTCGCCAATCGCGCGCGCGCTCCGAGCGTGGTGCGCGCCATGCGGCCTGCCGATTACGACTGAGCCCTTCGGGACCGCGTGATCGACTGCGCCGCATGGGCCGCGCAATGGCTTCGGGGGGCCTCGCACGCCACCCCGAATTGGCGAATTCGCCCGGCAAAATAGGCGAGCGGGAGTAGAGTCCGGCCGCCGTGATCTACGTATTTCTCGCTCTCCTCGCGGGCCTCGCCTGGACCCTCTGGTTCATCCTCCAGCTGAGCATTTGGGTTCCGCTCATCGTGACCGTCGTGTTGGTCCTCGTGGCCATCAGCGTCGGCGGCATGCGCCTGTTGCGGGCACGGCGTGGCGCCGGGGCGCTCGAGCGCGCCATCGCCGAGCAAAGCCGCCAGCAAGAGCTCAACGCCCGCCCCGAGAAACGCGCCGAGATCCAGGCGCTTCAGCAGCAGATCCAGGGTGGCATCGCGGCGCTGAAAGGCTCCACGCTCGGCGGCAAGGCGAAGGGCGCGGCGGCTCTGTATGCGTTGCCGTGGTACGCGATCATCGGACCTCCGGGTGCTGGTAAAACCACCGCGCTCAAGCACTCTGGCCTGCAGTTTCCGTATGCGGACACAAGCGTGCGGGGCGTCGGCGGCACGCGCAACTGCGACTGGTGGTTCACCAATGAGGCGATCCTCCTCGACACCGCCGGCCGCTACGCCACCGAGCACGAAGACCAGTCCGAGTGGTTCGCGTTCCTCGACATGCTGCGCCAGCACCGTGGCGACAAACCCCTCAACGGGCTCATCATCGCGGTCAGCATCACCGACGTGATCGACGCGAGTGACATGCAACTCGAAGAGATGGCTCGCAAGCTGCGCGCCCGCATCGACGAGGTGATGACCAAGCTTCGCATGGTGCTGCCCGTCTATTTCTTCGTCACCAAATGCGACCTCCTCGCCGGGTTCAATGAGTTCTTCGGAGACATGCGGAAGAGCGATCGGCAGCAAGCTTGGGGCCTGACCTTGGCCCTCAAAGAGCCGAAAAACGCACCCGGAACCTTGCTGGCGCGCGAGTTCGACGACCTTGTGAAGCGCGTCCACGCACGGGCCGTGAAGCGCCTCGGCGCGGAGCGTAACCGGCAGGCGCGCGAGGCCATCTACCAGTTTCCGCTCGAGCTTGCGGGCCTCAAGAAGAATCTTCAAGAGTTGATCTCGCAGGTGTTCATTGTGAACGCCTATCAAGGAACGCCCATTTTTCGGGGACTTTATCTCACGAGCGGCACTCAGGAAGGCGCGCCCATGAGCCGCGTCCTCGAGCGCATGGGGCAGGCGATGGGGATTCGTCCGCAGGCGATCGCCCAGCAAGCGCGCGTCGAGTCGAAGAGCTATTTTCTCTACGACGTCTTCACCAAGGTGATGTTTCCGGACTCGCAGCTAGCGGCGCGCAGCGAGAGAGAGCTCCGGCGCCAAAAGCTGATGCGGACAGCGGTGAGCGCGACAGCCCTCGCGATCGCGTTCGCCTTCGCGATCCCGAGCGTGGTCTCCTTCTTCAACAATCGAAGCTTCCTCGCTGACGCCAAGGCCACGGCCGAGGCTGCGAGCAAGATTTCGTGGGAGAGTTCCGAGCCGATCCGCGGAAAGCTCGAGGCGCTCGAACCCCTTCGTAAGCAGCTCGAGGAGCTTGATGGTTACGAGAAGGACGGCGTCCCGTTCAACAGACGGTTTCTCATGTACTCCGGTGAGGAGGTGACTCGGCCCCTCATCCACGTTTACATCGCGAACCTCCAGAAGGGCTTCGTCGTTCCGGTCAAGCATGCGCTCGAGGCTCGTCTCACCAAGATCAAGGGCGAGCGGTATGCAGAAGAGCGACTCATCCTGAAGACCTACCTGATGTCGAGCGACGTAAAGCACCTCGACGTCGCCTGGGCGGCCGGGCGCTATACGGCAGCGTGGGCTGAGCTGAGTCGCGCGCTGAGCGACGTGGACAATGTGACCCTCAAGCAGAAGATGGCGCCGCACGTCCGCGCCTACTTCGAGCTCGTCCAGCCCGTGGGCGGCGGCGACGGAGAGCCCGGTAAATCACGCGCGAAACCGGTCCCTCAGAACGACAAGATCGTCGAGCACGCACGCGCCGCCCTGGCCGCAGTGCCCGTGCGAAAGCGGTATTACGCGATGTTCGTCGAGCAGATTGAGCACGAGCTCTACGACGACTCGAATGACCGTGTCCGCGGTAACCTCCGCTACCCATCCTTGTCCCTCGACGCCATGTTCGCGGATCGCCCCGAAGTGCTGGCGTGGCTGAAGAGCAAGAAGAAGATTGCCAATCTCGGCTATTACGAGGTTCCGGGGCCCTATACCGATAAGGGGCATTTCGCCGTGCTTGGCAACATCGGCGAGGCGACACAGCTCCTCGAGCGAGAGCAATGGGTCGTGCCACTCTCGGCGGAAGAGCGCGGCGATCGCGTGGCAGCCAACGTGGCGCTTTTGGCCGAGGATTACGAGACTCAGTATTCCGAAATGTGGAAGGGATTTCTCGCCGATATCCGCACGAAGAGCCCGTCGACCATGACGGATGCGCTGGCGCTGTATGCGGAGATTCAGCGTCCAGAGTGGCCATTTTTGCGGCTGCTGCGTGCCGTCGAGGATCACACCCAGTGGAAGAAGTCCTTTGGCCAGCTCGACGACAGCAAGGCGGCGAAGCTCGCGACGTCGACGGCGAGCCGGGAGATCAATACCAAGCTCAGTCAAAGGGCTTATGGCCTCAAGTTCAACGTCGATGTGAACAAGATCGCCGGCCGCGTGAGCCGAGTGCCCGATGCGTTCAAGAAGACCGTGGCCTTCGCCGTGCCGCCGCAGGGCAATGCGACGGTGACCTCGCTCGCGAGCTACATGGAGCTGCTCGGCAAGCTGCGTGACAAGATGCTCAAGGCGACCGAGGTGAACAAGGACGCGAGCGTGAACCTCGTCGTCGTCGATTTGAACAATGCCGTAAAAGAGTGCGACGCGTTGCTGAAGACCTATGACCAGACCGCGCAGAATGCGCTCTTGCCAATGCTGATGTTGCCGCTGAACGTGGGTGGCAAAATTCGGCTTCCGGCCACTGTTGTTCCTTAGGCGGTGTTCCTTAGGCAGTGCTCTTGAGGCAGTGCTCTTGAGGCAGTGCTCTTGAGGCAGTGCTCTTGAGGCAGTGCTCTTTAGGCAGTGCTCTTGAGGCAGTGCTCTTGAGGCAGTGCTCTTGAGGCAGTGCTCTTGAGGCAGTGCTCTGGTGTGCCATCAGCAAAGCGCCGTTGCTCGCGCATCAGCTTCCGTGAAGTCGGCCGATGAGGTCGCGCGGGGCCGTCGCGTGTTTTGAGCAATAGGCCTCGATTCCGAGGAGTACCTTCTTCGCGGCGAGCGGATCGGTGAAGCTGGCAGTGCCGACCTGAATGGCCGTGGCACCGGCGAGCATGAACTCGAGCGCGTCGTTGGCGGTGACGATGCCGCCTATTCCGATGATGGGGATCTTCACGGCGCGCGACAGCTCCCACACGATCCGGAGGGCGATGGGCTTGAGCGCAGGACCGGAGAGACCACCGGTCTTGTTCTTGATGCGAAACGCCATGCGCTCGACGTCGATAGCGATGCCGCGAATGGTGTTGATCGCCGTGAGCGCATCCGCGCCGGCCTCTTCGCAGGCGCGACCGACGGCTCGAATGTCGCCCGCCTCCGGGGACATTTTCACCCACACGGGGAGCTTCGTCGCTGCGCGCACCGCTCGCGTCACTCGTGCGGCCGCTTGCGGATCACAGCCGAATTCGAGCCCACCGTGCGCGACGTTGGGGCAGCTCACGTTGAGCTCGAGGGCCGCGATTCCGGGCTCGCCGTCGAGGCGCTCGGCGAGGCGCACGAAGTCCTCGATCGTGGTCGCGAAGATGTTTGGAATGACCGTGACTCCGCGCTCCCGCAGGCGGGGCAGCTTGTCGCGACAGAAGGCCTCGACGCCGACGTTGGCGAGGCCGATGGCATTGAGCATTCCGGACGCGGTCTCTGCGATCCGGGGAGGCTCGTTGCCGGCGCGCGCTTCGACGCTGAGGCCTTTCGTGCAGACGCCACCGAGCTCGGCGACATCGAAATAGGCGTCATGCTCGAGGCCGTAGCCGAAGGTGCCCGACGCCGTGAGCACCGGGTTCTTGAGCGTCACGCCGCCGACGCGCACCGAGAGATCGATGGCATTGCTCATGCGAATACGTCTCTTTGCCAATCGACGACGCTCGCATCGACACAGGGTCCATCCACGCAAGCGTAGAGATAGCCGCCGCTCTTGCGGGCGACGGGACAGCCGAGGCATACGCCATAGCCGCAGCCCATCGGCGCTTCGAGCGACGTTTGGCAGTCCGCGCCGTAGCGAGCGGCGAGCTCAACGACAGCAGCCATCATGCGATGCGGGCCGCAGGTAAACACGGTCACCGGTCGCCCTTCTGTGCGGCATCGGTCGAGCGTGCGCTCTACGACGAGTGTCACCCGTCCGCGCTCACCCTGCGAGCCGTCTTCGGTGGTGACCTCGAGCTCCACGCTCGCGGCGAGGCGCTGAGCCAGTGGCAGGTCGGCGGCGGTGCGGCCACCGTAGAGGCCGTGTGCGTTCGGTGCGGTCGATGCGCCCTCGCGACTGCGGGCCGCGAGCCGCTCTGCGAGGGAGACCAGCGGAGCGACCCCGACACCACCGGCCACGAGCACCGGCGTGTGCGTCAGCGGTGGCAATTGAAAGGGTTTACCGAGCGGCGCGAGGAGATCGTAGCGTTCTCCGAGCGGGCACGTCGCCATGCGTCCGGTGCCTTCGCCGACGACCTTGATGAGGACCGTGAGGTCGTCGCCGGCATCGAGGACGCTCATCGGTCGTGGCAAGAGCGGCGAGCTTCCCCAGCCCGCACCGCGCATCATCAAGAACTGGCCAGGCTCGGCGACGAGCGCGTGCTCGAGTGCGAAGGCGAGCACGAAATATCCCGCGCCAAGCTCCTCGCGGCGGACGAGCGGAGCCGAGAAGTAGCGGCCTTCGTTCTGCACCGCGTGCGAGTAGCGACTCCCCAACGGGCGGTCAACAATCGCAGCCGAGTGCCGCAGCGCTATTTGGGTTTCTCGGTCGGGCAGCCGGTGATGATCTTCACTTCGTGCACGGTGCCGGATTTCAGGGCGATGCAGGCTTCGCCGTTGAGGGTGATCGTATCTGGGCTCGTCCACGACCAGCCATTCATGGTGTCGTGCGTGACGACGTCACAGCCGAAGTAGACGTTGGTCAAGCCCTGCTCGGCGGGCGGCTTGGCGAGCGTGATCGTGCAGTTGAGGGCGTCAGCCGCAAGCTTCGCGAGCGCGGGGCCGAGCTCGTCGAGATCGTTGGGGCTGATGTATTTCGTGTCGCCGAGCTGCGGCACGCCGCCGGCCACTGCCATGGCGTCGAGCACACCGCCAAACAAGGTCAGCATGTCAGCCGGAAGGCCGACGACATGCACGTCGATGCCAAGCAAATGGATCGCCTCGATCGCGGCGACCGTCGCCGTGCTGTCGACGCACAGCGCCGGCCCGCCTTGCTTCGAGTCCGGATCGCAGCACCCGTCGGCGGGCTCGCATTGGCCGTAAATCACGGGCATGCACTCATCCGAAGCGCAGACCGCCTTCGGATTGCAGTTGGGACCGCCGTCGGTGAGCAGCACCAGGATCGTCCGTCCGCTGAGGACGGAGAGCTTCGGAAGCAGCGCCGTCAGGGTCGTCGAGACCGGCGTGCCACCGAGCGGCGTGACCTTGGTGGCCGCGCGAAACGCGGTCGTCGTGGGCCCCTCGGAGCCATCGCCAGTAAAGGGATCTCCGGGCGTCACCGGCATCACCTCTTGCCCGGTGCTGCATGGGTCTTTCGCGACATTGCCATAGGGGAATAGCGCCGCTCCAATATTGGCGAGCGGGCCAAGCTCCTGGACGAGGAGGATGGCCTTCTTTCTCACCAATACGAAGCGGGTCTCGTCCTCGCCTTTCGGCACCTCGAGCATGCTGCCGGAGGCGTCGAGCACGAAGTAGAGGTTGGGCGCGTCGAAGGCGATCGTGTGCACCTCGGCGCCGCATGCGCTCTCGCTTTGGCATGCTCCGCCCGCGCCGGAGGTGAATCCCGGATCGCCCCCGCTGCCCGCGCCGGACGAGGTCGCGGCGATCGCCGGCGGACCGAGCTTGCTACCTTCGTTCTCCGCGCATCCGAGCACGACGAGGCTCGAGAGCGAGAGCGCAACGAGGATAGGAGCGAACGCCACGCTGTCAGGATATGCCCGTATTTGCGGACCGGAAATGGTCAAATCCATCCGGGCTGAGCGCGCTCTTTCCCGCGGCGGACGCCAAGAATGCGCCTGGCTCTTGGGCCTCTTCGATGTAACCGATGCGAACGAAGCCGCTGCCGGGTACGGCGTCCGCGCGCGCCGTTACCAAGAGGGCGTAGTCCTCGCCGCCCATCAATGCGAGCGCGAGTCGCGAGCACCCGAGCAGAGAGGCCGCGGCGTCGCGAACGAGGGCGTGCGCGGTGTCGCCGATGAGCCGCTCTTCTTCGAGGATGAGCGATACGCCGCTTGCCACTGCGAGACGTCGGGCGTCGCAGGCGAGGCCATCGGAGACGTCGATCGCGCTGGACGCAAAGCCCGCGGCGAGAGCGCCTTCCCGCATGCGCGCCTCGGGGCGTCGCCAAGCGTGGACCGCGGCCGCGAGCGCTGTTTCGTCCTCACGCTGCGCTTCGAGCGCGAGGAGGCCGGCCTTCGCGAGACCCGCCGCGCCCGCGAGGTAGACGACATCGCCCGCGCGCGCACCGTCACGACGAAGTGGACGCGCTGCGCTACCGAGCACCGTGGTCGTGACCGAGAGCTCGCCGCCGCGACTGAGGTTGCCACCGATGACGTGCGTGCCGAGTCGATCGCAGGCCTCACGCTGGCCGCGTGCGATCGCGAGCACGAGCGCGCCGTGATCCGAGGCTGGCCACGAGTCGGATGGCTCACCATCTGCGGGAATGATCAGCGACGCCAAGACGCCGCGGGGCGTGGCTCCCATCGCTGCAAGATCGCTCGCCGCGCTCATCGTGGCGCGATATCCGAGCTCCTCGGGCGTGAGCCAAACGCCGCGAAAGTGAACGCCTGCGACCTGCGTATCCACCGACCAGATGAGCGGCTCGAGACCAGGCGCGAGCACCGCGGCGTCATCGCCTATGCCCAAGAGCGTGCCGTCGCTGTCTGCTCTCTCGCGACTTGATGCGAAGAGCGCGCTCAGCTTGGCGATGAGCTCTACTTCATCCAATGGGACTGCCACTCAACATCATCCAATGGGACCGCCACTCAGGTCGCCATGACAGAGTCGCTCACTCTTCCAATGGGCGTCGCGTTCTTACGAGCCCGCTCGGCCGTCAGGGCATGATCTCGGCGCTGGTGATGTAGTCGAGCTTGGGAAAATTCTGCCGCAAGAAGGCATTTCCTTTTGCGCTGATCGTGCCCTGATGCCCGCTCGGCGCTTCGCCATATCCCTTGTAGAGCGAGTCGACGACGGCCATTCCCTCGACGATCTCCCCGATGGCAGGGAAGCCCATGGCGTCGAGGTTCTTGTTGTCTCCTAGATTGAGAAAGAACTGGGTCGTGCGGGTGTTCGGGCCGGCCTTTGCAAACACGATGCGTCCGCGCTTGTTGCCCTCTTTGACGGGCTCGTCCGCGATGTTCGCCTTTTGCCATGCGGCCGACACCTTGGGATGACCGTGAATGCCAAACTGCGCGACGAAGCCATCGACAGCGCGGAAGAAGGCAATGTCGGAGAAAAACCCGAGCTTCACGAGCTGATGGAAGCGATCGACGCCCTTCGGGGACCAATCGCGATGCGCCGCGATGACGAACTCTCCCTTGGTGGTGTGGAACTTCGCCTTGAAGGTCGCCGGGGCCTCGCCCGTCGTCTCGTTCGGGGCGAGCAGCTTCGGATCGGGTTCCGGCAAGGGTGCGTCCGGCTTTGGCGTAGCGCTTTCATCCGCAACGGCCGCGAGGGTTGGCTCGCGCCGCATGGGCTCGGCCTGCGGCGGGTCGCAGGATGCCGCCAGCAGCAACACGGGCAGCAGAACGAGCGCGATGCCGCGGTGAATGGCGCCGGCTCCGAATTTAGATATTCCACACATGGCGCGGGCTCTTGCCATGACGCGCGCAGAGTGTCCACTCGGGTCAGCACTCGGGTCCGCGCTCTCGGGTCAGCGCCGCGTGTCGGCTTGACATTTTGGTCCATCCGGCCGACGGAGGCGCGGCATGGGTCATCGAGGCTTTCCGCGTTTTGTTGTTGGCCCCCTATTCGCGGTGACCTTCGCGCTAGCGGCGCCCGCCGGCGCGCATCATCCCGCCGCCGGTGGCGTTGGCCTTCCTGAGACCCGCGTCGCGATCGACACGCGGATAGGCGAGCTGGCCGCGGAGCCAGGGGGCTTCTGGCGCGCGGGGTCACTCACGCTCGAGCTTGCGGTCTGGGAACGGGCGTCCGTGTATTCGGAGTTCGTGCTAGGGCAGGTCTCTCTGTCCGGCGGCGGCGTGCACACCGGCCCCGGCGACGATCAGCTTGGCGCGCGCGTGACGGCCTATCGCAGTCCCGCAGGTTTTCTCACGGTCGTCGTCGGCGCTGGCGTGGAGCTTCCGACCGGCGACAGCGAGGCCATGCTCGGCGGAGGCCACTACATGCTCACGCCGAGCGCCGTGGCGAGTCTTCATGTGAACGAGGTCACGACCCTAGCGTTCGCGCTTGGCGGACATTTCGTCCTCGCCGAAAAAGGGGCGGCAGACAACGAGCTCGCGGGAAAAGGCGAACAAGACAAGGCCAACGACAAGTCGGGCCTTCACGGAACGGCGTGGGACGTCCACTCGGATGAGGAGGTAGCACTCGCGGTCGGCGTGGCCCGACAATTCGGTCCTTTTGAGGTCTCCGGCACGGCGTCGCTCGTGCTCCTCGCGGGCGGGGACGAATTGCTGGGCCCCGTTGGCATCGGCGCCGGGCTCGCGGTGCACCCTTCGGCAGACACGACCGTGGGCCCACATCTCGCGACGGAGGTCCTTGGCGAAGCGCGCCAACGCTTTGTGGGCACCATCGCCTTCGAACGCAGCTTTTGACCGGCTCCCATTGCATAGAGCAGAGTGCCCGCTCAGAGTAACAACTGGGTCCATTCAAGTGGAGATGCAGACTCGCGGCGCACCCTGAATCGATGTCTCTGATCGCGAAGAGAAAGCAGGCTTTCGCGGTCACGGACGAGCTGCA
>SHZB01000059.1 GCA_009692485.1 Myxococcales bacterium
GTCTTGACCCCAGCCCACGACCTCGACCACGTGGCTGTGCCGCAAGGCCGCGGTCATCCACACCTCGTCCCGAAACATCGTCAACACCTCGGGGTCGCTCGCCACGTGCGGGTGAAGCCGCTTGACGGCGATGAGCTCTCCGGTGCGCGGGCCCGACACGAGCTTTGCAAGCTCGACGCGCGCGGTTTCGCCGGCAGCGATCACCGCGAGCAGCTCGAAGCGTAGCTCGGCAACGGCCCCACTCGACGGCACGACGCGAGCTTAACAGATCGATCTAACGCCTCAATTCATTCGAAGCGATCTCCGCGTAGATTCCAGCGGGCTCTCTGATGGTCACGAACACGCCGCGGCTACGATCGCGCCGCCGCAACCGCGCTGCCGATGTTCTCCAGGGACGCCCGCAGCTGCACATCGAGATGGTCGTCCTTCGTGCGAATCGAGGCCACCTTGAGGACGGGCGTCACGACGGCGAGTGCGCGCCTGAGCCCCTCTCGCGCCGCGAGCTTGTCCATCATCATCACGTCGACGACGATGCGGTCGTCCTTCGCATCCACGATGAAAGCCGGACGATTCGGCAGAAATGCCAGCAAATTGCCGGGTTTGCTGAGATCGAGCGCGCCGCTCTTGAGCAGCCCCGCGATCGCTGAGTCGCCGCCAAGCGCCTCGAGCTCGAGATCTGCGATGCGTGTCCCGAGCAAAATCTTCTCGGCCGAGACCTCGACCGACTCGAGAAACACGCTGACCTTCGCGCGCAGATCGCTGCCCATGAAGCGCACCGTCGCCGAGATCCGCAAGCCCGGCGGCACCGCCTCGATCACCAGATCGCGCGGCGCCTTCTTGCCCGTCAACAGCTCGCGGGCGATGTAACGCAGCGCAGCGAGCGGGATCCCAACGCGCAACGCCATGACCGACCGGAGCGCGCGCAGCAACTCGTCCGGATGCGCTTGGAGGTAGCTCGCCGCCGCACGCGCGATGGCCTTCGGATTGGGCTTGGGCATCGCCGCGAAGAATCGACCGAAGTCCCGCCCGACGGCAAGTGGCAACGCTCTCCTGGCTGTGATCGACAGCGGTCTCGCTATGCAGTTATCTCGATTGCATGTGATCCACGGCGGTCTCGATATGCAGTGATCTCGATATGCGGCTATCTCGATATGCAGTTATCTCGATATGCAGTTATCTCGATATGCGGCTATCTCGATATGCAGTTATCTCGATATGCAGCTGTCTCGATAGAGGCGTTCGCTTGAAGCCCGGCTTCGCCGGCGAGCCCGACGGTCAAACGGCTGGGACGACGCTACGCCTTGGACGACGCTACGGCGCGGAGAGCGACACGGCGGGGAGAAAGTCGCCCATCTCGTTGGGCCCGTCGCCCCGCACCACGAGGTTGCCGAGCCCGAGCTGCCCACGCGAGTTGTTGCCCCAGCATTTGATGGAGCCGTCATTCAAGGCAGCGCAGCTATGCTGTAAACCGGTCGCGATCGCCTGCGCGGTCTTGCCGACGCCGAGCGACACCGCGACCATGGCACTTCCCATCTCATTGGGTCCGTCGCCGCGCGTGGCGATATCGCCAAGCCCGAGCTGGCCAAAGCTGTTGGAGCCCCAGCATTTCAGCGAGTCGTCGTTCAAGATCGCGCACGAGTGACGGTAGCCAGCGGAGATGAACTTGGCGGTCTTGCCCGTGCCGAGCGCCACCGGCTTGAGCAGGTTGCCCATCTCGTTAGCGCCGTCGCCGCGGCTCGCCACGTCGCCGAGCCCAAGCTGCGCGAACCCGTTGGAGCCCCAGCATTTCACGCTGTCGTCGTTCAAGACAGCGCAGGTGTGCTCCCCGCCGGCGGCGATGAACCTGGCGCTCTTGTCCGTACCGAGCGACACGCTCGGGAGCCCGTCGCCGAGCTGGATCGTCGCGCTGCCGCGACTCGCCGCGCCCCCGAGGCCGAGCTGGCCGGCGGCGTTGTAGCCCCAGCATTTCACGGTGTCGTCGCTGAGAATGGCGCACGGATGCTCACCGCCGGCGGCGACGGTCTTGGCGCTGATTCCGGCGCCGAGCGCGACGGGCAAGAGCGCGTTGCCCATCTGGGTGGGTGCGGTTCCGCGGTTCACGAGATCACCGAGGCCGAGCTGTCCGTAGCTGTTGGTACCCCAGCACTTGATGATGCCGCCGCCCATGAACGCGCAGCTCTTGTCGCCCGCCGCCGCGATCGGAGCGGCAAAGAGCGACACGGGCTTGCACGCCCCGAGCACGCAAGCGGTGCCCACGACGCAGGTGCTACCGCACGAGCCGCAGTTGGCCGGGTCCGACAGCGTGTTGGCGCAGCTGAGCCCGCATTTCGTGGTGCCGCCGACGCAGGTCAGGCCGCACAGCCCCACCGAGCAGACCTCGCCCGCGCCGCAGACCACGCCGCAGCTGCCGCAGTTCTTGACGTCGAGCGCCGTGTCCGCGCACTTGTTGCCGCATTTCGTCGAGCCGCCGACGCAGGTCAAGCTGCACAGCCCCGCCGAGCACACCTGGCCGCCGGTACACGCCGTCGTGCAGTTGCCGCAATAGGCAATATCGACCAGCGTATCGACGCATTTTCCGCCGCACTTGGTCGTCCCGCCCACGCAGGTCAAGCTGCATGTGCCGCCCGAACAGACTTGCTCCGTGGCGCACACCGTCTCGCAGTTGCCGCACGCGCCGGGATCTACCTGCGTGTCGACGCACTCGAGCCCGCAATTGGTGCTTCCGCCCACGCACGCGAGACCGCAAGCCCCCGCCGAACAGACCTTGCCGGCGCCGCAGGCGATGTTGCAATTGCCGCAGTAGCTGGAGTCGAGCGCCGTATCGACGTATTTGCCGCCGCACTTGGTCGTCCCGCCGACACACGCGAGGCCGCAGCCACCGCCCGAGCAGACCTCGCCGCCAGCGCAGGCCGTATTGCAGTTACCGCAACAGCCGGCATCGCTGAGCGTATCGACGCATTTGCCGCCGCACTTGGTCGTGCCGCCCACGCAGGTGAGACCGCAAGCCCCGGCCGAGCAGACCTGACCGCCGCCGCAGGAGGAATTGCAGTTACCGCAATAGCCAGCGTCGAGCTCGGTATCGACGCACTTCTTGCCGCACTTCTTCGTGCCGCCGACGCAGGTGAGACCGCATGCCCCGCCCGAGCAAACCTCGCCCGGTCCGCAGGCCGTCGTGCAGTCGCCGCAGTAGCTCGCGTCGATGAGCGTGCTGACACATTTGTTGCCGCACTTGGTCGTCCCACCCACGCACTCGAGGCCGCACACTCCGACCGAGCAGACCTCACCCGCGTCGCAGACCGTCTTGCAATTACCGCAGTAATTACCGTCAAGGAGCGTGTCGACGCAGTTGCCGCCGCACTTGGTCGTGCCGCCCACGCAGACGAGGCCACACATCCCGGCCGAGCAGACCTCGCTCAGCCCGCAGGCCGTGTCGCAGTCGCCGCAGTGGTCGGCGTCAAGCTCCGTGTCAACGCAGTTGCCGCCGCATTTGGTCGTGCCGCCGAGGCAAGTGAGGCCCGCAGACGCCGTTCGAGCAAACCTCGCCAGGTCCGCACGTCGTGGCCGCGTCCTCGACCGTGCACTCCGCGCTTCCGCCTGCCCCGCCGGTGCTCGATGGAGCGGCCGTGAGCTCCACCGGCTCGATTCCGACGAGCAGGTGACAGCTCGCCAACCAGAGGCAAGCCAGCAAGGTTACGGGGGAAGGTTCGCATCGACGCGGCTGCGTGGGTCAGTGGTACTAGTCGCTTCGCAATGAACGGCAGGTAACTAGTGGAACTCCAGCCCAAGCTGAAGGCCACTTGGCGAAATGCCCATCTTTGCAGTGCCAACGAGCGGCGACCCGGAGGGCACGGGTGCCGAGAACCACAGCGCGACGGACGACACCGCCGCAACCCCCGCGATCGCGAGCGAAGCGGTCGACGCGTGCGCGATGATGGTGGCCTGATTCGCGAGATCGACACCCTCCGAATCGCAGCGCAAAGCGGGGTCGCAGTGCCGGCTCATGGCCTCGTTCCACTTCACGATCGCCGCCGCCCCGGTGACCGCGCCGGCCAAGAAGCCCGCGACTCCGACGCCCGCAAAGACCAGGGCGACCGTGCGCTGTGTGCCGAGCGGGGGGCTGTCGGATACCGGCCCGAGCCTCGCGGTGTCGCTGCGCTCGGGGAAGCCTGCGGCACCGGTAATCCCCGTAATTCCGCTGTTCGCCGGCAGACCGGTCGGCGGCAGACCGGTCGGCAGGAGTGCGCCCGACGCGCCGAGGCCCGGCCCGCTCGCGGCGCTCGTGGCGACGAACTCGAGCAGAGGCACCGTCACCACGATGGTCCCCGGCGCGCGCACGTCGACGGTTCGCGTCCAGTCGCGCCGACCCGGGGCGCGCGCACGAAAGCGCTGGTGACCGAAATCGACGACGAACGGTAAGAACCACGCTGCCGAATCGAGCCGCTGCTCATTGTGCATGAGCTCGAGACCGGGCGGCGGTTGGTCCACGTGCACGCTGATGTGCGCGACCTTCGGCTCGAGCGCGGCCATGCGGCGGTCGGCGTCTTCACGCGCTTGGGTCTCGCCCGCGCCGGCTGCGATCGCCGCGGCGGCGCGAAACTGATTCCACGACAACGCCGCCTGCCCGATGCGCTCGTGGCAATCGGCGAGGCTGAACAGCGCCGCGTAGGTAGGTTCGAGGCGATGGCTCTCTGCAAACTTGGGGCATGCCTCCTGGGGGCGCCCTTCGTCGATGAGCTACACCGCGTCGCGAAAGAGCGAGGCAGCCGCGGTGGCGTCCTCGGCGGTGGCGGCATCGGCAGCGGCCTCCCGATCGGCCTGTGCAAACGCGGTCGGCGCGAAGAGGCACACGGCCATGAGCGGCCCTGCGCCCATGAGTCGCAACAAGAAGGCCGGCGCGCAGCCGCTAGCCAACGACTTCACCGGCCCCGCCCATTCCGACCCGCCCACAAGCCAATTCCAAAGCCCGCGATCCCCCTGTTGCCGCGCCGCCCGACACGACGCTCAACGCGAGATTACCTGCGAAAACAGCCTCGTCAAACTTCTTCTCAGCTTCCTTCTTCTCAGCTTCGGTTGTCGGTGAAGGAGCCGCATGCGAGTTCGGTTGTCGGTGCAGGAGCCGCATGCGAGCGAGAACGGTTGCGAGCGAAAATGGCACGGCGGACGGCGGCGGCAGCGTGTAGCCTTCGTTCAGGCATAGTGCCGGTGGGAGCGCGCTTCTTGGCCGATCCAAAAGCAGCCGAAGTGAGATTCGCCGTCGTTGCCCGCGCAGGCGGCGGGGCGTCGGGCGAGATCTTCAAGGCGATCGACAACGCCAGCGGCCAAACTGTTGCGCTCAAGCTCTTGCGCGCGAGCTGCAACGAAGAAGAGCGCACGCGCTTTCGACGCGAGATCGAGGTCCTCGCGGATCTCCGGCACCCCAACATCGTCGACTACGTCGCGCACGGCGTCTGGCCGGACGGGCGACCCTACGTCGCCATGGAATGGCTCGACGGCGAGGACCTCTCTCAGCGCTCGCGCCGCCTGCCGCTGGGGATGCGCGACGCGGTCGAGGTCGTCCGTCGCGCCGCCCAGGCGCTCGCCGCCATCCACGCGCGCGGGCTCGTGCATCGCGATCTCAAGCTCCAAAACATCTACCTCGTCAAGGGACGCGGGACCTCGGTCAAGCTCATCGACTTCGGCGTCGTGAAGCCTGCGGCGTTCGACGGGTTCGCGACCTCGCCCGGGATGATCCTCGGCACGCCGCACTACATGTCACCAGAGCAAGCTCGGGGCGAGTCCGTCGACGCGCGCGCGGACGTCTACTCGCTCGGCTCGGTCCTCTTTCGGCTGCTCACGGGGCGCACTGTGTTCGAGAGCGAGCACGTCATCGCGCTGCTCGGACGGCTCGTCCTCGAAGATGCTCCGCGACCGGGCTCCGTCCGCTTCGACATTCCGACGACGCTCGACGAGGTGCTCAGCTGCGCCATTTCGCGCAATCGTGACGAGCGCTATCCGCACGCCGGAGAACTTGCGCGCGCCCTCGCCCGCGTGGGCCAGCTGGGCAACGAGCCGCCGGATGCAGAGCGTTCGCGCTCGCAAGTGCGCCGAGAGCCCGGTCGCGCCGTCGACGAGACCACGAAGACCGGCAGCTCCGGCGGCACGGGCAATCGACCGACGCGGCCGGGTTTGTCCTTCCGCCGCGTCGTCGCGTGCCTGCTCTACGACCTCAATGTCCAAAGCGGCGAGCGCACGATCAGCGCGGATATCGCCCATGTCACGGGCGATGACGTTCGCATCGAGCGCATCGCGGGTGGCCAGGCTGCAGCGGTGTTCGGAGTCGAGCGCTCCCGCGGTGACGAGATCATTCGCGCCGTGCGCACCGCCATTCAAATCTTGGCGGACTTTCCGAATGCACGCATCGCGGTGGCCAAGGGGCACGCCGTCCTTGCCCGCTCGAACCTCGCCGGCGAATCTCTCGATCGCGCCGCGGCGCAGCTCGAGCTCGCTGAGCCCGGGATGATTCGCCTCGATCTGCACGCCTCGGCGGCGCTGGAGACGATCTTCGAGTTGGTGCGCGACGCACATGGCGCTCGCGTCGTCCGCGAAGATCCGCGCGAGCTCGGACCGCGCGAGCTGCTGGGCACGGTCACGCCAACGCTCGGGCGCGAGCGTGAGCTGGCGACGCTGCTGAACATTTACGACGAGACGACGCGCGACTCCCTGCCACGCGCGGCGCTCGTTCTCGGCGCGCCCGGGATCGGCAAGAGCCGCCTCAAGAGCGAGCTGACCCAGCGACTCGCCCTCGCGCAGATACCACCAGAGGTGCTGGCGTGCCGCGGCAAGGGGCCGATGCGCTGTGCTCTCGGCGACGCGTTTCGCGAGCGAATCGGCCTCCAAGACGGCACGGCGCTGGATGAACAGATCGCGCTCGTCGAGCAGTATTTCATGGCGCGCATGCCGCGAAATCTGCATTTTCTTGCGCCTTTCCTGGGTGAGTTCACCGGCGTCGCATTTCCGGATGAGCACGACGAAGCGCTCCGTGCCGCGCGCGGCAACGTGCTCATCATGCAGTCGCGCGTTCGCATGGCGCTCGAGGCCTACGTCCGCACGCAGTCGGGCCGCCTGCCGCAGGTGTTGCTGCTCGACGACGTCGAGGCCGCCGATGACGCGACCCTCGAGCTGATCGGCTGGTTGCAAGGGTGCACCGACGTCCGCTTGGTCGTGTTCGGGTTCGCGCTGCCCGAGCTCGAGACGACGCGCGCCGGGCTGTGGACGAACACGCAAAGACAAAACGAGAGCACGCCGCCACCCGCCGGCTCGCGCATGACGCGCCTGTTGTTGCCGCCATTGTCGACGCCCGCGGCCGAGCGCATCATCGCCACGGTGCTGCCGTCCCTGGACGGCACCCGTCGCCAAGAGATCATCCGTCGCGCCGCCGGTAACCCCTTCGTCCTCGAAGAGCTGGTTCGCACCGCGGCCGAGGGGCGCCGCGATATCCCGCTCACGGTGCAAGAGCTCGTGCAACGACGGCTCGATCATCTGCCGCCGGATTTGCAAGAGACGGTGCGCGCGGCCACGGTCTTCGGGCACGTGTTCTGGACGGCCGGGGTCGAGTCGCTGCTTGGCCGCAGCGTTGATGACGACCTCGCAGCAGCAGAGCGCGAAGAGCTCATCCATCGCGAGTCCACTTCGCGGATCGTCGGCCAGGCCGAGTGGACGTTTCGGCAAGCGATGGTCCGCGACGCAGCGCACACCTCATTGCTCGACGAAGATCGCCGCACCCTGCACACCGCGGCGGCCGCGTGGCACGAAAGCGTCGGCAGCACCGACTACGGGCTCATGGCATACCACTGCCATTTGGGCGGAGAGCGCGCCAAGGCGGCGAGCCTGTATGCGCGCGCAACGCACGTCGCGATCGCGAGCGCCGGGCACATGGACGCCGCGCTCGAGCTCGCGGGCCGCGGACTCGCATGCGGCGCTGCCGGCGTCGAACGTGCGCGACTGCTGGTCACCCAGGCGCTCGTCCATTCACGGCGGGCTCGGCTCCCCGAGGCCATTGCCGCTGCCGACGAGGCGAGCGCGCTGGCTCCAGTCTCGAGCGACACCTGGGTCGAAGCGCAGTGGCTCGCCGCAGGCTCGCTGATCGTGGCGGGCGCCGCGGCGGATGCGGAGGCGCGCCTCGCGTGGGCGCTGTCCGAACAGGTAGGCGCGACCCTGTTGCCGCAGCAGCGCGCACTCTTGCTCTCCGCCCGCGCGCGCGCCCTCGTCGAGCTGTGCCAGCCAGCGCTCGCCTTGTCCACGTCCGAACGGGCGGTCGAGTCGGCGCAGCAAGCCGGGCACGCCGGCACGACGGCGCTCTTGAGAGCCCTCGATTCGCGGCAATTCGCGCAGATGAACGCAGGGGCGACGGCCGATGCGATCGCGACGGGCCACCAGCTGATGAGCCTAGCCGACAGCGCCGGCGACGTGCACCTCGCGAGCCGCGCCCGCATCAACACGGGCTCGACGTTGAACTACCTCGGCATGTACGAGACGGCCGAGGCCCTGTTCATCCGCGCCACCGCCGACGCGAAGAGCTACCGGCTGAGGCTGATCGAGGCGATGGCACATCACAACCTCGGCAGCTCGCTCGCGCGTCTCGGCGATCTCGATCGCGGGCTCGAGCTGCAAGAAGAAGCGATTCGCATCGGGGACGAATGCGGCGCCGTCCGCGTCACGGTGAACGCGCGCATGTACGCCTGCATGATGCTGTGCTGGCGCGCGGGCCCCGGCGATCTGTGGCGCGCCGACGCCCTCGCGACCGCGATTTCCGACACCACGGCGCAGCACCCCGGGCTCCAGATCTTGCCCCTCTTCGCACGCGCCCTCGTCGATCTTCGCCGCGGCCTGTTCGCGTCCGCGTTGCATGCTGCGACGCTCGCACAAGTGCGCCTGCTCGAAGATCCCACCGAAGAAATGGAAGAGGCCATTCGCCTTTGCCACATCGAGGTGCTGCTCGCGCTTGGGCGCGACGCGGAGGCCGACGATGCGCTGCGGGTGGCCTTTCGCTCGCTCGAGCAGCGCGTGGCGACGATTCGCGGCGCCGAATTTGCGACGGCGTTCACGACGCGCAATCACGAGGCCGCCCGGCTCTTGCACTACGCGTTCACGCGCCTCGGTCTTCGGCTGCTGCCCTCGACTCCACAGCCGGGTGCCGCGCTGTCTTGATGGCCTCCTTTCTTGACGGTGTCGGGCGACGTCGCTAAGCCCGTCGCATGTCGATTCGAGCTTCATCTTCGCGAAAGCTACGGCGCCTTTTCCTCGTCATCGCAGGCGCGCTCGCGACCTTGTTGACGCTCGTGGTGGACGCGCACGCCGAGCTCAAGCTCGCGGTCATCGACATGCGTCGCGCCGTCGCCGACACCGAGGACGGGCTGCGCATGAAGAGCCGGCTGCAAGAGCTCTTCGACACGCGGCAGAGCGAGTATGACGCGAAAGAAAAGACCGTCGGCGCCGGCAAACAAGAGCTTGAGAAACTCGCCAAAGAGGGCAAGACCCCGGAGGCTGAGCTCCGCAAGAAATACGCGACGCTCGAAAAACAGGCGCTCGAGCTTCAGGCCGCGGGGATGGCATTCCGCCGCGAAATGACGCAGCGCGAGAACGACCTGATGCTGCCGATCTTGACGAAGTTGAACCAGCTCGTGCGCGGCGTGGCCACCAAAGAGTCCTTCGACGTCGTGCTCAATCGCGAGGCGCTCCCGTATTTTCGGGGCGATCTCGACATCACCGATCGGGTGATCCAGCTCTACAACGCACAGAGTCCTGCGGCCGACGAGCGAGCGACGCCCGAGCGCGACGCCGCGTCCAAGAAAGACGCCGCGTCCAAGAAAGACGCCACGCCCAAGAAAGACGGCACCTCCAAGAACGACGGCGCCCCCAAGGACCCAGCCGCGAAGGGGCCGGCGGAGAAGTCACCGAGCGCGAAAGACGCCGGAAAAAAACCCGCGACCAAGTGAGTTCTCATCTGCCGCCGCGATAGTCCTCGAGCACCGCATCCGGGTCGAGGTCTCAGCGGCCGCTATAGTCCTTCAGCACCGCATCCGGGTCGAGGTCTCAGCGGCCGCGATAGTCCTTCAGCACCGCATCCGGGTCGAGGATCGCCGGAATTTTTGCCGTGTCGTCGGCGCCCAGATGGCCCCGAAGCGCGGACTCATTCTCCATCGCGTCGTGCCAGTCCGCGTCTTTCGCTCCAACCGGAGGGATGCTCGTGCGCGGACCTGGCGGCACCGAGCGTGACACCGCCCAGGGTTCGTCAACCTCCTCGAAGCGCACCACGACGGCGGTGATGTTGTCCCCGCCACCGTTGTTGTTGGCCTCCGCGATGAGCGCCGCGCACGCCTCCGTGAGCACGCGAGTAGCGATGAGGATCTCGCAAAGGCGCTCGTCCTTCACGAAGCCATGGAGTCCGTCCGAGCACAGGAGAAACACGTCACGCGCTTCGACGTCTTCACCCGAGAGCTCGACGTCCACCTCCGCCTCCACGCCGAGCGCGCGCGTGATCACGTTCGATGGTAAATACGACAGATCATTTCGGTCCATCTCCGGCCGCGCCCGCAGCGCCTCCTCGACGAGCGAGTGATCGCGCGTGATCTGGGTGAGCTCCCCGCCGCGCAGCCGATAGCAGCGGCTATCGCCAGCGTGCGCCAGGTGCAGCCGCCGCTCGTTCGCGTTGAACGCCGCCGCGACCACGGTCGTCCCCATCCCGCGGTGAAGCATGGAGCGCTTGGCCCGGCGGTGGATCCGCGTGTTCGCCTCGATGACCGTGGCGCGCAACAGCTCCGATGTCTCGCTCGCGACGCCTTCCTTGTCGCGATCCGCACGGAACAGGCTCGCGATGATCGAGGTGGCCATGCGGCTTGCAACCTCGCCGCATTGGTGGCCGCCCATCCCGTCGGCGACGACAAACAGATCGCACTCGGGCACGAGGACGAAACGGTCCTCATTTTGGTCCCGCTCCCTCCCCACGTCGGTCACTCCCGCCGCAACAGCTCGCATGCGCGGCGCGATGTTAGCTTCAGCCCAGGCGCATAGACCACCTTCTCGTGGAGGGGGCCTCACGATTCCGCGGACCGAGTGCCGTCGGCAGCGCTCGCAGGTCGTCGGCCGGGCCACGGAGTATGCTGCGCCGCGATGCCCGAGCTCGTTGTCGATGACCCGTATTTGCTCGAAGTCACGTGCCGGAGGCCGCTCGCCGAGGCCGCGGATGTCGAGCGGGCCCTCGCGCGCACGAGCGACGCTGCACGCGGCTGGTCGCGGACAAAGCTCGAGCATCGCATCGCCGTCGCCGAACGAGCCGTCGCCGAGCTCGCGGCCGCGCGGGAGTCCATCGCCGCCGACGTGACGCGGATGATGGGCAGGCCGATCACCCAGAGCCGCCGTGAGCTCGACACCGCCGTGGCGCGCGCACGCCACATGATCGCGATCGCCCCCGCGTGCCTCGCTGTGCGCCGGCTCCCCTCCCCCACCGGATGCGAGCGTCGCGTCGAGCGCGTCCCCCACGGCGTCGTGCTCGATCTGCCGGCGTGGAATTATCCGCTGCTCACCGCGGTCAACGCGGTCGTCCCGGCTGTCATCGCGGGCAACACCGTCCTCTTGAAGCACTCCCATCGCACTCCGCTCGTCGGCGAACACTTCGCCGCGGCCTTCGAGCGCGCGTCGGCGCCGCCAGGTGTAGTCGAGTGTCTACATGCCGACCACGACACCGTCGCAAGGCTGATTCGCGATCCGCGCATCGGCTACGTCTGCTTCACCGGCTCGGTCGCGGGCGGTCGCGCGGTCTACGCCAACCTTGCGGCGCATCGCTTCATCGACGTGGGGCTCGAGCTCGGGGGCAAGGACGCCGCGTACGTTCGTGCGGACGCCGACGCCGAGAAGACCGCCCGGGCCTTGGTCGATGGCGCTTGCTACAACGCGGGCCAGAGCTGCTGCGGGGTCGAGCGCATCTACGTGCATCGCGAGCGGTACGCCGAGTTCGTCGATGCCGCGCGCGCCGAGCTCGCCACCCTCACGATGGGCGATCCCAGGACCGACGTGTACCTCGGACCCATGGCGCAACCGAACGCGCCCGGATTTCTCGAAGAGCAGGTGCGGCAAGCCGAGCGCGCCGGAGCCCGGGTGGTGTGCGGCGGGCGGCCTACCAGCATCGACGGGCGCGGCCGTTTCTTTGAGCCGACGCTGCTCCTCGACGTGGACCACGGGATGGACGTGATGCGCACCGAGTCGTTCGGCCCGATCGTGGCCGTCATGGCCGTCGACTCCGATGATGAGGCCATCCGGCTCATGAACGACAGCGATCTCGGGCTCACCGCTTCGGTTTGGACGGCCGACTGCGGGCGCGCCGCCGAGCTAGCCGCCGAGCTCGACGTGGGCACGGTCTACGTCAACGCGTGCGACGTCCTCGATCCGGCGCTTCCGTGGACCGGCACGAAGGACAGCGGCAAAGGAAGCACGCTCAGCGAGCTCGGCTATCTCCACCTCACGCGTCCGCGCGCCCTGCTCCAACGCCCGTGCTGACCCTCGGCGTCGTCACCGACTTGCACTTCGGACCCGCCGCCGCCTTCGGTGGCAAGCTCCGCAAGCTCAGCCATCGTGCGGCCGAGCTCACCCTCGCTTTCGCGACGCGCATGCGGGATGAGGTGCGGCCGGATCTCGTCGTCAATCTCGGCGACGTGCTCGAGGACGAGTCGGTCGAGATCGATCGCGCGCGCTACGCAGAGTGCATGCGCCTGCTCGCAAGCGCGGGCTGCGAGGTCGTCTCGCTCGCGGGCAACCATGACGTCGTCCACCTCACGCACGTCGAGCTGCGCGCCGCGTGGGGCCTCGAGCCGACGGGCCCGCTCTATCGCAGCCTCGATCGCCATGGCGTGCACCTCGTGTGCCTCTACACCCACGAGACGAAGGACGTCTCGGTCAACATCGACGAGGCGCAACTCGCGTGGCTCGAGGCCGATCTCGAACGCACCACATTGCCCACCGTCGTCTTGATGCACCACAGCACCGCCGAGCAAGATCTGCGGCAAAATCGGTGGTTTTCGAAGGCGCCGCAACTCGCACTCGTGAAAGAACGAAAGCAACTGCGCGCCATCTTCGAGAGTTCGGGCAAGGTGCGCTTGGTGCTCAACGGCCACCTGCATTGGAACCACCTCGACCTCATCGGGGCCATTCCTTACGTGACCGTGCAGAGCCTGATCGAGAACGTCGAGGACGATGCTCCGGGCCGGCCCGCCAACGCGAGCGCCATCGTCCGCATCGCCGAACGCCGCGTCACCGTCGAGGTCTCAGGCGCGCACGACTGCCGGTATCAATTCGAGCTGCCGCGTTGACACGACGAGGTCGAGGCGAGCACGCGACGGCGAGCGGCGCGGGTGAGCAAGAGCAGCCGAGCACCGAGCGCCCCATGGCGTCTTGGCGCGCTACTCTTGAGCGAAATCGCGCGCGACGAAGAACAAACTCCGAACTCCGAAGAGCACCGCCGCGGCGGCCATGAGGCCGGCGAATAGCCAGAAGAAATTCACGAGCGACAGTCCGCCAAACTGAGCGACGAGACCCGTGAGGATGTTGCCTGTCGCGACCGCGAGCAGCCAGAGACCCATGATGGTGGACTTCATTCGGCGCGGCGCCTGCGTGTACGCGAACTCGAGTCCCGTGATGGATACCAGTACCTCCGCCACGGTAATGAGCACGTAGGGCAGGACCTGCCACCAGATCGTGACCGTGTTGGGCGGCGCGCCATCGATGCGCTGCTGCACGAAGGCCACGGCCACGAAGGAGACCGACGCCAAGAACATGCCGACGGTCATGCGCCGCAACGGAGTGGTCTTCAAGCCGGCGTGGTCGAGTCCCCGATACACGACGTTCATCAGCGGAATGAAGATCATCACCAGCGCCGGGTTGAGCGCGGGGACCTGGGAAGGGTTGAACGTGAAGCCCTCCCACACGGTCAAGTCCATCATCTTGGATTGGCGGATCCACGAGGACGAGTGCTGATCGAAGAGCGACCAGAAGATCGGCACCATCGGAAAGAAGATGGTCGCGACCTTGAGCACGGCGACCGTTCCGTCGACGGCTGGTTGCCCAAACCGCTCCACCGCGGGCGCGAAGAAACCGCCCCGCGCGATCAAGGTCTGGGCCGTGGGATCGACGTGCGGGTCGAGGTTTTGCGGGTCCGTCCCGCCGCCGCGAAGCTGCCGCATGAGGGTCCAGAGCATGACCGCGAGAAATCCGTCGTCGCGCTCTAAACGCTGCCGATAGAAGAAGAGCGCGAGCCCCGACGCGAAGCAGGCGGACGAAAACGCCAAGAGCGCGGGCCAAGACCAGTGGAGCACCTTCGCCGTCACGAAAAAGTGGGCGAGCGCAATGAAGAGCAAGCCCGAACTCACGGCGTCGAGGAGGCCGAGCCTGCCGCTGGGCTTGGCGGGAACGTGCACGAACTTGTTGCGACCGAGCCAGAAAATGATCGTCGCGACAAACATCAGGATCCCCGGGATGGCGAACGCCACGCTCGCCCCGTAGTGCTCCTTCAAGGTCGGGATCAACAGGGTCGCGCCGAACGAGCCGAAGTTGATGCTGAAGTAGAAAATCTGAAAAACGCTGCGGACTCGAAACCAGTTGTTCTTGCCAAACTGATCGCCGACGTTCGCCGACACGCAGGGCTTGATGCCGCCCGAGCCGACCGCGATGAGACCGAGGCCGAGGTACATGCCCATCAAGGTGTCGTCGGCGACGGCGAGCACGGCGTGGCCGGCGCAGTAGACGAGGCTCAGCCAAAAGATGACCTTGAATTTGCCGAGGAAGCGATCGGCGAGCACAGCCCCGAGCATGGGGACTAGGTAAACGCTGGCCTTGAAGAAGTGCAGATCGCCGGTCGCCAGATCGTCCGCGCGCTCTTGGACCTGGCCGGCGAGGACGTAGAGCGCCGACAGATGCACGAACAAGATCGCGCGCATCCCGTAGAAGCTGAAGCGCTCGCAAGCTTCGTTGCCGACGATGTACGGCACGCCCGGAGGCCAGCCAGTGTTCTCTTGATCGGGCGTCGTGCGGAGAGTGTTCACCGACACGCAGGTAGGCGAGCCTCAGGCCAAAGCCAAGCTTCGTGGGCTCACGCGGGCCCACGCGGGTTCACGCGGGCTCACGCGGGCTCACGCGGGCTCGGGCGTCGGAGCACTCACGCGGCACGCTCACTCAGCGAGCTCACTCAGCGAGCTCACTCGGCGAGATCGAAGTGCGTCGAAACCGATAGCTGAAATAGCGCGGGATAGTCGAAGCTCGCGGCGCTCGTGAGCTTCGCGACCCGAGTGCGAACGCCCGCCTCGAGTGTCCACGGATCGTAGAAGCGCCACGCTACCGCGCCGCCGAGCACCAGCTCGCTCCGCGCCGTAGGTCCCTCATCGCCGAGCCCGCCGTCCCACAGCTCTTCGGACTCGTGCGTCCAGTCGAAGGAGAGGCTCGGGCGCACGACGCCGTCGAGGAGCGCGACCGAGGCCGAGGTGCTGACGAAGGAGCGTGACGCTGCGCGATAGCCCTCGGCATTTTCGTAGAGACTGAAGATTCGGAGCGCACCGAGCCCGAGCTGAAACGGCGACAGCGAAACCGAGAGCCCGCCTCCGACGATCGGCATCACCGTCCCAGTGCCAAGCTGCAGGTGTTCATGCGAGATCCCGCGTCGCCCAAGCTCGTAGGGATCCGGCCCGGTGTCGCCGAGCGGAACGGTCGCCCCAAGCCGCGCGCCCAATAGGAGCGGCCCCCTCGTCGCGCCTACGCGCCCGACCAACCAAGGGTCGCCGACGCCGACCCGCGTCGCGTCGTGATGGTGAATGTCGTCCGGTACGAGCTTTGGGGTGCCGTCGAGCTCGCTGTAGGTCGGGCGCGTATCGACGATTCGGAGCGGCACGCGCAGGTCCACGGCCAGCCATGAGTCGATGCCATAGGACGCATCGAGCGCCGCCTCCGCCATCGTCTGCGCGATGTGATGACGGAACGGCACGGGCGGAACGGGGCCCTGGCATTCGGGACCGAGATCGGGGCACTCGGCGACGTGCTGCGTCGTCGCGTTCACCAGCGATGTTGCGAGTCGCAAGGACAGCCGTCCCGGCTCCACAGCGCGAAATTCGGACCCGCCGACCGGCAGGGTAGGATTGCTTCAGGCCGCTCAGGCTTCGGCGAACGACACCGACGGCCACGCAATGCCGAACGCCATGAGGGCGAGAGGCAAGAGCGCCCGCCCTCGTACTCGCGGCGGTGCGGTCATTTCGCTGCCTCATCGATCGCCGCATCGACGCGCGCGAGCTCAAGCCCCGCGATCGCTGCCACCTTGCGACCATCCTTCGCAAACACGATGACGTACGGTAGCGCCCGCACACCCTTGAGATAGCGCGCGGCGAGCGGGCTGTCCCAGTCGCCGATATCGAGCTTGCGGTAGGCGACGTCGCTGCGCTTGGCGATGACACCCATGAGGTGGGTATCGAGCGTGCGGCATGGCTCGCACCACGCGGCGGCAAAATCGACGACCGTCACTTTGCCGGCCACGAGGTGAGGAGCGAGCACCGGTACGTCGGCACCGTCGGCAGCGATGACCTTGACGTCCGCGCCTTCGGGCGGCTTCGCCCACGGCAAATAACCGCCCTTGCCGGCGCCGAGGACGAGCGTGAACTCTTCACCTTCGGAGTAGCCCTTCGCCGAAGCGAGGACATCGAGAGTCGGAACCGCCGCGACCGTCAGCTCCGAGCGGCGCCGGTCGAATGCAGCTTGGTAGACGCCGGCGTGCTTGCCGAGCTTGCCCGCGAGTGCCTCACCGCAGCTCGTGCAGTCGAGGTTGGCGAGCGAGAGCACCGTGCGCTGCGAATCCTTTGGAATGCCCGCCGCACCGCAGCCAACCAAGGCAAGGACGAGCAGAATGATCTCTCTCACGATGCGCTCCTCAGCTTGCTCGCGCACACGGGCGACGCGAGGCCCGTCCCGCCCGCGAGGGTGTGCTCCTCCGCGGTCCGCAGCGTGAGCGTCAATGCATGCAGGCCGGCCTTCAGCTCGCCGTCGAGCGTCGCGAAGACCGCGCGATGCCGCTCGACGCGCCCGAGCGTCGCGAACGCCTCGCTGACGACGACGACGTTGTAATGCGTCTCGGTCCCGGCGCTGTGGCGATGACTCTCGTCCTCGACCTCGACGAGCTCGGGAACGAACGCCCGGCGCAGCTGCTCTTCAATTCGGTGCTGGCGATTCACGGCGCGCACCCTGACTCAAGCGGAGTATTCGGTCAAGGAAGCCAGGGAGCAAGCGGGGAAGACTGTTTACGAAGGAAATCCGCGGAAATCCATGGCCGCTGAGCCACTAGAAACCATGGCCGCTGAGCCACTAGAAACCATGGCCGGCGATCGCGCCGTCGGCAACACGGTGAGCGCGAGCGGGTGTAGTGTCCGCTGCCCATGAGCGCCCCGATAATCGTCGTGCCCGCGCTAGTCTTGGCCATGCGCCTCGCGCTGGTCCTCGCGCTGTTTGGCTGCGGCAGCGAACCCACGACGCCGGTGGAGGTCGGTCCCTCCGGTCGGCCGGCGGTGACGTTCCTCGAGCCGTCGAGCAACGCGCCGCCCGAGTGTCGCGCCATCGGCACCGACGTTCAGATGCGCGTGGCGCTGCTGGTCCATGTGGAGGAGGTGCTGCTCCGAGCGCCGGGAGCATGCGCGGGGCTCGCCCAGTGCGGCAGACTGCAGCTCTTCGCCGACGGCGTCCTCAACAACGAGAGCGCGAGCATGGCGATCGATCTCCTCCTCGCAAAGCTCGCGAGCCCTTACCACGATGGCAGCGAGCACCCGGGCACCGGACAAGCCGATCTCCTGACGGTTCGCGTGGAGCTCGTCGATGACGATGGCGCGCCCTTCCTCGACGCGGACGGCGTCAGCGCGGCGGACGAGGCCAAGCTCATGATCAAGCCCGCGTGCCCGTGAGCTGCCCCTCCGCCCTCACTCCGCCCTCACTCCGCCCTCACTCCGCGCTCACTCCGCCCTCACTCCGCGCTCACTCCGCCCTCGCGCTAGCGACGGCAAGCCAACACGTCTTCGATGGCCTCTGCCCGGCCGAGGCATTCGAGCTCGCTGACCGCCACGCGCTCTCCGACGCGCTCTTTGCAGCGCATGGCAAAGCCGTCACCGATGCGACGCTCTTCGTCGCGAAGCATGCGCGTGTGACGCTCGCCGCCACTCGCGCGGTCAGCTTCGAGGGCGTCCCGCGTGAAGGCGCGCTCCACGCGGACACGAACGGCCGCGCAATCGGCGAGGCTGAGCTCCTGCTCTCTGCTGCAGCCCAACAAGGCGAGCGCGAGGCCCGCCACGACATTCACCCGCACGACGGGTGCCCTTCAGGTATCGATGAAGCTCTTGAGCTGCTTGCTGCGGCTCGGATGTCGGAGCTTGCGAAGAGCCTTCGCCTCGATCTGCCGGATGCGTTCTCTCGTGACTTCGAAATCTTGGCCGACCTCTTCAAGCGTGTGGTCGCTCTTCTCGCCGATGCCGAAGCGCATGCGAAGCACCTTCTCTTCGCGCGGGGTCAAGGTCTGGAGTACGCGCCGCGTTTGATCCGCGAGGTTCGAGTTGATCACCGCATCCGCCGGCGAGATCACGCTCTTGTCCTCGATGAAGTCGCCGAGATGTGAATCCTCTTCTTCGCCGATCGGCGTCTCGAGGCTGATGGGCTCTTTCGCGATCTTCAGGACCTTGCGCACCTTGTCGAGCGGCAGCTCCATCTTGTCGGCGATCTCTTCGGGCGTCGGCTCGCGACCGTATTCCTGAACGAGGTACCGCGAGGTCCGAATGAGCTTGTTGATGGTCTCGATCATGTGGACCGGGATGCGGATCGTGCGCGCCTGATCTGCGATCGCGCGCGTAATCGCCTGCCGAATCCACCACGTCGCGTAGGTCGAGAACTTGTAGCCACGCTTGTACTCGAATTTGTCGACCGCCTTCATCAGGCCGATGTTGCCCTCCTGAATCAAGTCCAAGAACTGCAACCCGCGATTCGTGTACTTCTTCGCGATCGACACGACCAATCGCAAGTTCGCCTCGACGAGCTCGGACTTTGCACGCTCGGCGGCGTGCTCGCCCTCGAGAATGTTGCGGTAGCTGTCCCTAAGCTGCGACAACCCGCAGCCAAGCTCCGTCTCGATGCGCCGCAACTCCCGCTGGGCCTCGCGCATCGCCTCCTCGATCTCGGGCATCGCCGCGCGCGTCACGCCGAGCTTCTTGGCGAAGCGAAGCTCCGCGCCCCGACTGCCGCGCGACTTGAGCAAGTTCGAGCGAAACTCCTCGAGACCGACGCCCGCGGCGCGGAGGTGCACGGCGATGGGACTCTCTGCCTCCTCGACACGCAGGATCTCGCGCTTGAGCACCTGCACGATCTTTTCGATCGTCTTCTTGTTGAGGCGCATCTCCTCGAGCGTGACCTGAAGCTCGCGGGTGTTCTCGGTGAGCTTGGCCTGGGCCTCGCGGCGCGCGACGTCACTTCTGGCGCTGTTGAGCTCCGCGTAGATGTCCTGGCGCGGCTTCTCGAACCGCTTCACCTTGTCGATGAGCCGGATGATGCGGCGGTCGGCCTCTTCTTCGTCGAACTCCTGATCTTCGGACTCCACGTCACGGATGAGGTCCTTGACGCGGATCTTCTGTTTGCGGAGCTTCTCGCCAAGCTCGACGATCTCGCGCACCGCAATCGGCGAATCGAGGATCGCCGTATTCACGGAGATTTCGCCCTGCTCGATGCGCTTGGCGATCTCGACCTCGCCCTCGCGCGTGAGCAGCGACACGCTGCCCATCTTGCGGAGGTACATCCGTACCGGATCGTTGCTCTTCGAGTAGTAGTCGACGTCCTCGCCGGCACGCCGCTCGGGCTCTTTGAGCGTCTTCTGTATGGGCTCGTCGAGGAGCATGCGCCCCGGCTGAATTTTCACCTGCGTCGAGCCGTCGACGATCTGGATCTCTTCGGAGCCGAGCGAGCCGACGACGTCGTCGATCTGC
>SHZB01000060.1 GCA_009692485.1 Myxococcales bacterium
CGACAAGAATCACGCTCGCGACAAGAATCACGCTCGCGACAAGAATCACGCTCGCTACAAGAATCACGCTCGCGACAAGAATCACGCTCGACTGCAACAAGAATCACGCTCGCTACTTGCCAATCCGCAACGTCGCGGCTATTTGCTCCTGTCGGCCGCGCCGCTTGAACTTGTCAATCCCAGATTTTCGCTAACCGGATTTCACCTATGAGTCACCTCTCCCACCGTCTCGAGTTCTTGGCCAAAATCGCGTTTGCCACCGGCGCACTCGCGCTGGCGGCGGGAGGCTGCGAGCTCATCGCCGGGGTCGATCGCAGCAAGATCCCCACGGGCGCGGGCGGCAGCGGCGCCACCGACAACACGGGCGGCAGTGGCGGCAGTGGCGGCAGCGTCACGCCCGAGTGCACCGACGCGACCGTAGCCAAGGACTGTGGGGCGAGCACGACGTGCAAGACCTTCTCGTGCGCGGTCGGTGCATGCAAAGAAGCCAACACCTCGCTCGGCACGGCCTGCAGCGAAGCCGCCGGCACCGTTTGCGACGGCAAGGGGAAATGCGTCGCTGAGCACTGCACCGATGGCGTTGTTGACGCGGACGAGACCGACAAAGACTGCGGCGGCGCGTCGTGCAGCCCGTGTGCAAACCAGTTGGCGTGCTTGCTCGCGGGCGACTGCGCCAGCGGCTACTGCGCGGAGCCCGGCGGCGGCGGCGGCATGGGCGGCAGCGGCGGGGACGGCGGCGCAAACACCGGCAGCGGCGGGGCCGGCGGCGCAAACACCGGCAGCGGCGGTGGCGGCGGCGCAAACACCGGCGGCAGCGGCGGTGGCGGCGCGCTCTCGGGGGTGTGCTCGCCGTGCGGTGTGCATGGAGACTGTCAAAATAGCTGGTGCGACGCCGACACTGATGGCGGCACCTGCACGACGTTCATTGCCGACGGCACAGCGTGCAAGGCCGATCGCGAGTGCGCCAACGGCCACTGCCCGACCAAGGACGGCGTGTGCTGCGACGCGGCGTGCGACAAACTCTGCGAGTCGTGCCTGATGACGAACACCGGCAGCGCCGACGGCACCTGCGCCGCCGTCACGGTCGACACCGACCCCGACACCGAGTGCACCAAAGCCGACGCAAGCTGCATCGACGACAACTGCAGCGGCACGGCCGGCTCTTGCAAACCCCTGCCGAATACCGTCGTCTGCCGCGCCTTCAGCACGGCCTGCGACGTCGCGGATAAATGCAGCGGCACCGTCGGCGACAGCTGCGGCGCGAATGCGTTCGCGGCCATCGGCGCCGTGTGCCTGAACGCGACCGGACTCTGCGACGGAATTGCCGGCGCGGACGCCAACTGCAAGCTCAACAAGGGCCAGGCGTGCACGGTCGGATCGCAGTGCCAGAGCGGCTCGTGCACCGATGGCTTCTGTTGCGACAGCGCCTGTGGCGAGACCTGCAAGGCGTGCAGCATCGCATTGACCGGCATCGCGAACGGCACCTGCGCCAACGTCATGCCCAACACCGTTGACGGGATGACGTGCAGCGGCAACCAGTGCAACGGTGCCGGCATGTGCGAGGTCGCGAATGGCGTGGCGTGCACGGTCGGATCGCAGTGCCAGAGCGGCTCGTGCACCGATGGCTTCTGTTGCGACAGCGCCTGTGGCGAGACCTGCAAGGCGTGCAGCAACGCATTGACCGGCGGCGCGAACGGCACCTGCGCCAACGTCATGCCCAACACCGTTGACCCGCTGACATGCACCGGCACCGCCCTCTGCAACGGTGCCGGTAACTGCGAGGTCGCGAATGGCGAGGCGTGCGCGGTCGGATCCGATTGCCAGAGCGGCTCGTGCGTGACCTTGATGTGCGTCCCGATGCCGTGAGCCGGTGGCGCCGGACGCGACCGAAGCGAAGCTGAGGGTTGCGTAAACACCTCCTGGGTCGCTAGCCTCGGCGCTATGCGACTTGCTCTTCCGGCCGCGCTCGTGGCGGCCTTTGGGTTCTCGTGGTTCTCGGTGGCATCGGGCTGCGCGACGGGGAGCGCGCCCGCCGAGGCCATCTGCGGCAATGCGATCATCGACAACGGTGAAGCGTGCGACGACGGCAACGCCGACGACACCGACGGCTGCACGCGCGCTTGCAAGCTCGGCAGCGATCCGCTCGCGCTCTGCGGCAACGGCACGGTCGATGACGGCGAGGGCTGCGACGACGGCAACGACGCGGACGGCGACGGCTGCTCGGCCGCCTGCCAAGACGAAGGAAAGCCTCCCGTCTGCGGCGACGGCGCGCTCGATTCCGGCGAGGCCTGCGATGACGGCAATCCGCTCGCGTACGACGGCTGCGAGCCCGACTGCACGCTCTCGCCCGACGAGATCGTGTGCACCAGACTGCCGGCGCTAGCGAGCGGTCGATGTGAAATAACGCCCGGAAATGCGGGCGGCGCGCTCTTCATCGGCGACGTGCTGCTCGAGCACACGGTGTTGGTCGGCGGCGAGGTGGCGGTCGACGCGAGCGGCATGATCGTGTGCGCTGCGTGCGATTGCAGCGACGAAGCCGCCGGCGCGAAGGTCGTCACGTGCCCGCGCGCCGTCATCAGCCCCGCGCTCGTCAACAGCCACGATCACATCACCTACACGCACAACGCGCCGTACACGAACACCGGCGAGCGTTACGAGCACCGGCACGAGTGGCGGCGCGGCAAGAACGGCCACACCGAGATCCCCTCGAAGGGCGGCGCCTCCGACGACGCGATCCGCTGGGGCGAGCTCCGCTTCGTGATGGGCGGCGCGACCTCGACCGTCGGCTCGGGCAGCGCGACGGGGTTTCTGCGCAACCTCGATAAATTCGAGCAAGAGGGGCTCGGGCAGCCGCCGGTTTTGTACGACACGTTCCCGCTCGGCGACTCGAACGCTTTGCTCTTGGCCGCCGGATGCGGATATCCGGGGATCGTCACCGCCGCGGAAATTGCGGACGAAGATGCGTTTTTTCCGCACGTCGCCGAGGGCATCAACGCCCACGCGCGCAACGAATTTCTCTGCATGTCCTCGACGGACAACGGCGGCGAAGATCTGCTCACGGGCCAGAGCGCCTTCATCCACTCGATCGGCCTCGCGGCGATCGACTACGCGCGCATGAGCATGGATGGCACGACCTTGGTGTGGTCGCCGCGCTCGAACGTGACGCTCTACGGCGACACGGCCATGGTCACCGCCGCGGCGCGCCTCGGCGTTCGCATCGCGCTCGGCACCGACTGGATGCCGACGGGCTCGATGAACATGCTGCGCGAGCTGCGCTGCGCGGACGAGCTGAATACCGTGTATTTCGACGGCCAGTTCAGCGATCGCGAGCTGTTTCGCATGGCCACGCTCTCCGGCGCCGAGGCCGCCAGCGTCGATGACGTGCTTGGCAAGCTGCGCGCCGGCACGGTCGCGGACATCGCCATCTTCGACGCGAGCGTGCGGCCCGCACACCGCGCCGTCATCGCCGCCGAGCCCGAGGACGTGGTGCTGGTTGTGCGCGGAGGCGTGCCACTCTACGGCGACTCCGCCGTCATCGCCGCGCTCCACTCCGCCGGCGACACCTGCGATCTGCTCGACGTCTGCGGCACCGAAAAGCGCGTGTGCAGCCAGGACGAAACGGGCCTCACCTTCAGCGAGCTCGAGAGCGCGGCGGGAGCGCTCTACCCGCTCTTCTTCTGCACAACGCCGGACAACGAGCCGAGCTGCCTGCCCACGCGACCCGCTTCCGTCGCGGGCTCGACGACCTATTCGGGCGCGACTTCGATGTCCGACGCGGACGGCGACGGCATCGAAAACTCCAACGACGACTGCCCCTTCGTCTTCAATCCGGTGCGCCCCGTCGACCAAGGCAAGCAGCGCGACACCGACGGCGACGGCGACGGCGACGCCTGCGATCCATGCCCGCTCGATCCCGAGAGCGCGGACTGCGCGCCGCTCGATCTCACGGACACCGACGGCGACGGCGTGCTCGACGCGACGGACGGCTGCCCGCTCGACTACGACACCGAGCAGACTGACGGCGACGGCGACGGCAAAGGCGATGCATGCGACGCCTGCCCGGACACGGCGAATCCTGGCAACGGCGCGTGCCCCTTCACGATCTATGCGATCAAGGCCGGCGAGACCGTCGGACCGGTCGCGGTCAAGAACGCCCTCGTCACGGGTTGCGCCAGCGGGCAGGGGATTTTCCTCCAAAGCAAACTGGGCGATCCGGATCACAAGGGGCCCGAGAATTCCGGCGTTTTCGTGTTCAGCGGCGCCGTCAGCTGCGGAGTGACAGTGAGCCCCGGCGATCGCGTCGATATCGAGACTTCGCTCGTGACCAACTTCTATGGTCAGGTTCAGCTCAGCCAAGCCACGATCACGGTCGTCGCCTCACTCGGCGAGTCGATGCCGGCGCCGGTCGTCGTCGATGCCGCGGCCGCTGGCTCGAGCGATGCGACCGCGCTCGAGGCCGTCCTCGTGCGGATCGAGCAGGTCCTGGTCACCGACACGGCCCCCGCGCCCGGCGCCGGTGACCAAGCTCCGACCAACGAATTCGTGGTCGCCGGTGTCCTTCGCATCGACGATCTCATGCACCTCGCCGCGCCCGCGCCCGTCGTCAGTCAGGCCTTCGCGTCGATCACCGGCATCCTCGCGTACCGCAACGGCGCGCAGAAGCTCGAGCCCCGCAGCGCCCTCGATCTCGTCGCCGGGCCGCCCGTGCTCGTCCTGCTCGAACCCGCCGCGACCTTCGCCCGACAAGGCAAGCTCGCCTCGCCGAGCATCCCCACACCGCTGACCGTGACGCTCTCGCTTCCGGTCGAGGTGGACACCTTCGTCGCCATCGTCTCGGGCGCGCCCGCAAATCTCGTCGCGACCACGACCCCATTCGGTGCCGGCGTCATCGTGCCGAAAGGGCAGAGCTCCGCGACGATTCTGCTCGATGCGCTCGCCGTCTCCCCGTCCGTTCCGCTCACCGCATCCCTCGACGGCGTGGCCCTCACGGCGATGGTCCGCGTCATCGGCGCGACCGAGGCGCCCAAGGTCCTCGCGCTCGAGCCCGCGCTCGCCACCGTGCCGCCGCTCACCACGCTCCCCATGACGGTGCTCTTGGACATTCCGGCTCCTCCCGGTGCTGCGGTCATCGCGCTCTCGACAAGTCCCGGTCAGTTCGGCACCGTCCCTGCCACCGTCGCCGTGCTCGCCGATCAGCTCTCGGCCACCTTCAACTTCGGCGCCTCGCCGCTCGAGGGCAATGAGCTCGTCCTCGCCTCCTTCGCGATGAGCAGCGCCACCTCGAAGATCTCCGTCGCAGAGACAGGCGGGCTCATCCTCAACGAGCTCGACTACGACCAGGCCGGCACCGACAACGGAGAGTTCATCGAGCTGTTGAACACCAAGTCATCGAGCTACGACCTCACCGGACACGCGGTCGTGCTCATCAATGGCGGATTGAACACGGAATATCTCCGCATCGAGCTCGGTCCCGCAGGTGTACTCGGCCCAGGCGAGTACCTCGTCATCGGCACGCCCGTCGCCCTCGCCTTGGTCCCGATGGGTATCAAGATGCTCCCCATGCCGAAGGCCGCGGACAACGTGCAAAATGGCGCTCCCGATGCGCTCGGCATCCTCCGCACCAACTCCATGCTCTTGGTCGACGCCCTGAGCTACGAGGGCGAGGTGACCATGGGAAGCGTCAAGGGCATAGGCGCCCTGAATTTCGTCGAAGGCACGGCCATCGCCAAGGCCATCGCGGACAGCAACAACGTCACGACCTCCTTCGTGCGCTTGCCGAACGGCAGCGACACCGACGACGCCGCCACCGACTGGAAGCTCACCCTCTCCATCACGCCCGGCGCGCCAAACCTTCCCTAATGGCCAATGGATTCACGGCCAGGTCACGCGGCGAGTCGGCGCTAATGGCCAATTGACTGCCGCCCCGTCGCCCTCGCCTGCGAGCCCGGTCACGCGTTGGCTGGAACGCGCGCCGACGCCGGTATTCGTCGGCTACGCGGTCTTCGCGGCCTTCTCGACCTATGCGTGCATGTACGCCTTCCGCAAGCCCTTCGCGGTCGCGCTGTACGCGGGCAAGACGACGCTCCCGCTCGTCGGAGAGCTCGACACGAAGGTGGTTTACCTGATCGCGCAGCTCATCGGATATGCCGCCTCGAAGTTCATCGGAATCAAGGTGATCTCCGAGATGACCCGGGCACGCCGCGCCGGCACTCTCGTCCTGGCCATTGCCACTGCTGAGCTCGCTCTCGTCTTGTTTGGCATGGTGCCGCGGCCGTTCGCGCCCTTGTGCCTCGTCCTCAATGGTCTGCCGCTCGGCATGGTCTGGGGACTCGTGTTCGGCTACGTCGAGGGCCGGCGCGTGTCGGATGCGCTTGGAGCCGGGCTCTCGGCGAGCTTCATCGTCGCGAGCGGTTTCGTGAAGTCTGCGGGCAAGCTCGTCCTCGAAGCGGGCGTCTCCGAGCGATGGATGCCCGCCGCGGTGGGGGCGCTCTTCCTCGTGCCGACCTTCGTGTTCATCGCCATGCTCGCCCAGCTGCCGCCGCCCTCGCTCGCCGACGAAGCGGCACGGCTGCGACGCGAGCCGATGGACAATGCTGCCCGCCGCCGCTTTTTTCTCAGCGCCGCGCCCGGCATCGTCGCCTTGACGCTCGCCTACGTGTTGCTCTCCGCATACCGGGATTTCCGGGACAATTTCGCGCGCGAGCTCTGGGGTGCGCTTGGGCACGAGGGCACGCCAAGCCTGCTCACCACCGCCGAGCTCCCGGTCGCGGCCGGCGCGCTCCTCGCCACCGGAGCCGTCATGGCCGTGCGCGACAACGCCCGCGCCCTCGCCTTCGTACACGCGCTGCTGTTGTTCGGGGCCGCGCTGATCGGCGTGAGCACGCTGCTCTTTCAATGGCAACTCATCGGGCCCGTCGCCTGGATGGTCCTCGTCGGCATTGGCCTCTACGTCGGCTACGTGCCTTACAACTGCGTGCTCTTCGATCGCCTCATCCCGGCGCTCGGCTTCGTCGGCACGGCTGGGTTTCTCATCTACGTGACCGACGCCTTCGGCTACCTCGGGAGCGTGGCGCTCATGCTCTATCGCTCTTTCGGCCACCCCGATCTCTCGTGGCTCTCGTTCTTTGCGGGTTTCAGCTACGTCACCGCCGCCGTCACGGCGCTCCTTTTCGGCACCTCGGCGCTCTACTTCGCGCGGCGTGCTCGAGCCGGCGCATTGGCAACTACCGACTAAGGGCAACTGCTCAAGGGCATTCCTTCTTGCATTTAACGCCGCTGCACGTGAGCCAACTCTCGAGCTTCTTCGTGCCGTCGCCGTAGCTCGTGTAGCAAGCTTGTTGGCAAGTGAGGCTCCCGGGCGCGCAGCCACCGAGGCACTCCCAAAGCGCGAAACAGGCCGGTTCACCGAGACACGCATTCGTCTCGGTTTTGCAGTCGGTGAAGACGCACGCTTCGCAGGCCCCGAAGTCAGACTCGCCCCAGTTGCAGCTCGGATCGCAGGTCGTGCCCGCGCAACCGCTCACGAGCAGCACGTCGGCGATCCCGTTCGGATACGCGCTCAGGCACTTCTGATTGCAGGTTTGCTCGCCGGCACAGTTTCCAAAACACTCGAAGAGCGGGAGGCAATCGCTGTTGGCAGCGCACCCGCACCACGTCTCCGCGCACGCGTTGGCGACGCAGGCCGTGCACTTGTCGCCCAGGTCTTGGCACACCACCGTCGTGCCGCCGGTTCCGCTCGTCGGACCGCTGGCACTTGCGGTGCCGCTGGCCGGCCCCGAGCCATTGTCCGCGCCGCCCGAACCCGGACCGCCGGTGGAACCCGGCCCCGCCACGCCAACGGTCCCGCCAACGCCGCTGTCATCACCGCCGGTCGCCGCGCCGCCAGCTCCTTGTCCTTCGCCGATCACGACGCTTCGGCTGCATGCCGGCAGCGCCGCGCCAAACGCCACCACGCCAAAGAGGACTGCACCTCGGAAGATGGAGCCGTGAGCAGCAGGCCCGCGCGCATTCGTGCGAAGATTCATGCGAACCATCTTGCGCCGCAAACACCACCACAACAAGCCTCGTTGCCAATGACCCGCCGCCTGCGCCACGTCGACATGGCCCGTGGCCAATGACCCGCCGCCTGCACCACATCGCTGTCGGCGTGAACGACGTGGAGCGGGTGGCCTCGTTCTATTGCAACGAGCTCGGTCTCTCGGAGCGCGCCCGCCATTTCGACGAACACGGGACACTGCGCTCGGTTTGGCTCGAACTCGGCGACGCGCTCCTCATGCTGGAGCGATGCGATTGCCCGCCGCGCCAGGTCGACGGCATCGGCGCCGGACCGTTTCTCATTGCACTCTGCGTGTCCCGCGAAGAACGCACCGAGCTCGAAGCGCGGCTCGCCACGCGCGGCTACAAAAGCGACTCCCGCACGCAGTTCACGAGCTATTTCCGCGATCCCGAGGGCAATCGCGTCGCGCTCAGCGCCTATCCCATTGCCGAGCCGGACAGCTCGCCCGACGACTAGGCACTACCAATCCGGACAGCTAGCCGACACGTAGCCGGACGCCTCGCTGGCCCAACGACGCCCCGGCTATTTGCCAATCAGAACGCCCCGGCTATTTGCCAATCAGGTCGCCCCCGCTATTTGCCAAGTGCGCCCCGGCTATTTGCCAATCAGAACGCCCCGGCTATTTGCCAATTGCGCCCATTCTGCGTCGAGCCTTCCGGCGGCGGAACTTCAGCCTACTTCGCGCCGGACGTGATTCCTGCGGCAAGCTCTTTGGCCATCGCGTCGATCTGTTCGGGGTTCGCGACGAACTCGACCACGGCCTTCGTGCCTCGGGCCTCGACCTTGGCGCCCTTCAACAGCGCGCCGACAAACGCCGGGGCGCCCGCCTCGGACGGCGCTTGCGCCAGCTGCCCCATCATCATCTTCAGCGCGGCGACAAACTCGAGCGCCGCCTGCTCAGTGGTGACATTGATGAGCACGGCGACCGCGTTGCGACCGAGATCGACCGTCAGCGCCGCGTGACCGAGCTTGTCCGCCTGCGCCGCAAATGGGATTCGTGAGCCCGCCTGCTGCATCAGCTGCTTCATGGTCTTGGCCGGGATCGCGAAGGCGATCGGCTTGTCGAGAGGCAACCCGAGCGACGCCGCGGCGTTGTCCATCTTCATGGCCATCTCGAAGTCCGGCTTGCCTTTGGCGATGACCACGACGCCGTCCGTCGCCTGCCCCGCGTACATCTCGCCCTTCGCGTCGGTGATGGCGCTCGTTCCGGCGAGTTCGATGGCGCTCAGCTTCCCTGGCTTGGCGTGCTTGAGCAGGGACGGCACGACGCTTCCGGGCTTGATGTTCCCTGAAAGAATCAGCGCGAGACCTGGCTCCACCGGCGGCGCCCCGGCTGCTGGCATCGCGCCCTTGAGGTTCGTAACGCATAGCGCCAGCTCCTTGAGATCTTTCAACGGATCGATCCCCGTCTCGCTCAAGAACGCCTTCGCCTTCTTCTCCGCGTCGGTCTTCGCCTCGCCATTTTTCAGCGCTTCAAGGGCGGGAATCACCTCTTTCTTGAACGCGGGAGCCGCCAGCAGCGCGGCGAGATCCACGCGCGCCACGACGTCGCAGCCCAGCGAGAGGTGCGCCGTTGCAAGCCCGGGCGCGCCAGCAACACCAGGCGCGGCAGCAGCCCCCGGCGCGCCAGCAGCCCCACGCGCGGCAGCAGCCCCCGGCGCGGCAGCAGCCCCCGGCGCGGCAGCAGCGAGCCCGGTGGCCGTGACCTCTGCCGAGGCCGACTCCAAACCCAACCACGAATTCTTGTCGCAACCGACGGTGCCCAGGGTCAACAGCGAAACCAACAGAATGCGCTTCATAGATTTGCTCCTCAGCCGACCACGCAACGCGCGCAGCGGCGGCGGACTATGTTGCGCGTGGCACCGTTCGTCAACGTGGATTGGCCCCGCTCGGTCGGGTCATGCCCCTTGGCCATTAGGCCGACCGCTCACTCGGCGCGGAGCTTGATGATGTGCGTCTGCGCCTGCTGGCTGTTGGTGTTCGGATCGTAGCGAATCTCTGGCGCGGCGAAGACCACGTCGCCGGTCCCATTGCCCGCCAGGCTGACGGCCGAACCGTAATACTCGTAGTCGTTGCCCTGCGGCACGGGGAGTCGGAGGTCATGTTCGCCGGCATGCCGTCCCTCGGCATCGAAAGCTCGCAGCAAGCGCGCTCTGGAGGTCGTCCCGCTCACGCCCTGCACACTCTCGCCCTCCACGGAGCGCTGCTCTTCCACATACGTGAGCGCGTGGTGTCTCGGTGCGTTCACGTGCGCCGCAGCGGTGCCGTATTCGCCTTTGCGCCCGAGCAGCCGCGCCCAATCGGTAGCGCCGCTCGCGCCGAAGTTCGCAAGAAACGGCTGAGACACGGCCTCCTCCGCGCCGACGTCGGTGTAGCTCCACGGCGCGCCGCTAACGAACACCTCGCCCCCTGTGACGAACGACGCGTGAAATGTCCCGCCTCCGATGTAATGGCGACTCCACTTCGCTTGCCCGTCTTGGGCGAGCCGCGCAAAAAAAACTGCGCCCTGAAAGCCGCTCGTCTTCGGCCCATCGCCAAAGTTGATGTCTCCGCTGAAGCCACCCGCGAGAAACACGTCCCCGCTATCTGCATCGACGGCCACAGTCGAGATCGCCACGCTGTCATCCCGAAAACCGATCAGCCACTCAGGCGTGCCGTCTTTGGCGACGGACAGCGCGTAGAGGTGACTGCCGCCGCCCGCGAGACTTCCCTCGAGCGAGAGTTTTTCCACGGTCAGGCCCGTACTGAAAGTTCCGGTCGCGACGACGCCACCGTCAGGCCGCGCGGCGACGCCCACCGAGACGGACGCATTGGTGGCGACGCCAAGGTACTTCGTCCAGCTTGGCGTGCCATCCGCGGAGACCTTCACGACGAAGGCGACCGGATAGGCCGGAGCCGCGATTGCGAGCGGCCCAAGTTCAAAGTCCGCGCTCGCCAGTCCCGCGACGAACACACCACCATCGGAGGCGGCAGCGATGGAGAAATTCGCCTCGCTGCTCGCCTGCTCCATGCGCCAGACATCGGCGCCGCCGTGCGTGTCCGAGGCGCGCGCCACGAAGCGGTTCGGCCCCACGTCGGAGTTCGGCGCATACTTGTGACCGCTGACGAACAGGTGGCCCGCTGGGCTCATGGCCAGTTGCGAGATCGTCTCGTCCGCGCGAACATCTCGGCCATGCTCGCTAAAGCTCAGTGGCACGCCCAGCTCGGGCGCCCCCACATCGGCATCGCCGCATCCGCCCGCAAACACCGTGAATGCTGCCACCCCGATCCACCGCGCCGCTGCCGTCTTCATAAGGCTCATCATGGCACACCTCGCCCGCGTGAGTTCGCGTCAGCAAGCCATCACGCAAGGCTCATGCCCACAGTGTCAGGCCACGGCTTCAACGCTGTCACGCCGCCGCTTCGCCGCTCAGGTCACGGGCTCGATCGTGTTCGCGCCGTTCGCGGTACGGAACTCTGTCCGCGCCAGCTCCCCTGAGCCCTTCGGATCCAGCAGATCGCTCTTCAGCTCGAGGAAGCTGACCTTGATCTCTTTGTCGCCATCGACCTCGACGAGCGCGACGCCGTTTGCGCGACTCTTCGCATAGCGGTAGTGCGCGCCGGCATCCTGAAACAGCGTATCGAGCTGCGGGACCAGCGCGAGCAGACCGAGCGAACTGAGCACCTCATCCCCCGAGATCACGCTCTCGACGATCTCCTCGAAGGACTTCGACGCGATGCCGGCGACGACGTACTCCACCGCGACGGGCACTGCCTTGGGCGCGTCGAAATCGACGTGCAGCTCCGAGGCATAGAACGCGTGGATATCCCCCGTGAGGACGACGATGTTCTTCGTCCCGGACAGCTCGCTCAAAATGGCGGCGCGCTCTGTGCGGTAGCCATCCCATTGGTCGAGCGTGACATAGAAGAGATCTTTGTAAGTGTCAGGGACTTCCGTGTCCTTCAGATTGACGACCATTTGCGCCAGCTGCGTCTCGCTGCACCAGAACTTCCACGTCGCCTTCGACTGCTTCACGCCGTCGAGAAACCAGCCCTTCTGGTCATCCCCCAACATCGTGGGTGCGACGGCGGCCTCTTTCGGATCGAAGCCCTTCTTCAACACGAAGGCGCGCGCCCCGAGCGAAGTGTTCTCGCCCAGCTTGGCGACATCCACGTCGATCGGCCCTTCGGGGATCACGTGATCGTCCCGATAAGACCGCTGGTCCGTCAAGAAGAGCTCGACGTGTTTGCCATAGCGAAGCGCGCGGTAAATCGTCAGATCTGCCGGAAACGTCGCGGCGGCATCGTAGGGCACATCGGCCGGCTGAAACTCGTACCAAGCGCGCGACGCCGCCATCCGTCGATCGGTGTCCTTCTCGTCGCCCTTGGCATCGTTGAAGTGGGTCGCATGGTCTTGCCAGGCGTCGTCGGCAAATTCGTGGTCATCCCATATATTGATGAACGGGAAGAGCCGATGGGCCTCCTGCAAATCCGCGTCGCTCCGGTATTGCTTATAGAGAGACCGGTAATCCGCGAGCGTGAGCGCGGCATTGAAGGGCGCATCTGCGCTGCCAACGGGCAGTCCGTCGGGCAGCGTGACTTTGCGGGCGTCGGTCGGATCCTGAAAGCGCGGATCACCCTCGGTCTCATAGATATAGTCGCCAAGGTGAAGGATGAAATCGAGGTCCGGCTCTTCGCGAACGAGCGTGCGATACGCGTGAAAATACCGGCCATTAAAGTCCTGGCACGACGCAAACGCGAAGCGCGGCGACACGTCCTGGTCCGCGGCCGGCGCCGTCTTGGTGCGCCCAATGACACTTACGACCCCGTCGGCGATGAACCGATAATGGTAAGTCGTATAGGCCTCTAGAAGGCTCAGCTTGAGGCGGACGGTATGGTCGCTTTCTGCCGTCGCCGACAACTTGCCAGTCGTCACCATGGCCGTGAAGGCCGCGTCGGTCGCCACCTCGTAATCGACCTCGACCGCGCCTCCGTCAGCGGACGCGACGCGTGTCCAAAGGATCACGCTATCGGGTTTGGGATCGCCGGACGCGACACCTTGCGGATAGACGCGCGCCTGGTCGGCAGGCTCGGTCGAGCGCCCCGCCGGCTCATCCTCGGCACAACCGCCGAGCGCCCCGAGACTCCCCGCCACCGCCGTGAATACCGCCAAGCCCCGCAGCACGTCGCGTCGCACCAATCCCTTTGCCATGTTCAAGCTCCTTCGGCGCTCCGTAGCACGGTGCACGCCCGCGCGGCAGCGTGCCCACCGCCGCGCACGCCGAGCCGCTCAGAAGTCCGCCATGACCGTGTCGCCGCGCGTCGGAAGCGGGTCGTCCGTGAAGCCGAAGAGCGCCGCAAGCTGTGCGTCGATGCCGCTCGCCAGAACTTGCGCCGCAGCGCCGAGGTGCTCGCCGTCGAGCTCGCTCGGCCAATGAAAGAACACGCGCGGCACGGCCGAACGGTCGACGCCCGAGCTCACCGAGAGCCCCTCTTCCCCTTCGCGCGGCGTGCTCGGCGTGAGCAGCATCACCGTCTCGCCCGGACGGTCCATTACGTAGCCGACGGCGTAGGTCGTGTTGTTGCAAAGGTAGGTATTCGAGGCGCGCGGATAACTGGCAAAGAGCGCGCCTTCAAGCACGTCGTCGAAGCGCACGCCCGCTGCCGCGACTGCACCGTGGGCCTGAATGCCGGCCAGCATCGCTGCCTTCACGGGACTCCAGGACAACAAATTGGGCCGGTCATATTCCTCGCTCGGCGCGCTTGCGATGACGGGGCCTTCGATGGCCACGAGCACACCGGAGCCGTCCTCGAGACCGGCCGCACGATTGACCGCGCCAAGCTCGAGCCACAGCGGCTGCCGACCGCCCGCGATACCGTTCATGAGCACGAGATCGGGCGCGAACGATTCGATCTCAGCCAACACCAACGCCGCCGCCAGGTCCCAAAAAACCGGCAGCACCATGGCGCACAGCTCTACCTCTCCCATCGTCGGAAGCGCGACGGTTCCGAGCGAGACGGCGAGCTGCGGCGCCGGCGGATCGACCGCGCCCACGGCCGGCGGCTCCGTCATCGGATAGACGAGACCGGGGGATAACTCCGAGACCAAGAGCCCCGTCGCATTGCGGCGATTGCTCAGAAATCGGCCAAATCCAGTGACGAGGACGCGCGGAAGGGAGCCCGAGGTCGAGCACGCCGGCTGGTAGCTGCGCGCAAACTCGACGTTGGCCTTGTACTGCGCCCACGCGAGCGCCGAGCTCGTATCGACCTTCACGTCGCTCTCCTGCTGCGTCGCAGCGCCATCGCCACCACCGCAGCCGCACGACACGACCGCCGCCACCGCAAGAAAACTTTGAAGTGACGTCCCTCGCACGGGCACTTTCGATCTTCGGTCGCTTGGCCACATGGCAGAAACTCCTACCGCGGATCGTGCGCCGGATCAGGGCACGAACATGTGAGCGCGATAGTGCACCAGCTCGCCGATCGACTCACGAATATCGGCGAGCGCGCGGTGGCGGTCACCCTTCGCGTAGGGCGGGACGCGCTCGGGGTACCACCGCCGCGCTAGTTCTTTGACGGTGGAGACATCGACGTTGCGGTAGTGGACGTACCGGTCGAGCGCAGGCATGTACCGCTCGATGAACTGCCGGTCTTTGTGGATCGAGTTGCCGGCCAGTGGAGCGGTGCCCTCTTCGCAATGCGTCCGCACGAACGCGAGCGTGGCGGCCTCGGCTTCGGCGAGCCCGACCTTCGACGCGCGGATTTGCTCGTAGAGGCCATTGTGGTCATGCATCGCGCGCACCTCGGGGCTCATGCGGTCGAGCACCTCGTCGGGCTGATGAATGACGAACGTCGGACCCTCACAGACGACACGGAGATCTCCCTCCGTGATCACGGTGGCGATCTCGACGATGACGCACGTTTGCGGATCGAGTCCGGTCATTTCGAGATCGATCCACACGAGCCGAGTCTTCTTCATCGCGGCTGTGAGCATAGCGAGTCCTGGCCCGTCGTGAAGCTCGTGAGCCTGGCAGCGGGGAAGTTGCAATCTCAGTCACCGCCTGCATTCGTATTCCGTAGAGCGACGCGGCGTTCGTCCTTCGACCCGAGAGCGCGTTATGCTGCGCGCGTGACTCGGTATCGCCCCCTCGCCCTCTTGCTGTCGCTCGCGTTCGGGTGCGTGGGTCTCGGCTGTACCGATCCGGTCGGGGAGTGCAACGCCCTCATCGACATCATCAATCAGCGACAGAGCCACATTCACGACATCACGCGCGGCCGCGGGGCTGCTGCTCCCACGCCGGAGTCGCTCGAATCGCTCGCGACGGCGCTCGACAACCTCAGCGCCAAGATCCGCGCGCTGCCCGTGAAGAACTCGGACGTCGGCGCGTTCCGCAGCCACTACGCGACGATGGTCGAGGCGCTCGCCGACGCCGTCCGCAAGCTCGCCCTCAACGTCGATGACCAAGCGCTCATCGACAAGGCGAACGCGGAGCTCGCGAAGTACCGGCAAAGAGAGCGGGTGCTCCGCCTCGCCCTCAACCGGTTCTGTACCAAAGGCGACGACTCCGGCGTCCCGACGAACGAGCCAATTCCGGAGCCCGTTCTCCCATCCGCACCGACGAACGGCGACGTTTCCCATGGTAGAAGGCCGTCACCATGAAAGACGTGTACATCCTCGACGCTGTTCGTAGTCCCCGCGGCCGCGGTCGCGCCGGCAAGGGCGCCCTGTCGAACATCCACCCGCAAGAGCTGCTCGCGCAGACGCTCCTTCGGCTCGCGCAAAAGAGCGGCGTCGCGATCGCGGACATCGCGGACGTCGTCATCGGCTGCGTGACTCAGGTCGGCGAGCAGGGCGCTTGCATCGCGCGAAACGCAGTGCTCGCCGCGGGTTGGCCCTATTCGGTCACGGGCACCACCGTGAATCGCTTCTGTGGCTCCGGCCTTCAGGCGATCAACTTCGCGGCATACGGCGTCGCGAGCGGTGAGCAAGAGCTGGTCGTCGCCGGCGGAATCGAGAGCATGTCGCGCGTGGCGATGGGCAGCGACACGCAATACCTCGACGCGGGCAATCTCGCGTTGCGTGCGAAGCTGCCGATGGTTCCGCAGGGAATTAGCGGCGATCTCATCGCTACGCTCGAGGGCTTCACGCGCGCGGACGTCGACGCCTTCGCCTTCGAGAGCCAGCAAAAGGCCAAGCGCGCCATCGCCGAGGGGCGCTTCGACAAGAGCTTGTTCGCGGTGACGGACGGCGACGGCAAGGTCGTGCTCGACAAGGACGAGCACCCGCGCGGCGACACCACGCTCGAGGGTCTCGGCCAGCTCAAGAGCGCCTTCACCGACCTCGGCGCCGCGAAGGTAGGCCCCAACGGAGAGTCGCTCGATGACCTCGCCATGGCGGTCTACCCAAGCGTGAAGGCGATCGACCACGTGCACACTGGCGGCAACTCGAGCGGCATCGTCGACGGCGCCGCGGTCGTGCTGCTCGCATCGAAATCCTACTGCGACGCGCACGGACTCAAGCCGCGCGCACGCATCGTCGCGACGGCCACGGCTGGCGACGATCCGGTCATCATGCTCACCGCGCCCGCGCCCGCTTCGAAGAAGGCCCTCGCGCGCGCCCGGATGAACGCGAGCGACATCGATCTGTGGGAGATCAACGAGGCCTTCGCGTCGGTGCCGATGTACACCGCGCGCCGCCTCGAGATCGACCACGCGCGCATCAACGTCAACGGTGGCGCGATCGCCCTCGGTCACCCGCTCGGTGCCACCGGCGCGTGCCTCCTGGGGACCGCCGTCGACGAGCTTGAGCGCGCCAACAAGGCGTCGGCCCTCATCACGCTGTGCATCGGCGGCGGCATGGGAATCGCGACGATCATCGAGCGGGTCTGAGCCGTCGCAGTCTAGGCGGCCCTCTCCGCACGACGCGGAATTCGCAGCCAGCGCGGCTCAGTTCACGTCGTCGGGAAACTCGCTGCGCGGCGTCGGAAGGCGAAGCTCCCAGAGTTCGCGAGCGGTCGCGCGCACGACGGCGGCAAGGTTGGGGGCGCGCGCGATCTCGGCGAGCTCGGGCCTCGTCAACAGAAACAAGAGCGGCACGGCGACGGCAGGCGGCGTGTTCGGATTCTGCACGATCGTCAGGCGCACGCGCGGACGGCGGCACTCACGTCTTGCGATCAACGCGAGCACGTCGCCGCCAACACCTTTGCCCGCCGCCATCTGGACGATGTCCGCTTCGGTCACACGCGAACTGGTGAGCAGCACTTGTACGACCATCGGATGCGGATCGCTGAGCAGCGTCTGCAAGAGCGCCCGCGAGGGACGCCGCGCCAACGCCCTGCGCTCACCGAGCGAGAGAGTGGTCGCACGGTCCGTTGCCACAGGTGCGACCGCGGGCACGGGTCGAACCGACGGGTCGGCCTCATGCGACAGGTCGCGCGAATCCTCATCCGCTGCGTCGCGCAAGTCCTCCTGCGACAGGTCGCGCGAATCCTCATCCGCTGCGTCGCGCAAGTCCTCCTGCGACAGGTCGCGCGAATCCTCATCCGCTGCGTCGCGCAAGTCCTCCTGCGACAGGTCGCGCGGCGTTTCCGTCGGAGCGTGATCCGGGTCAAATTCGGGCGCGTTCGCGTGCTCGGGAGGAAGGCCGTGGCCTATTCGCGTACTACAGCGCAGCAAGCGGCACGCGGCACGACAATGGTGGCGGCGGCTCGCCTCGCGCACGAGCTTCATGCGCCCGACCAGCGCGGGGTCGAGGATCACGGGCACGAATGCAAACAGGGCCTCGCGCGCCCCGACGCCATTCTCTGCGGCCTCGGTGCACAGGCCGTCGAGCGCCTCCGCGAGCTCAACCGCGGCCCCCTCTTGCAGCTCGCGCCGCGCATAGCTGACGCGCAGCTCATGGTCCGCGAGCGCACCGAGCGCGCTCCGCCAGCGCGTGAGTTTCTCGCTCACCGGTCACGCCCCAGCCGCACGGGGCGCCGCGCTCGCGAGCTCACCGCTCGTGAAGATCCGCTCGACTTCGGCCGGGATCCGCTTCAGCCGCAGATCGTCACCGACGCACGCGAGGCGCGTCTCGGCTTCACAGAGGAGCGTCGCTTTGCGCATCACGCGATACCGAAACCGCACGGCCACCCGCGAGAGCTCGACCACGGTCGTCACCACCTCGAGCTCGTCCTCGAAGCGCGCCGGCAGCTTGTAGCGAAGGGTCGCGTCCACGACCGGTAGATGCAGGCCGTGGCGCGTCCAGCTCTCGTACGAGACGCCACGCAAGAGCAGCCACTCGACGCGCGCGGCCTCGCAATACACGAGGTAATTCGCGTGATGCACGATCCCCATCAGATCCGTCTCGCAGAAGCGGACGCGCAGGCGATGGCGCGAGGTCACGACTTCGGGGGCCGGCAGAGGCGTCATGGCAACAGGCGCGCGTCGCCGACGGGCGAGCAACTCGCAGGAGAGGCTACACCCGTCACCGAGCCGCGCGTGGTGGATGTGCCGTTGAGCGGATGTGCCGTTGGGCCCGAGCAGCCGCGCCAATCACGGGCTCGTGGGGTTGTGCCGAGTCGCTCGCAACTTGGAGCGATTCATGAGAATTTCATCGCTGAATTCGTGACGCGGCTATCGATGGCAGGCGAGCGCGCACGTGGAGGCGACAATGAAACCTAGAGCTTGGTTTTTCGGGATTGCGGCTGTGGCGGGGGTTTTTCTCGGAGTTGGGCCAGCGTGCACGGCTGGCAGCAACAACTCGTCAAGCAGCGGAAGCGGCGCAGGCGACGCGGCGGGGCCCGGCTCGCAGAGTGGCTCGGGCGGCATCATGCTCGCGGGCGGCGGCGTCGATCCGAGCGGCGCGGGCGGCGGCTGCGTCGAGGCGGCGGCCGAGGCGGTCGAGGGGATTCTCCCGGCCGACATCATCGTCGTGGTCGACAACTCCGGCAGCATGACCGACGAGGCGAAGCAGGTTCAAAAGAGCATGAACGATTTCGTCAACGTGCTGGTCGCGAGCGCCATCGACGTTCACGTGATCTTGCTCTCGAATGGCAATAGCGATCAGCAGGGCGTGTGCGTTCCGGCTCCCCTCGGCAACGGCAGCTGTCCGGTGGACGAGAAGCTCCCGGCGTTTCGGCACGTCATGATCGACGTCGGCAGCAACAACGGTCTCGAGCTGGTGCTGTCCACTTACCCGCAATGGAAGGACTCGCTTCGGCCGAATGCGACGCGAACGATCGCGATCATCACCGACGACGAGTCGAGCATCGGCGCCCAGGAGTTCATCGATCAGCTCCTTGCGCTCGACCCAAGCTTCAAGGGCTTCAAGTTCGACGGCATCTTCGCCCCGCACGAGGTCAGCCCCCTCGTCTGCGGGCTATGCCAACAGTCCGATTGCAAGAAATGCGACCCGTGCTGCGGCAAAGATCCCGCGATCGGTCTCTTGTGCCTCCCGCTCCCGGCGGCCGAAGGAAAGGTTTACAAAGAGCTCGTGGCCAAGACCGGAGGCGTGAGCGGCAGCCTCTGCATCGACGAGTTCTTGCCCGTGTTTCAGGACATGGCGAAGGGCGTCGTCGCGGACTCGAAGATCCCGTGCGTTTATGACATTCCGCCCGCACCGGGTGGCCAAGAGATCGACTTTGGGAAGGTCAACGTCGGCTATCAGCCCGCGGCGAACCAACCCGAACAAGAGATCTTCTATGTGGAAGGCGGAAAGGCGGCGTGCGGGCCAAACGGCGGCTGGTACTACGACAATCCCGCCGCGCCGACCACGCTGCTTCTCTGCGACGCAACCTGCACGCTCGTCCAAAGTGGCAATGGCACGGGCGGCAAGGTGAGCGTGAAATTCGGCTGCGCGACGAAGATCCAATAGCGAAGGCGCA
>SHZB01000061.1 GCA_009692485.1 Myxococcales bacterium
CGCTAACTGGCAATCGCCGCTAACTGGCAATCGCCGCTAACTGGCAATCGCCGCTAACTGGCAATCGCCGCTAACTGGCAATCGCCGCTAACTGGCAATCGCCGCTAACTGGCAATCGCCGCTACCACGCGATCGTCGCCGTCGCGCCTTCCGACGCTGGCTTTGCCGCGGCCGCGACTTTCACCGACAGCACGCGCTCTTTCGCGTCGTAGTGCCAGCCCGTCGCCGCCGCTGCGAGCGCCCCGGGGCTCGCGTGCTCCACGAGCGGCCCGCCGGTAGTCGTGAGCTTTGCCGGTTTCGCGGCGTCGAGCAGCTCGAACACCGCACCTTGGTTGAGCTCGGTGCCGGCCTCGAAACTCAGCGTGCTCTCGGCCCCTTGGCTTGCTTGCGCGATGCGGCCACCGTCGAAGAGCAGGAACTCTCCGCTCGTGCGCGCGACGGCGCGGGCGAACAGCAAGCCTGTGTCCGTCGCGTAGGAGTCCACCCGCGCGGGCTCGGTCGTCGGCGAGAGCGTGTCGATCGTCGGGCGCAAGAGCGGCACGAGTCCGCCCGCGCGCAAGAACAGCGGGAGCCGGCCGATCGGGGCCTTCACCTCGTGCTCACCCGCGCCGAAGCGCTCGCCGGTGAACCAGTGGAGCCACTCGCCCGCAGGGAACACGACGCTGCGCGCCGTCTTGCCGCGCTTGACGACGGGCGCAACCAAGAGCTCGTCCCCGAGCAGGTAAATATCGTTCGGGTGCACCTGAAGCTCGGGGTGGGCGAGCCCGAGCGCCCGCATGATGGGTCGTCCGTCGATTCGGTGCCGCTCTGCGTAAGTCCATAAATACGGGAACAGCCGCAGATGCAGCCGCGTGTATTCGCGATAGCGAGCGAGCAGCGCCGCATCGAAGCCGTTCTTTGCCGTTGGCACCCACGCCAGATCGTTGCAGCTCGTGCCGATTTGCATCGTCGTGGACAACGCCGTCTGCTCGAACCAGCGCGAAAACAGCTCGTTGTCGGGCGGGCAATGCCGATATCCGCCCGTGTCCGCGCCGTAGAACGCAAACCCACTTGGCCCGAGCGACAGCGCCGCCACGACGGACGCGATGAGACCGCCAGTCGCGCCGTACTCTTTGCCATTCTCGTCCTTCATCTTTTCGCCGCGCTTCGCGAAAGTGGAATCGAGATCGCCCGGCCAAATGACCGTGCCGTTCAGCTGATCGCCATACGAGCCCGTGCGGCACAGCAACAAACCGCCATCGTCTGGCACCAGCGGCGCGTAGGTACCGTGATAATTCAGCGGAAATTCCGCGTGTTGCGTGCGTTCGTCGGTTCCGTCGGCGAACTTCCACGGAATGCGTATTCCGGTCGGCGACAACACGACGTCTTCGCCGTAATCGAGTTTGTATCCCTCGATTCCCAAGTCTCGATAGGCGCCGAGCTTGGACTGCCACCAGGCGACGGCCTCGGGATTCGTGAGGTCGAGGAGCGTGCCCCAATGGTTGAGCGGTATGCCCGCTTGGGGTGGGTAATAGCCACCGGCGATTGCCTCCTTGCGCAATGCCAAGGTGGCGGCGTCGCGCGTGTCGAGATACGGCGTGTGCCATACCGCCGTGCGAAAGCCGAGCGCGTGCATTTTTGCGATCATCGCGCCCGCATCTGCATACTTCGCAGCATCGAAGTCGAAGGTGTTGACGCCCGTGGCATAGGGGCGATCGATCCAATAACCGGTAGTCGCGAGATCGAGGTCGCGGATGCTATCGAGATCGGCCTCGACCTCGGCCTGTCCGCTGGTTTCGTCGCGCCACACCAAAGGCCCAAGCGCCCAGCGCGCCGGCAGCTTCGGCGTGCCGGTGACGTCGAAATAGCGGCGCGTCACGTCGAGCGGGTGGTCGGCCGCAAACAGATGAAACGCGAGCCCGCTGCTCGATGCGAGGCCCGTGCCGATCGTCGCCTCCACGCGCCGCGCGTCGTCGGTCGCGATCGCAAATGCGCTCGGCAGTCGCGAGCGAACGAACAAGCCCCAGCCGCGCGTGCCGATGACGAGCGGGACGGGAACGTGGGCGTCGTTGTTCGAGCTCTCGATGGCTTGGTCGAGCTCGAGCTGCATCGCGCGCACGTGGCCGCGCTGGTTCACTTCGTCGAGCTGCTCACCGAGGCCGTAGAATCCCTCGCTCGCGCCGCCCATGGCGCGTAGCTGCGCGAAGGCGATGCGCTCGGCACCCGCGGTCGGAGTGAGCGTGAACTCGAAGCTCCCCTCGCTCGGCGCGCGGATCACCAGCATCGCGACGATGCCGTCCGGGTAGCGAAGCTCGAGCGCGAGCTCACCGTCGCCGGCCTCGATGAAGGACGCCCGGTCGGGGTTCGCGAAGGTCGGGTCCTCGGGCAGCTTGAAGCCGGCGCCGGGCTCGTAGAGGCGATAGGCGTCGTAGTTGACGTTGTCGTAGAGCTCGCTCACGAGCCCGAGGCGCACGCCGTCGGTTTCGAGACGAACGAGCTCCTCGGTGGCGTTCGAGAGCACGATGGTGGGCCGGTCGTCGACGACCAGGCGGAATGCCCCCGCATCGAGCGTGCCTATCGTGAGCTGCCGCTCGGTCGCGCCGGTGCACGCGGTCAGCGCGAGCGCGGCGGTGGCGGCGACGAGGCCGAGATGGACGCGGAGGCCGAGCGTCGCTGCGGTCATTCGATCCATGGATTGCGATTCCCTTGGGCGATGCGGATGAACTCGTTGCGACGCCGCTCGACATCGTCGGGCGCGTCAGCCCGATGCCAATCTTCGAACATCGCGTGCTCGTCGCCTTCGAGAATCGCGAGGTCGGGGTAGGCGGCGTCGAGGTAGAGGTACGCCCGCGCGATCTCGCCGCGGACCTCGGCGCGCGGCTCGACCCGGCCCGCGGCGACCTCGAAATCGCAGCTCCCAAACGCGCGCTCTTCCCCCTCCAGGATCGCCATGGCGTTCGCTCCTCGCGCTTGATTGAGCGCACCGATCGCGGGAAAGAGATTGTGCATGTCGCCCTCTACGCTCCGAAATCGCGGGCTCGCCTTGCGCGCGCATCTCCGCCCACGATAGGGTTTGCCGCGTCTTTGGCAGCTCGGCGCCCCGTCTCGCCACGCCGCGAGCTTGCCCCCGAAGCGCGCCGCCGGGACCGCGTGCTCCCACTCGAGTCCGATGCGGGTGCTCGCGCCCTGCGGATAGCAGCAGCGGGCCCAGTCCACTTGCCACGCCGAAAACGAGCAGCCCGCGTACAGCGTGTGCCAGGTGCCCTCGTCGTAGAACTTGCGGAGCTGCGTTTTTGCCGCGGCAAAAAACAGCGGACGCGCCGGCGCCTCCACGCGGTCGCCCGGGCCGGGACGCGACCCTTCGCTGGGAACCCGCGGCGGCGTCGTTTGGCCCGGCGGTGCGCGGGTTTTTCCACCGAAATTGCCGCTGGAATTGTCGCTCGGAGCCTGCCGACATGCCATGAGGCTCAAGCTCAACGCAAGACACGCCGTTATCGACGTTGAGGCTACGCTCGAGAGTTCACCCATCGCCTAGATCTGGCCGCGGCCGAGCCTAGGGTACTACACTGTCATCATAGAGTTCGTCCGCCTCTTGCGCGGCGAGAGCATGTGTCATGGCGCGCGGGCCGCAATTTCTCATTGAGTACGCGACCGAGCTGAAAACGCTCGGCCCGGCGGCGTTCAACGTCCAGTACCGCGGCTCGGTGCTCGTGGGGTGTGGGATGAGTGCGAAGGTCGTCGAGCGTCCCTTCCGGTGGCGGCGGCGCACGCTTGGCGCCGTGGACCTCGAGCAGCTGGCGCCGATCGCGAGCATCGTCGATCGCGTGTGGCGTGTTCGCAAAGATCCGGGCGCGCAGCGTGGTGGCAACATCACCGCCGGCCAGGGCGGCGACAACGACATCGTGCTGCCCGAGTACACGGTCTCGACCCAGCACTGCGCGTTCCTGTTCGACGCCTCGGGCATGAGCATCATGGACATGGGCTCGCTCAACGGCACCAAGATCGATGGCGTGCTCATCGAGCCCTTGGTCGGCGTGCGCCTCAAGGACAAGGCCGTCGTCACGCTGGGGCGCCTCTGCCTCGAGTATCTGATGAACCCAAGCTTCATCGAGATAGTGAAGGCGATCTCGCTCCGCGCGGGCTGAAGAACCCGGGGGCGGAGTCGCCGCTACTTCCGCGGACCGGTGACCTCGAGCAGGCGCATGCGGCTCTTGGCGCGCGCATACGGGGCCTCGATTTCCCGCTTTCGCTCGGCCCACACGTTCTTCGTTTCGCCCGGATCGCGCCGCAGATCGAAGAGTTCTTTCTGGGCGTCGCGCGAGACGATGAGCTTGAGATCTCCGTGAATCAGGGCGCGGCGAGCCTCATTGTAGGGCCCAGCCGGCATGTCGACGACGACGTCGCGCTCTTGCAAAATCGCGCCCGGCGACGCGAGCAGATCGGGAATGAGCGAGGCTCCCGAGACGAAGTCATGCGAGTCCGCGGGCGCCTCCGTGACGCTCGGCGGACGCGGTACGCGACAGAGGTCGAGCAAGGTGGGGACCAGATCGATGGCGCCGCGTGGGGTCGCGACGCGCTTCGCATCGAGGCCCGGAACGTGGACGATGAGCGGCACGCGCACGAGCGGCTCCCACAGCTCGAAGCCGTGAAAGTGCATGCCATGCTCGCCGAACGCTTCTCCGTGGTCGCTCGTCACGACGATGCTCGTGCGCCCGGCCCACGCGGCCTTCTCGACGTGCGAAAGCAGCCTGCCGATCTCTTGGTCGGTGTAGCGAACCTCGTGATCGTAGCGGTCACGCGCGCTCTTGCCGAACTCGGGCGTGCCGGCGTGACTCACGTAGTTTGCGTGCGGATCGAGATAGTGGATCCAGAGAAAAAACTGCCCGCTTCCGTGCCTGTCGAGCAGCGCGATGGCCGCATCCGTGAGCTTGTCGCTGGTGGTCGTCGTGTCCGTTGCCCAGGCCGCGCCTTCGGGAGGCGCTGCGCTGAGATCGAGGTCGTCGAAGCCGCGCTCGAGGCCACCAAAGGCGCCGAAATAACGGTGGCCTTGAACGCTCATCGTGCGGAACCCCGCGCGCTTGAGCCGCTCGGCGACGAAGGTGTCTTCGCTGCTGAACTTGTTGAAGTGACCCCAGTTTCGGTGCGTCTCGCTGCCGTACTTTCCAATCAGCATCGGCCCGACGCTCTTGCCCGTGTAGGAGGCGAGGGCGTAGGCCCGCTCGAAGACGGCGGAGCGCTTTGCAAGCCGATCGAGGTTGGGGCTGACCGCGCGCTCGTAGCCTGCGAAACCGAGATCGTAGCGCAGCGTGTCGACCGTGATGAGGATGGCGTTGCCGGCTTTGGGGAGGCGCGCTTCGCCCTCGGCGGACACCGGAAGTTCGGGCCCGAGCGCGGCCGTCGGCTCGAGGTGAAGGTCGGAGCCTGAGCAGTCCTCGTCGACTCCGTTGTTCGGCACGTCGTCGGCGGCGGGGCCGATGGCCGCGTTGTTGTCGTCGCAGTCACCGCCACCGAACCAGCCGCTCGCGCCGTCCTTGTCGCGATCGCCGAGGCGCGCGAGCAGGCGGAGCGGGACCTTGGCGACGGGTGCGCTGCGCTCGAGTGCGCGGGCGGTATCGGGTGATGCATCGAGGCGCCGTGCCGCGATCATCGTGACGCTCAGCGCGACGGCGGCGAGGGCCCACGCTTGATACGAGCGCAGCCACGAGAACATCGGCGGCGCGAGGTAGATGGCGAGCGTCCAGGCAAGGAGCAGCGCGGGTGCCCGCAGATCGAGCTCTTCACGTTTGAAGACGCCAAAGATCCCGAGGAGGCCGCCATCGCCGGAGACGGTGCCGGACTGGATTCCATAGGCAAGCAGCAGCGTCACGACCGCGAGCGCGAGGGCGAGCGTCGCGACCGGATCGACCGCGCCGCGCCAGCGAGAGCGCCACGTGGCGAGCCGTTTTCGCAAGGCTGGCGTGAGCGCGAGCACGACGAGCGCAAGGGTCGCGCCGAGCCCAAGCGAAGCTACCGCGAGCACGGCGCCACACACCGACGCGGGCACGGCCGCACCGAGCAGAGTGCGCGCAAGGTGCGCTGAGAGCGTCGCCCACGCGAACAGCCCGAGGGTCGCGAGCGGCACGAACGCGGCGATGTCCGCTGTCCTGCTGGGCGCGAGATCGCGGAGCCGATCGAGGAGGCGCACGACGCTGGGCTCGACGCGCGGGTGCACGAGCCAGCTGCTCACGCCGACCGCGAGGCCGAGCACGAGCGCGAGTGGCCCAAGCGCGCCGCCCACGCCGAGCGCAAGCTCCACGAATCGCCTCCCCTCGCCGCCGCGCATGGCCCAAGCGCTGTCGAGCAGGGTCGCGAACACGCCCGCGACTACGCTCACGCCGACGGCGAGAGACACGCGGCGCCGCAGCTCACCGGTACGCCGCCATCGCTGCCCGAGCGTGCGATGCGGTGCGCTCGCGGTGCTCGTGCTGGTGCTGCTGCTGCTGCTGCGCCGGCTCGAGACCGGCTCGGCTTCGGTCGAGCCCGAGTCGGACGAATCGCGATCACTCACGGCGAGCCTACTTAGCGTGCCCGCCGATGGGGCGCGACGTTCTGTAGTCCTTCGCCTTGCGCCAGCGGGTGTGCTCGGTCGTAGACCGCGATGAGCCCTTCGATCGACGTGTGCGTATAGCGTTGCGTCACGCTCAAGGTGCTGTGGCCGAGCAGCTCTTGGATGCTGCGAAGATCCGCCCCGCCGTCGAGCAAATGCGTCGCGCAGCTATGGCGAAGCGCGTGCGGGTGCAGATCTGCGCGGCCCGCGGCGAGGACTCCGTAGCGCTTCACGAGTTCTTGAATTCGCCGCACGCCGAGCCGCTGACCGCGCGTTGAAAGGAACACGGCGCTGCTCCGTGAGCCGGTTTTCGCAGGCGAGATCGCGAACTCTGCGCGTCGAGCGAGGTAGTCGCGCAATGCTCGCACCGCAAAGGAGCCGAGCGGCACGACCCGTTCTTTGTTGCCCTTGCCGATCACGCGGGCGCAGCCGAGGCCGTCCTGCGGAAGCTCGATGCGATCGAGGTCGAGGCTCGCGAGCTCTGAGACGCGCAGGCCGCCCGCATACAGAGTTTCGAGGATGGCGCGATCACGCAGCCCCTCGATCGAATCGTGCGCTGGCATCGCGAGCACCTCGCCCATCGTCTCGGCATCGAGGAACACGGGCAGCTGACGGACGAGCCTCGGCGCGACGAGCTCGGCCGCGGGATTGGAACCGACGAGCCCGCGTCGCAAGAGGTGCCGAAAGAGCGCGCGCACCGATGCGATCTTGCGTGCAAGGGTCGCTCGCGTCGTGCCGCGTGCGAGCTCTCCTAGCCAGCCGCGCAAGAGCGGCAGCGCGAGGTCCTCGATGTTCGGTTCGCGCTCGAGCCGGGACGAAGCGAACGCCGCGAGCTGGGTCAGATCGCTCGCGTACGCGCTCACCGTATGCGGCGAGGCGCGACGTTCGCACGCGAGCGCCGTGGCGAATTCTGCCGTGGCGCGCGCGAGGGTGAGGCCGGCTCCGATCACGGATGCGATCGTCGCAGAGGCCGGGATTTTGGCCAAGTGCTGACCGCAGTGCTGCCCGCGGTGCTGCCCGCAGTGGTGCCCGCAGGTGCTCGTTTGGAAGCCTCGGGTCGCGTGGTGTTTCGTTCCTCGACCGGTTCGCCGCGAGGCTCGTCGGGCTCGCCAAAGCGGACCTTCGGCAGCTCCACCGTCACGATGATCTTCTGCCGGTCGCGCCACACCTCGGCCGTGATCGCGGGGTGTCCCTTTCGGAGCGCGGCGGTGACGGCGCCGACCACTGCGGCGTCGCTCGTCGCTGGGCTGCCACCGACCTTCGTGACCACATCGCCGTCGCGCAAGCCGACCCCCACCATGCCCACGCCGGCGAGCGCGAGCCCGCGACCGCGCCACGCGTTCATCGCGACGGGGCTGCCGCTTGGACGAATTCCCGCACGTGCGGCGGCCATCACGCGTTGGCGCTTCACGAGCACTCCGACCGGGGCGGGCAGCTCCTCGACGCGAGCGACCTCTTGAACGCGGGCTTCGCGGCGCGCTCCGGACAGCGCGATCACCGGCTCGCCGTCGCTCGGCGCGATTGGACGGCTCTTGCTGCCGAGCGCGAGGAGGGCGGCCGCCTCCTCCGTTGGCTCGAGGGGCACGGGCACATCGTGGGTCGCGGCATCCGCGATGCGTTCGCCAACCCAGTGTGCCGGCTGCGCGAGCGACTGCACGACGGAGGTCGCGGTCGCTCGGGCGAGCCACAGCGCGCCAAGGAACGGCACGCCTGCAAGCAACCCGAGCGCGAAGAGTCCGCGTTTCCGCACGGGCTCTAGTCTACGTCGGCCTTCGACGGATCCGCCGCGGTGATGTCACCTTTCGGCTTCGAGTCGGCCTTCTTCGCTTCCGCGGGCGTGGTGTCACCTTTCGGCTTCGAGTCGGCCTGCGCTTTCGGCTTCGAGTCGGCCTGCGCTTTCGGCTTCGAGTCGGCCTGCGCCTTCGGCTTCGAATCGGCCTTCAATTCGGTCTTCGCGTCGTCCGCGACGTCGGTCTTGACGTCGGTCGCAGCGTCGGCGTCATCGTCATCGTCATCGTCGTCATCGTCATCGTCGTCGTCGTCGAGCTCGTCCTCTTCTTCCTCTTCTTCTACCGGCTCCTCGACGTGCTCGCCGCGGGCCTTCGCGGCCAGGCGCGCAACTTCAGCTTCTTTGCGCACCTTTTCTTGCTGGGCTCGCATCTCGCTCACGCGCTGCAACACGACCGGCTTGGGCGCGACCATCATCGTCATCGTGCGCCCCTCGATCACCGCGCGCACCTCCACGGTCGAGATGTCGCCGAGGTTCTCGACGAACACCTCGAGCTGCTCGCGCGCCTTCTCGGGGTGGGTGATCTCGCGGCCGCGAAACCGGACGGTGATCTTGACCTTGTGTCCCGCCTCGACGAACCGACGCGCTGCCCGGACCTTGAAGTCGAGGTCGTGGTCATCGGTCTTCGGCCGCAGCTTGATCTCTTTGATCTCGACCACGCTCTGCTTGCGTTTGGTCTCGCGCTTGCGCTTCTTCTCGTCGTATTTGAAGCGACCATAATCGAGGATCTTGCAGACGGGTGGGACCGCCTTCGGGTTGATCTCCACGAGGTCTAGGCCTTGAGCGCCCGCGCGCTTGATCGCCTCCGCCGTCGTCATCACCCCGAGCATCTCCCCGTCCGCGTCGATCACCCGGACTTCAGGCACGCGAATGCGATGCCCAATCCGCTGGGCCGGTTCGCGCTTCGCTCTTGCATCAAATCTTCCAAACGCCATTAATTTCAGTGCTTTCTTGAAACTGCCATGGATCGAAACGTGGGCCGTGTCGCTCGGAGAGTGCCTCCGAGAGTGCCCTGAAGAATTTTCCGGAGACTAACTCTGCGAGAGCCGCGGCTCCCGAGCCTCCATCACGAGCTGTGCGAGAAATGTCTCGAGCGGCTGTGGTTCGAGGTTCTTGTCGAGGTCGCGGGACCGCGGGGCCACCGTGCGCGTTTGAACCTCTTTGTCGCCGACCACCAGGATGTACGGCACGCGCATGAGCCGGGCGTTCCGGATCTTCGCGCCGAGCTTGTCCGCGGCAGTGTCCGTCGCGACGCGAAGTCCAGCAGCGCGGAGCGTTCGCGCGACCTCTTCGGCGTAGTCATCCTGACCCTCGCTGACGGTGACGACGCGGGCCTGCTCGGGCGCGACCCAGACCGGGAAGTTTCCGCCGGTGTGCTCGATGAACAGCGCCATGAAACGCTCGAGCGAGCCGAGGATAGCGCGGTGCAGCATCACCGGTCGATGCGCCTTCCCGTCCGGCCCCGTGTACTCGAGCTCGAAGCGATCGGGCAACGCGTAGTCGACTTGAATCGTGCCGAGCTGCCAGCTTCGTTGGAGTGCGTCGAGCACGTGAAACTCGAGCTTCGGCCCGTAGAACGCACCTTCGCCGGGCGCGACCTCATAGCTCAGCGCCGTCGCCTTCAGCGCCTCCGCGAGCGCGGTCTCGGCGGCGTCCCACTGCGCGTCCGTGCCGATCCGTTGCTCGGGCCGCGTCGCCAGCTTGATGTCGACCCGCTCGAAGTTGAACGCGTGATAGACCTCGAACAAGAGCCGCACGAAGCCCTGAATCTCGGACTGCATCTGCTCGGGCGTGCAGAAAATGTGTGCGTCGTCTTGCGAGAAGCTTCGCACCCGCGCCAGGCCGTGAACGACGCCGCCGCGCTCGTAGCGATGCAGCCGGCAGAAGTCCGCCACGCGCCACGGCAGTTCGCGATAGCTGCGCCTTCGCTGATTGAAAATCAGGCAGTGGGACGGGCAGTTCATCGGCTTTTGCGCCAGCTTTTCGAGCGCGGCGAGTCCCTGCTTGACCTTCTCGGCGGGGACGGTCTCGACGCCGTCCGGGACGAGCTCTGCCTTCACGGAGTCGAGCAGCTCTGCCGTCACCGGCAGATACATGTTCTCGCGATAATTCGGCAGATGCCCGCTCGTCTCGAACAGCCGCTTGTCGAAGATCTGCGGCGTGAGCACCTCTTCGTAGCCGTACTCCGCGTAGAGCTTTTCGATGTAGCGGACCAGGCGCGTGTAGATCCCCGCGCCGCGCGGCAAGAAGAAGGGCATCGCCGGCGCGTACTCGTGAAACATGAAGAGCTCGAGCTCTTTGCCCAGCTTGCGGTGGTCGCGCTTCTTCGCTTCTTCGAGCAGCGCGAGGTGTTTGCGCAGCTCACCGGGCGATCCGAATGCGGTGCCGTAGATCCGCTGCAGCATGGGATTGCGCTCGTCGCCACGCCAATACGCGCCCGCGACGCTCGTGAGCTTGATGGCCTTCAGCATGCCCGTGTGCGGCACGTGCGGGCCGGCGCAGAGATCGACCCACTCGCTGCCGGCGGCGCCGTGCCGATAGAGCGAGATCGCCTCTCCGGCGGGGATGCCGTCGATGATCTCGCCTTTGTAGGTCTCGCCCAGCCCAGCGAAGAGCGCCTTCGCATCTTCTCGACTCACGAGCTCGCGGCGAAACGGGCTCGCGGCCTCCACGATCGCGAGCATCGCGGTCTCGATCTTGGCGAGGTCTTCGTCCGTGAAGGGACCGCTCGGTTTGTCGAAATCGTAATAAAACCCAGCTTGCGTAGCGGGGCCGATCGTCACTTTCGTCCCAGGAAATAGGCGCTGAACGGCATCCGCCATCACGTGCGCGGACGAGTGGCGGATGACCGCGACGCCCGCCGGATCGTTCGCACGCACGGGCTCAATCCCCGCGCTCACACACGCTTCGTCGAGCGGCGTGTGCACGTCGTAGATTTTGCCGCCGGCCCTCACGGCGACGATCTCGCGGTCCTTCGCGAGACGCTCCCCGAGCAGCTCGCGAGCGGTCGTGCGCGGCAGAACCACGCTCTCGCCGTCTGGCGCCGAAGCCGCGCTCATCGAGACGAAGCCGCGCTCATTGAGACAACGAACTTGCCATTGTCGTCGCTACGGGAATCATCGTGATTGGCATTTCGGAGTAGGCGCGAGAGGGATTGAACCTCCGACCCCTACCGTGTCAAGGTAGTGCTCTCCCACTGAGCTACGCGCCTGTCGTCTGCAGGTCCTGCCGGTGCAGTCCCTCAAGGAGCCGGGTTGGTAGCCGCGAAGCGCAAACGAGTCAAGCGCGAGAAGCCGCTTTCGGGCGGCTCGGATGCGTCGCGCGCAGAGCTCCCCGCGCACGAGAAGGCGCTGCGAATCAGGGCGATTCTGGATGATCTCATCCCCGAGCCGGCGATCCCGCTCGCGCACGAGAGCCCCTTCACGCTGCTCATCGCGGTGCTGCTCTCGGCGCAGACCACGGACCTGCGCGTGAACATGGTGACGCCCGGTCTCTTCGCGCTCGCGAACACTCCGGCGGCGATGGTAGCGCTCGGGGCCGACGCGATCTTGGACGCCATCAAGACCTGCGGTCTCGCACCGACCAAGGCAAAGAACATCGCGCGGCTCGCAGAGCTCCTCGTCGAGCGGCACGCGGGCGAGGTCCCCGATGATCTCGCGGCGCTCGAGGCGCTGCCCGGGGTCGGCCACAAGACCGCCAGCGTGGTCCTCTCGCAGGCCTTCGGTCGCGCGACGTTTCCGGTCGACACGCACATCCATCGGCTCGCGGCGCGCTGGGGCCTCTCGACCGGCGCGAACGTCGAGCGCACCGAAAAAGATTTGAAGAGCCTCTTTCCCGAGGACTCTTGGAGCAAACTTCACCTTCAGATGATCACCTTCGGACGCGGCTGGTGCCCGGCGCAGCGCCACGACGCCGCGGCATGTCCGATCTGCGCGTGGGCGGGCTCACCCTGAGCGCGAAGGGACCCGCCACTCGAAGGAATCCTCGAAGGGACGCGAAGGAACACGCGAAGGAACACGCGAAGGGACGCGAGCTTGCGCACCTCGGCGAGAAGCACTATGCACGCTCGCCCGGCCGGGCATTTCCTTTGGCCCGGTGAGCGAAGACCCCGAGGATCTGCACTTGCTTCCACTGATGCTTCAGCCCGCGCCCGCCGCGGGACGACACGCCGGAGACGCGCCCGCAGCTCCGCCACCCGGATCGACGCCACCCGGATCGCCCGCCGGCCCCGCGCCCGCCGCGCACGAGTCGGCCACTGGCGTACCCTCAGGCGGAGCGCCGGGTGGCCTCATGAGCAACTTGTTCGTGATGGCGCCGGTGCTGCTCATGGTCGTCATGCTGTATTTCGTGACGCGCGCCGACAAGAAGAAGCGCTCGACGCTCGAGGCCTCGTTGAACAAGGGCGATCGTGTCGTCACCCGCGCCGGCTTCGTCGGCAAAATCATCAGCCTCGAGGGCAAGCACGCGCGCGTCGAGATCGCGCCCGGCGTGGTCGTCACGGTCGTGAAGACCGCCATCGAGGGACGCGAAGGCGCGGACGAACCGGCCAAGCCGGATGCGAAGTCCGCAACGCCGAAGAGCGACGCACCCGCGAGCGCCGTGGCCGAATCCGGATCGAAGAAAAAGTGACGGTGTGACGTGATTTTCAAGGTTCTCGCAGCGTCGTTCGCCGCCATCGCGCTTTTGTCGGTGGCCGGCGCCTACCTCAAGCGTCCCAAGCGCTCCGTCCTCATCTGGGCGGTCGTGTCCGCGAGTTTTGCGGCCGGCGGCGCCTATTACCAATCGTTTTGGCCGACCGTGGGCGCGGGCTTGCTCGTCGTCTGGGCCTTGATCGCGGCCACCAACTCGGTGACCTTCGCGTGGCGGGTCAAGGTGGGCATGACGCTCGCGATCGCCGTCGTCGTCATGCTCGCGCTGTTTCCGACGATTCACGACGAGGGGGTCTGCTCGCGCACCAAACCCGTGGCGGAGCTGCGCTCTTCCTGCCCGGAGGTGCTGAAGCAAATGCCGTCCGAGGCGCGCGACGAGCACATGAAGCTGGCGGCGCTCGGCGAGAAGGGCTTCACGCAGTTCTTGCTGCAAAATATCGGTTTTCGACTCGTGCGCGGGCTCGATCTCGCGGGGGGTCTCCGCCTCGTCTACAACGTGCAAGTCGATGAGGCGATCCGCGACAAGCGCGACCGCTATTACGATCAACTGCGCGCCTCGATGACCAAGCAGCTCGGGCTCTCTGCGCTCGATGCGCCGACCGTTCCCGAGATGGCGAAGCTCGCCGACAAGGTCAAGCTGCACAAGCCGCGCGAGCAATCCGACATCATCACGGCGACGTTTCAAGACACGGCCGACACGACGAAGGCCCTCGAAGATGCCTTCATCGCGCCCTTCTTGCGTGAGCTCACGCTGCTCCGCGGTGCCGACGGAAAAGCCGTCACGTTCCGCATTCGCAACGAGGTCGGCGCCGACGTGCGCGACCGCGCGGTGCAGCAGGCGAAAGAGACGATCCATCGCCGCATCGACGGTCTCGGCGTGAAAGAGGCCGCGATCAGCGTTCGCGACGAGGACATCATCATCGAGGTCCCCGGCAACCAAGAGAAAGAGTTCGACCGCATCCGCGAGCTCATCAGCGAGACGGCGCGCCTCGAGTTCAAGCTCCTGGACGATGCCGCGAATTTCTTCGAGCCGATCGCGTCCTCGCCCGAGGCGTCGCTGCCGGTGGGGATGCGCTTCGAGGTCGAGAACGCACCACTCGGGCTCGGTGAAGGTGGCGGCCAGCGCAGCGCGCCCAGCTATTTCGCGCGGCTCAACAAGCTCGACGGCGAGACGATCGAAGAGACCCTCAAGCGCATGCGCGAGTGGGCCGCGACCCTGCAAATCGACGAAGACCACGAGGTCGGGTTCGGCAAGGTCTATGAGGTCAACCCCGACACCGAGCAGTATGAATTGGTCGGCTGGCGCACGTACTTTCTCAAGGCGAAAGCAGAGCTCACCGGCGACATGGTGCGGGACGCGCTCGCGAGCTCCGATCAGAACGACGCCGGGCTCGGTGGCTGGCACGTTCAGATGACGATGACGCCGCTCGGCGCCGAGCGCTTCGAGGCGATCACGGCCGCAAACGTCAAGAAGCGCTTCGCGATCATCCTCGATGCGAAGGTCGAGAGCGCCCCGGTCATCAACGAGGCGATCGGCGGCGGCACGGCCCGCATCACGATGGGCTCGGGCAACCTTCAGCAGCAGCTCGAGGACTCCCGCAAGCTCGAGTTGGTCTTGCGCTCTGGCGCGCTGCCGGCGCCGATCTCGTTGTCGAACGAGCAGCGCATCGGCGCCTTGCTGGGCCAAGACGCGATCGACGACGGCATCAAGGCGGCGAGCGTCGGCGGCCTGCTCGTCGTGCTGTTCATGTTCTGGCAGTACCGATGGTCGGGCGGGATCGCGAGCCTCGCGGTGGCCTTCAACCTGCTGCTGCAGCTGGCGATCTTGGCGATGTTCAATGCCTCGATGACGCTGCCGGGGCTCGCGGGCCTCGCGCTCACCGTCGGCATGGCGGTGGATGCCAACGTGCTCATCAACGAGCGCATTCGTGAAGAGGTGCTCGCCGGCAAGAGCGCCCGCGCCGCGGTGTCGCTCGGTTACGACCGGGCCTTCAGCGCCATTTTCGACGGGAACGCCACGACGCTCATCGCCGGGCTCATCATGGCGCAGTACGGCAGCGGGCCAATCAAGGGCTTCGCGATCACCCTCATCGTCGGGATGGCCACGAACCTCTTCACCGGCGTCGTCGCCACGAAGCTGTTGTTCGAGTGGTGGGTAAACAGCTCGCGCGGCATGAAGCTCAGCATCGGCTGAAGACGGCGCAGCTAAGAAGACGTTGGCATCGAGAGCCCTCATTCGCAGCGCTCGAAATCGGAGACATGGCATGGCCTGGTTCGCGTTCAAGAACGACATCGACTTCATGGGGATGCGCCGCTGGTTCATCGGCGGAAGTGCGCTCGTCGTGCTCGTGGCCGTGATCGGCATGTTCTATCCCGGTCCCCGCTGGGGCACGGACTTCGTCGGTGGCACCGAGGTAGAGGTCGCGCTCACGACCCCGGTCCAGGCGCCCCAGCTGCGCGAAGCGATCTCCAAAGCCGGCTTCGACGACCCTGAGATCGTGACCGTCGACGGTGGGATCCCGAACCATTTCTTGGTGCGCGTCAAAGAGGTCAGCGCGTTCAGCGATGTCCAGCGGCGCGGGCTCGAGGACGCCCTCTGCCTCGAGCGCGAGGGCGAGCCCGTGAAGCACGGCGACGCCTGCCCAGAAGAGCTACGCACGACCGACGTGAGCTTCAGCCCCGGCGGCGAGAAGGTGACCGTGCGCTACAAAGCCGGCGTCTGCGGCGAGGCCCAAGACAAGGTGAAATGCCCGGCAAATGCGGCGATCGCGCAGCAGCTCTCGAGTGAGCGCGTGAAAAAACTCGGGCTCTCGGTCGCCGGTCTCGAGCTTGCGACGGGGCGCGTGAACCCGCTGGTGACGAGCGAGCGCGACAAAAAGGTCGAGTTCTTCTTCAAGAGCCGCGGCGACCAGATCATGGACGGCCTGCGTGCTTCGCTCGGCGCGACCGCGGTGCCAGAGCGTGCGCTTCGCATCGAGTGGATCGGCCCGAAGGCGGGTCGTCAGCTCCGCGACGCGGCCATCACCAGCATCGCGCTCTCGCTGTTGTTCATCATGCTGTACGTGGCGCTGCGCTTCGACATTCGCTTCGCTCCTGGCGGCATCATCGCGCTCATCCACGACGTCATCATCGCCATCGGCGCGATGGTGCTGTTTCAGCGTGAGGTGACGCTCTCGACCGTGGCCGGCGCGCTCACGATCATCGGCTTCTCGATCAACGACACCGTCGTCATTTTCGACAGAATCCGCGAAAATCTGGGCAAATATCGCAAACTCAGCTTTCCGAAGATCATCAACCGCAGCATCACCGAGACGCTCGGCCGCACGATCAAGACCTCGACGACGACCTCGATCGCCTTGCTGCCGTTCTTGTTTTGGGGAACGGGCGTGATTCGAGACTTCGCGTTCATGTTGCTGGTGGGCTTCGCGGCCGGTGTCTACTCCACCATCTTCATCGCCTCGCCCCTGACCGAGTGGATCGATCGCAAGATGTTCAGCCGCACACTCGACATGCGAAAGCGCCGCGTGCGCCGTTCGACCAAGGACAAAGACGCCGTCGCCCCGGGCGATCCCGTCCTGGGCGCGTAGTCTCCAGCGCGACCCATGAGCGCGGCGTTCTCGGACCCGGGGCCGGCTAGCGCAGCCGCACTCGCGTTGGCACAGACGCTCGGGCTCTCGATCACGGTCGCCGCGTGGCTCGAGCAGCATCCCGCGCGTGACGCCGTTGACCTCGAGCGGTGGCTCGAACCGAAGCTCGCGCAGCTCACGCCCCCCGACCGACTCGCGGATCTCGGCGCGACGGTCGAGCGACTCAGCTTCGCCGTCCGGCGCGGCGAGCGGGTGGCGGTCTTCGGCGACTACGACTGCGACGGCATCACCTCGTGCGCGATCATGACCGAGGTGCTGCGGGCGTTCGGGGCCGAGGTCGTGCCGCTCCTCGCCAGCCGCTTCGACGGTGGCTACGGCTTCTCCGCGCGGGCGCTCGACAAGGTCATCCGCTCGGAGGCACGCTTGCTCGTGACCTGCGATTGCGGCTCGAGCGACCACGCGCGCCTCGCCCTGCTACGCGAGCGCGGCATCGACGCCATCGTCATCGATCACCACCTGGTTCCGGCCGAGCCGCTGCCGGTGCTCGCCTTCCTCAATCCGCATCGGCCCGACTGCGGCTTCCCCTACAAGGGCCTCGCGTCTTGCGGGCTCGCGCTGCTCGTCGCCAACGGATTGAGGCGCGCGCTCGAGAAGACCTTCGACGTTCGCACACTGCTCGATCTCGTCGCCATCGGCACCGTCGCGGACGTGGCTCCGCTCACCGGCGACAACCGCGCGTTCGTGAAGAAGGGCCTCGAGGTCATCGGCACGGGTCAGCGAATCGGCCTCGATGCGCTCGCGCTGCGGGGCACGGGCGGACGCCGGCGCGCCTATCAAAGCGAGGACGTCGCGTTTCAGCTCGCACCGCGGCTCAACGCGCCCGGCAGACTGGGCGATCCGATGCCGGCGCTCCAGGTCCTGCTCGAGCGCGATCCGGTGCGTGCCCACGAGCTCGCAAACCAGATCGAAGAGCTGACCTTGAGACGCCGTGCGCTGCAACGCGTGCTCGTCGAGGAAGCGCTTGCAGACGTCGAAACTGGCGGTTTTTCCGAGCATGAAGGCCTCGTTCTCGCGCGGCAGGGCTGGCACGTCGGCATCGTCGGCATCGTCGCGGGGCGGCTCGCGTCGACGCTTCAGCGGCCCGTGATCGTCGTCGCGCTCGAGGGCGAGACCGGCCGCGGCTCGGCGCGCGCACCCGCTGGGTTTCGGATCCACGACGCGCTCAGCGAGTGCCGCCCGACGCTCGCGGGTTTCGGCGGGCACCAGGCCGCGGCGGGGCTCGAGCTGCACGCAGACCGACTTCCGGAATTTCGCGAGGCATGGCGCGCCGCGTGTGCCGCGCAGCTCGCGATGGCGAACGACACCGCTACCGAGCGCCACGCGCACGTGCGACTCGACCCGAAGGACGAGCTGCGCCAGGTCATCGGCGACCTCGAGCGACTCGAGCCGTGCGGACACGGAAACCCCGCGCCGCGCATCTATCTACCGGCCGTCGAGGTGCTGGGCGCCCGCTCGCTGAAGGGCCACCTCAAGCTCGACCTGTCCCTCGGCGGCAAGCGCATCGGCGGATTTTTCCCCGAGCACGGCGACAAATGTGCCCAGTTTTCCGGGCGGCGCGTGACTTTGTCGGCACGCCTCAAGCGTGATCATTACCGCGGTGGCGACGCCATCGAGCTCTTGGTGCACGACTACGCCTTCGAGTGACGCGTGCTCGTCGTGCGGCCGCGCTCGCTCTCCACGACTACGCCTTCGAGTGACGCGTGCTCGTCGTGCGGCCGCGCTCGCTTCTTCGAAGGGGCCTCGCTTGGCTCGGAGTAGGCTGGGCCGGTTGAGCGCTCCCATCGCCAGCTTCGAGCGCGTGTCGAAGGCCTTCGGGTCGAAGGTCGTCTATCGGGAGCTGTCGCTCGACGTGTTTGAGGGCGAGACCCTCGTGGTCATGGGCGGCTCCGGCGTGGGCAAGAGCGTGCTCTTGAAGATGCTCATTCGCCTGCTCGAAGTGGACGGCGGCACGATTCGATTTCGCGGCAGCGACGTCGGCAAGATGGGCGAGCGCGAGCTGCGCGTCGTGCGCCGAAAGATCGCGATGCTGTTTCAAGGCGGGGCCTTGTTCGACTCGCTCAACGTCGGCGAGAACGTCGCGTATGCGCTCCAAGAGCACCACGAGGACGACATGAGCGCGGCCGCGATTCAAGAGCGTGTGAGCTGGGCGCTCGCGCTGGTCGATCTCCCCGGCATCGAGGCGATGATGCCGTCGGCGCTCTCCGGCGGAATGAAGAAGCGCGTCGGGCTCGCGCGGGCGATCGCGCTCCGGCCAGAGGTGGTCCTCTACGACGAGCCGACGACGGGCCTCGACCCGATCAACACGACGCGCGTCAACCACATGATCAACGGCCTCAAGCGCGCGCTCCACGTCACCAGCATCGTCGTCACGCATGACATGGCCAGCGCCTTCGCCGTCGCGGATCGCATGGCGATGGTGAAGGACGGGCGCATCGTGAAGGTCGGCGTGCCGGAAGAATTTCGCAGCGCGGCGGATGCAAGCGTGGCGGACTTCATCGCCGGCAACGCCCCCGAACACGAGGACGTAGAGACGCTCTTGCGCGGCTGAGCTCGTCTTTTCTGCGGCGTGACGCGGGCTGCGGTGTAGGGTCCGCGATCGAGAGGACGGCGTGCGAAGAAGCGATCTGAAGGTCGGGCTGTTCGTGCTGATGGGGCTGGTCCTCGCGTGCACGGTCGTGTTTCTGCTCGGCGGCACGCGCCACACTTTTGAGCGCTCGGTGCACTACCAGCTCGTGTTCGACGACGTCGCGGGGATCAAGCAGGGCGCGCCGGTTCACATGGGCGGAGTGCACGTCGGCCAGGTGGTCACGGTCGACTACAGCAAGGACGCCGGGGACCCGCGGGTCTACGTGAAGGTTCGCATCGTGGCTGAGGCGGCTCGCAGGCTTCGCACGGACAGCGTCGCCAGCATCGTCAACAAGGGCTTTCTCGGCGACAAGATGCTCGTCGTCACCAAGGGCAGCGCCGAGCCGCTCGCCGACGGCGGCACCATCGTGAGCGAAGAGCCTGCTGATTTCATCGCGAAGATCGGCGAGTTTGGAGGCGAGGCCGGGGCGGCCGTGAGCGAGGTGCAGCGGCTCGCGAAGTCCTTCGCCGACGAGAAGCTCCACGCGGATCTGCGCAGCTCGGTCAAGCGCGTCGATCAGC
>SHZB01000062.1 GCA_009692485.1 Myxococcales bacterium
CTGCTCGTGGGCGACTGCGACTGCGACGGGGAGTGCGACTGCGACGGGGAGTGCGATTGCGAGTGCGATTGCGACTGCGATTGCGAGTGCGAGTGCGAGTGCGAGTGCGTGGCTGCGCGGTGAGCGAGGCGTGCGAGCTGCGCGGTCGCGAGCGTGATGACGAAGGCGATGAGTGGGCCGATGGCGAGCGGCGCGCCGACCAAGAATCCGAGCGCGAGCACGGCCGGATACCCGGGTGGAAAGATCACGCTCGCCGCGGGCTCGCCATCGAGCTCCGTGCGAAGGAAGAAGCGTCCGAGCGTCGCGGTCTCGGGCTCGTCGAGCGGGAGAGAGAAGCTTCCGCTCGCGAAGGTGCGCGCCTCGAGAAAATACGCCGTCGCATCGATGATGCGTGGGCCGCCGCGAAGGTAGTGCGCGACGTAGGCGAGCGACAAAAGCGCTGCTGCAAAGGGCGCTAGCCGCGTGAGCCAACGAGCGGCGCGGTCACTCGCGAGCAGGCGCGGAAGGGCGACGACGGCGAGCGCGGCGGCGCCGAGCGCAACCCAACGCGGCGGGTCATTCGGCAGGCTGAATGGCCAGAAAAATTCTGCGATGGTCACGCGACCGTCCACGCATGGAAAAGAAATTCTGCGATGGTCACTCGACCGTCCACGCATGGAAGAGCACAACTTGGCCTTCGGGGCGCAGCTCGAGGAGCGCGCGCTCGCTGTTCAGCGCGGGCAGTGTGACGAAGACTTCATGCCATGCGCCGGTCGAGGGCGCGGCGACGACCACGCCGAGGTCGTGGCCTCCGAAGGTGACGGCGATTCGCTCGATGTGATCGGGCGCGAGCCGAAGGATGAGCCTGCCACCGCCGCTCGGAGCGCGCATGCGTCCCGTGGCCATGACTCCGGCCGGCACGGAGCGACCGGCGTCGAACAAGTCGGTCTGCGGCGCGCTGGGATCTGCGAGCAAGCGAAAGTGGACGAAACCGAGCCCGGGTTGCGGCAGGTTGTGCTCGTGGAGCTTCTCGCTCACGAGATCCGCGAAGTCGAGTTCATCGATGACGCGCATGCCGGGCTCGAGCGAGCGCGGCGTCCCGAGCTTGTCGAGCGAGGTCCAGTTGGCGCGATAGAGCACCTTCTCTGCGCCGCCGCAGATCACGTTGCCGCGGACGGGGATCGAAGTGAGCACGCGCCCGAACTGCGTCGGGAGATCGCCCCACCAGGTTGGATACAGCGCCATCAGGTCCGGTCGATCGCCTGGCGGCATGCGCTCGATGAGCTCGAGGGCCGCGCCGAGTCCGTGATTGGTGGCCCGCGCGAAGGGGAGGCGCCCGTAGCCGCCGAGGCCGATCAGATCGAGGCCGGGGCGATCGGAAATGTACGTGAGCGCACCTGCGTCGCCGACGAGAATGCGCTTGGGGGCGAGCTTTTCGAGCAGGAAGCCCGCGGTCACGTGTTGGTCGAAGATGTTGCGGCTGGCGCGGGCCATGAACCAGATCTGATCGCGCATGCGCGGCGCTTGATGAAGCCAATACGCGGCTGCAACGAGGCCGGCGCCCACGAACCGGAGCGCGGTGGTGCGAGGGCCGGCGATGCGACTGAAAACACGGTGGCGAGCGCCCGCGGTCACGAGCGCGCCGAGGCCCAGCGCCGCAGCGAGAAGGAGCCACGCGACGGCCGGCATGGCGTAACGCTCGTTGTGCCAGCGCAGCTGAAGGTTCGTGGCGACGAGAAAGATCCAGCCGAGGATCTGACACCACAGGAGCAGCGCGATCGGACGCAAGCGCGCGACGAACAGCGGCACGAGCGCAAGCGCCGGCACGAGCTCGCCCCACGGGGGAAGGTCCGCGAAGTGATGTTCGAGGAGACGATCTTTGATGTAGCGAAGGAGCTCGAAATAACGGTCGAGCATCTCGGCGCGCGTGAGGTACGGCTGCTCGAAGATCACCTTCGCGATGGCGCCGTTCGCCGACCATTCCCCGGTGAAGAAGCGATTTGCGGCGGCGTGAAGCGCGAGCATACCGAGCGCGGGGGAGGCCGCGGCGGCCACCAAAAACAGCCGCGCGCGCCACGCCGGTGCAGTGCCTTCGCGAGCGGCTGCGTAGGCGCCATAGATCGAGAAGGCTGCGACGCACACGCCCGATTCAGGCCGTGCCGACACGAGCAACGCGCACATTACGCCGGTAAACCAGGCCCGCCGTCGCATCGCAGAGAGGTCGGGTGCCGCGAGCTGGCGATCGAGCGCCGCGAGGGCGAGACCCCAGCAGCCGAGGTGCCACGCGTTTTCCATCCCGCTCCATAAGGTCCAGTCGAGCGCGCCCATCGAGAGCACCGCGGGAGGGAACAAATATTTGATCCAGGACACGTCGCGACCCGCTTCGGGATCGAGCTGTTCGGCGAGGCCGTCGACGAGGCGCCCGGTGCTGAAAAGGAAGAAAAACACCGAGATATTCGCGACGATCGCGGCCCACGCCATGAGCCAGAGATGGCGGAACCCGATCCAATAGCCGACCGAGAGCACCGCGGGATAGGACAGGCTCGTGTTGCCGCTCGAGTAGCCGTTGCCCTCCGACCATTGGAACGGGAAGCCGCGAGCAAAGGCGCGCGCGTAGTCGAAGTGGATGAAGACGTCGTCGAGCGGTGCTGACCAGATGCCGCCGGTCTGGGTGAGCAAATAGCCGTAGAACGTCGTCGATACGAAGATCGTGCACGCGAGTGCCCAGGCCGCGTAGACCGCGCTGTCGTTCGCGACCAAGCCGAGTGCCAATCGGTGTGCAAGGCGGCAAGCACCGTTCGTGCACATGTGCGGCTCGGCCGTGCTGGTCGGGTCCGCCACGGCCGCGGACGATAGCCGATCGCTCGCGCTCCGTGCGCCGGTCACAATCGTGGTGCCGCACAATCGTGGTGCCGCGATTGACCCGCGGCCCGAGGCTGCGTAAAACGCTCACTTCCTTTGTGCGCGCCCGCGTGGCGTGTGATTCCTTGGGTCGAGCATGCGGTGGTACGTCGAAGTCACTCAACTTGAAGGCAAAGAGCTGCTGGAGCGGCTTTGCCTGGAATCCGGCCATTGGCAGCCGGCGCTGCAACGTGCGCGCAAGAGTCGTGGCGAAGGGGAATCGCTCCAGGGCCTTACGGTAGAGTTCCTCGACGACGGGTGCCGGGCGGTCGATGCCGTGCGCAAGCTGCAATACGAGGTTAGCCGCGCCGCCGATGACGCCGAGCTCTGTGAGTCGAGCTCCGTGAGCACCGCGGCTCCGGTGGAGGTCGCGCTCGTGCCCGCGCCCGTGCCCGCGCCCGCGCCCGCGCCGCTCGTGACGCCGCCGGCCGACAAGGGGCTTGGCCGCGTAGCCGCGCCAGATCCCGAAGCGCCACCGGTCTCGGTACCGAGGCCGCTCGCGCAACGGCCACTCGCGCCACGGCCGTTCGTCTCGGCGACCACCCTCGGGTTGGGCAATGAACCGTCTGCGCCCAAGTCGTCGCGCTCGCCGTTGGTTACGGCGACTCCGGCAGCACCAGCGTCGTCGCGCTCGCCGTTGGTTACGGCGACTCCGGCAGCACCAGCGTCGTCGCGCACGGCGTTGGTTGCGGCGAGTTCGGCAGCGGTTGCCAAGCCCGAAGTGACGCCGGTGGCAGTCCTGCTTTCGACGCGGCGTCGCGATCCGGATGACCGCGTTCCGCTCACGCATGTCGAGCGCGCGTACGGTTCGAACACCGGCCTCGACCTCGTTTCGGCGGCGACGCTCGCGCGTGCCCGGCTGGACGAGCTTCGCCGTGAGCTCGCCGGAACCAAGCCCGGGATCGTGGTCGATATCGCCGTGTTCGACCACGTGTACGAGACGAAACCGGAGAAGCCTCCGCTCGTGACACTGAGGTGGTGTGACTGGCATTCCGAGCCGGTGCTCACGGAGAAGCCATATGCGGATACGGCCTATCCGAATAAAGCGAATGCGGATAAGGACTATCCGAATACCGGCACCGCGACGTCCTCGCCGTCGGGGAGCGCGGGGTCGGACCGCTCGCCCGAGAGCGCCGAGCCGATTCGGCCGTCGCGGATCCTCGCGGTGGGAAGCGAGAGTTCGGTGATCGTGCCTTCGGGCGCTGCTCGAGCTGAAGTGCGGCGGCCAGTCGAGCGCGCGCCAAGCGTTGCGAGGGCGGACGCGGCGACGGCGGACGCGGCGAAGGCGGACGCGGCGAAGGCGGACGCGGCGAAGGCGGACGCGGCGACGGCGGACGCGGCGACGGCGGACTCAGCCCCGATCGCGGCGGCGTCGTCGCGGCGCAACATTGGCGCGCGCACCGCTGAGGTCTTGGCGAGCCCCATCGGCCAAGCCCACGACGCGGTGAGCGTCTCCGATTTACCCGCCACTCCTCCACCCGCCAATCCGCGCGCCGGCGGCGGGGTTGCGCGTCTCCATAGCAAGACGATCGTGGCGGGCTCGGCGGTGCGGCGTCCCCGCGCGATAGAGGCAAGCGCGTCGCAGCAGTTCGCGGGCGTTCGGCAGCGTGCGGCGCAGGGCCCCGAGATCCCCTCCACGGCCCCCACGCGCGCGGAGCGAGATGCCCAACTGCAGTACGCTCGCGAGCGCGTCAGCGTGTTGCCGCCACTGCCATCGCGGCCAGGAACGCGCGTGGACGGCGATGAACTGCTCACCGACCTCTTCGAGTCGATGAGCGAGCTCAATTATCTCGAGACAGCACTCGATGGCGCCGCGTTCGTCCTGACCTTGGCGCTCGAGAAGTTGCCTTGTCAGCTCGGGCTCGTCTCGCTCTTCGATCTCGACCGCCGCCAGTTCGTCGTCGTGCGCCAGCAGGGCGGAGCGAAGAGTGCGCTCTTGCTACGCTTGGCCGACGGCGCGCGGCTCGTCCACGCCGCCATGAAAAAGCGGGAGCCGGTGCTCGCGTCCGGCGCGAATGTCGCAGATGAGCTCGATGGGCGCTGGAAGGAGATCGGCCTGACGCCGACGACCCTCTTGTGTGCACCGGTAGAGCGAGCCGGCCGTACCCTCGGGCTCATCGAGCTCGCGAACCCGCTCGATGGCAAGACCTTCACGGAAGGCGATCGCCATGCTCTGGGGTACATCGGCCAGCAATTTGCCGAGTTTCTCTCGGAGCGCAGCGTCCTCGTCGATCCCGACCTTGTGCTAGCAGCCGCCGAGTTCGACCTGCGCTGAGCGAAGGAGGCCAGGGTCGTGAGGCGGCTCTGGCATCGGCTGCGCGAGGCGTGGCTTTACCTCGTCGTCTGTGTGGTGGCCGGAGCCGTGGCCTTGCTCGCCTTCGTTGCGCTGCGGACCACGCTGCAGCTCGAGAAATCGCGCCAGCAGACCGTCATCGACGCAACGTGGTCGGTTGCGGCCGAGCGCATCGACCGCCTCGACAAGATGATCGTCGCACAGGACAACGTTATCGCGGCCAACGTAGATGTCGGTGCGGTGTCGTCCCTCGCGCAACGCTGGTTGCCGACGGCGCCACGCGAGACACCGACGGTGCGCGCCGTGTTGGTGCTCGACGCTGCGAGTCCCGAGCTCGAGATCGTGGCCTTCGTGTCGCCGCGTCCCGGGCCCGAGGACGCTGCGTTTCGTCGCGTGCTCGTGCTTCAGCTCTTGCCGCGCATGGAGCTGCACATCGCGCCGGTCGAGCAGCTGCGCCATTTGCACGTCACCGTCGGCGTGGCCAATTACCTGCTCAGCTACTGGCAACGATTCTCTGGCGAGCGGCCCTACCTCGTCATTGCGTGGCACGACGTGTCGCGCCTCGTTCATGAGGTCATGCCGCAGCTCTATCGGGATCTCGATCGGCATAGTCGCATGAATGTGATCGACCAACAGGGGCGCGCCGTCTTCGGCCCGGCGATCCGCACGGGCGGGCCGATGGTGAGCCTCGCGTTTCCGACGACACTTTACGATTGGCGCTTGCAGGTGGCGCTCTTGAGCGGGCAAGACCTCGAGGCGAAGGCCTCGCGACAGCGGTTGACGCAGATCGGGATCGTCGGGCTCGCTGCGCTCGTCGTGGGGCTCGCAACCATCGCGGTCGTGCGAGCGGCAGTGCAGGCACGGAGGCTCGCGGCGCTCCGAAGTGATTTCGTTGCGAACGTGTCGCACGAGCTCAAGACCCCGCTCGCTTCGGTGCGAATGTTTGGCGAGATGTTGCTCACCGGCCGAGTCGCAAGTGACGAAAAACGCCGAGAATACCTGCAAATCATCGTTGGCGAGAGCGAGCGGCTCACGAGCCTCATCGACAATGTCCTCGACTTTGCAAAGGTCGAGCGTGGCCGAGCCGCGTACGACTTGCAGTGCGGAGACGTGGGCGCGGTGGCGCGGCAGGCCGTCGAGACGCAGCGCTACCGGGCGGAACATTTAGGCGTCGCGCTGGTCATCGAGACCGAGCCGGCGATGGCTCGCATCGACGCGCGCGCGCTCGAGCTCGCGGTCATCAACCTCGTCGACAACGCGCTCAAGTACGGCGTAGGAAGCAGCCGAATCGACGTACGCGTCGGGAGCTCCGCCAAGCCCAAGCCATCCGTGTTCATCCGCGTCGTCGACGGCGGACCCGGCGTGGACGTCGCCGAGCAGGCGCGCATTTTCGACCGCTTCGTCCGCGGCAAAAATGCACGCGCCTTGCACGCCCGCGGCAGCGGCATCGGGCTCGCTCTGGTGCAAGAGATCGCCGAGGCACACGGCGGGACGGTCGTGCTCGAGAGCCCCGTCACTGGTGGGACGGGCGCCGCCTTCGAGATCCGCCTGCCGCTCGCGAAGCCAGATGCCGCCGTGTCCTGAGCGCGAGACCTTACTCGATCGCTTTCGAGATCCGCCTGCCGTTCGCGAGGCCAGATGCCACCGTGTCCTGAGCGCGAGGCCTCACTCGATCGCGCCGGAGAGATCTTCGCCGAGCAGCTCTGCCCCGGTCTCGGCACCCTTCGGCCCCGTCTTGGCGCTGGCGTCGCCGTCCCCGGATGCGTCGCCGCCTTCCGCCCGTGGCTCATCGCCGCCAAGCTCTCGGTCCGCCGCTTCGCCGCCTCGCGCCTCGTTGGGTTGTGCGCTCGCTACGGATCCCGCTAGCGCCGAGTCGCCCGCGTCGCCGCCGGCCGCCCGTAGCGTGGTCCTCATCGCCGGAACCGGTGTTGGCTCAGGCGGCTCTGGCAGCGGGATGGCCTCGAGCACACGATCGAGCGCCTGCTTCTGCGCGAGAAACGCGACGCGCTCTTCGGTTGGCAAGAGCTGCAGCGCATCGAGACGAAGCTCCAAGGGGTCGAAGAATTTCCCGTCCCGTCTGGCGCTGAAGTGAAGATGCGGCCCCGTCGAGCGGCCCGTCGAGCCGACGTAGCCGATGAGCTCTCGCGTGCCGATCTGATCGCCGTTCTTCACACCCGGTGCGAAGCGCGAAAGGTGCGCGTAACCCGTTTGAATGGCGCCGCCGTGCTCGAGCAACACGAGGTTGCCGCTCGGCCCTTGGTCTCCGATAAAGCTGACTTTGCCGCGAAATGCCGCAAAAACGGGCGTTCCCGTCGGAGCGCCAAAATCGGTACCGTTGTGCGGCATCACTTTCTTGAGCACAGGGTGCATGCGCTTCGGATTGAAATGCGACGTCACCGGCGAGCCTGGGCAGGGTGTACGCCAGCCCGCATTCGAGGGTCGCCGACCGCGCTCGTCGGTGTACCCCTTCACCGTCGCACCCTCGAACCAATACGCGCGCACGGGAGGCTTGCTCGGGTCGGGCGGGCGGTATTCGAGAGCTCGAATCCGCTCGTAGCTCACGAATCGGCCGAGCGCGGTCGTCTCCGTCACGAGCGCCTTCAGCACCCCGCCTTCCTCGAATGCCTCGACGCTGGTCTGGCCGATAAAAGCCTCGTTGATGACCGCCGCGAGCCCGGGCTCGAACCCCGCGTTCTCGAGGCTCTGCGAGAGGTCTTTGCCGAGATACGCCGCCGCCGCGAACTCTTCGTGCTTCACCGCGAGGTCGAGGCGCTTGACCTCGAGCAGCCCCGCGTCGCTCGTGCGACCTTGGTAAATCTCGGTGGAGCTCACCTCGTATTCGAACGCGACGACCTTCTTCGTAGCCCGCTCGAGCGCCACGATGAGCTTGTGGCGTCGCTTCGGCTGGTCGAGCTTGAAGACGCCGTCCATGGCCTTGAGGATGCGATACGACTCGGACTTCGGGACGCGCAGCTCGGCGAGCGCCACGAGGAATGAGCGCCGCTTCATCTCGTCTCGCACGACGACGTGCGTCCCGCGAAGCTCCTCGACGCGCCATGGCTCGGCCAGCAGCTCTCGCACCCGCTTCGGAGGCCGAGGACGACCGCTCGGCGCCAGTTCCGCGGCGCTCGCTGCCGTTTGTGGCGCGTTCGAGACGGCCGTGCGCGCATCGGGTGCGATCGGAAATACTTGAATCAGCAGCGCGAAGATCGACGCGACACTGCCGAGGCCGAAGAGCCCGCCGAAGAGCGCTCGCATTCTCGGCGAGATCGCCGCCCCATCGAAGGCGCCGCGCTGAAACCCCGCGCGCGGACCTGTGCGAACGCTCTGCCGTGCCTTGCTCGCCGCCTCCGAGTCGGTCGTCCGTGCGGCCGCGTTCGGCTCGGGTTCCGGCGCGCTTGCCCCCACCGCGCCGCTGTCCTTCGGCTCGTCTTGCCCCCGGCGTTCCTCGGGCGCCATGCCGCCGCGTCTAGCAGCTTGCCTTGGGAGCAGCAACACACTGTCGCGCGCACTGTCGCGAGCACTGTCGCGAGCACACTGTCGCGCGGCTGTCGCGCGGCTGTCGCGCGGCAAGCGGCCCATTTGGATTGCCCAAACTAGATCGCCCGCGGTATCGCGACTACGGTCGCGGCGATGTTTCGCAGAACCTTGCCGATCGCCACGCTGCTGTTTTTCTCGGGGATGTGCGCGCTGGTTTACCAGGTCGCCTGGCTACGCGAGCTGCGGCTCATTTTCGGGTCGTCCACGCCGGCCTCGTCGGCGGTGCTCGCCGTGTTCATGGGCGGGCTCGGTTATGGCTCACTCGTGCTCGGCAAGCGCGTCGAGAAAAGCGCTCAGCCGCTATTTCTTTACGCGCACTTCGAGATCGGCATCGCCCTGACCGCGGCGATCACGCCACTTTTGTTACACCTCGTGCGTGCGGCATACCTCGCCGTCGGCGGCACCACCGTGTTGGGGCTCGCTGGCGGCACGATCGTCCGCCTTCTCTTGAGCGCGCTCGTGTTGCTTCCGCCGACACTCTTGATGGGCGGAACGCTTCCCGCGGCGGCGCGCGCGGCGACCAGCGCGGATGACCTCGGCCGGCGCAGCACCGCGCTGCTCTACGGGCTCAACACCCTCGGCGCGGTCGTCGGCGCGGCGTGCTCGACCTTCATACTCCTCGAGGTGTTCGGGACGCGGCTCACTTTGTGGCTCGGGTGTCTGGTCAACATCTTGGTTGCGCTGGCGGCGCGCGCGATGGCTCGGTCGTTCGCTGCCGAAGCGCAGGCTTCAACGGCTGCGGCAGCGGCGACCGAAGCTGCGGCACTCACTGGCGACGGCAACGCGACCCCGGCGACTCTCGCTGCGGCAATCACCGAGGCGACCGATGCAGCGCCCGCGATCGAGGTGCCTCCGACCGATGCAGTGCTCGCGACCGATGCAGCGCGCGCGACCGATGCAGCGCCCGCCGCCGACCTGCCTTCGACCGGAGCCGCAGCGGGGCCATCGCTCGACGAGCCGGTGGCTCTAGGCGCGACGTCATTCGTACTCGCAGCCGCAGCGGCAGCCGGCTTCGTTTTTTTGCTGATGGAATTGGTTTGGTACCGGATGCTCTCGCCGCTGCTCGGCGGTTCGTCTTACACCTTCGGTCTCATCCTCGCGGTCGCCTTGTTGGGCATCGGCCTCGGGGGTCTCGCCTACACGTTGCGCGATGCGAGCGCGCGGCCCACGCTCTTGTCGTTCGCGGGGACCTGCGGTCTCGAGGCCCTCTTCATGGCGATCCCGTACGCGCTGGGCGATCGCATCGCTTGGCTCACGCTGTCCCTGCGCTCGCTCGGCAGCATCGGCCTCACGGGACACGTCCTCGGATGGACCGTGGTCACGGCGATCGTCGTATTGCCTGCTGCCATCGTTGCCGGATATCAATTCCCGCTTTTGATCGCCCTCCTCGGTCACGGGAAACATCGCCTCGGCCGGGAGGTCGGTCTGGCCTACGCCGCCAATACCGCCGGCGCGATCGTGGGCTCTCTTTCGGGCGGTTTCTTCTTGATTCCGCTCCTCGGTGCGCTCGGCTGCTGGACGCTCACCGTATGGGTGCTCGTTGTGATGGGCGCCATGGCCATCGCGCTCGAGTTCCGCCCCGCGTCCCGGGCCGCAAAGGCGCGTCCACTCGGCGCCGTGTTCCCAGCGCTGGCGCTCGGTTGTGCTGCGTTTCTCTTGCATTCGTCGCTCGGGCCCACCTCGTTTTGGCGGCATACGCCGATCGGGGCGGGCCGCGCGGACCAAATGATCATCGGCGCGAACCGCAACTCGATGGAGGCTGCCTGGCGCGACGTCAACCGCTCCATCACCTGGGAGACCGACGGCCGTGAGGCCAGCGTCGCCCTTCACCAGGCCAGCGACACCTCGTTCGTCGTGAGCGGCAAGAGCGACGGGGCCGCGGTCATCGACGCAGGCACCCAGGTGATGAGCGGATTGCTCGGTGCCATGATGCACATGGAGCCGGTCAAGCGGGTCCTCGTCATCGGGCTCGGCACGGGCAGCACAGCCGGTTGGCTTGGGCTCATCCCAGGCGTCGAGCGCGTCGATGTCATCGAGCTCGAGCCGGCCATCCTGCACGTCGCCAAGGTGTGCACGCCGGTCAACGGCGACGTGATGAACAATCCGAAAGTGCACATCATGCTCGGGGATGCCCGAGAGGTCTTGCTCACGTCCCGCGAGCAGTATGACGTCATCTTCTCGGAGCCGTCGAACCCCTACCGGGCGGGCATCGCCAGCTTGTTTACCCGCGAGTTCTACCAGGCCGCGAAGGCCCGCCTCGCGCCACGCGGCGTGTTCGCACAGTGGTTCCAAGCTTACGAAATCGACGCGCTCAGTGTGCTCACCGTCTACGCATCGCTCGCGTCCGAGTTTGGCTCGGTCGAGTCTTGGCGAACGCAAAACGCCGACCTCTTGCTCTTGAGCCGCGAAGCGGACGAGCCGCTCGACGTCGACATCTTGCGGAAACGCATCACAGAGAAGCCTTATGCCGAGGCGCTCTTGAATGTCTGGCGGGCTACCACTCTCGAAGACGTGTTGGCGCGCTACGTCGCTCGCCCCGGATTGGCCCGCGCCATCGCGGAGACGGAGGGGCCGCTTCGCGTGAACACCGATGATGTCAACACCCTCGAGTTTTCGTTGGCTCGCGCGCTCGGGCGGCCGCGGATTTTTTCGCCCGAGGCGATGCTGCTCGTTGCACATCAGCGTGGCGAAGGCCGTCCGATCTTCGCTCGCAACGGGGAAGCGACGGTGAACTGGGATGCCGTGAAAGACGGCATGATCGACATGGGCTTGGCGGTGGATGAGTCCGTCCGAGTTCCACCGACCTTCGAGCCGAGCGCGGCGATGAAGCATCGCATCGACGCGCTGACGAGCTGGCGCGGCGAACAACCGAAGGCAGTGGTCAGCGAGTGGGAGGCTCAGGACAAGGCGCCTACTTCACCCATCGAGGTGATGGTCCTCGCAGATGCCTACGCGCTCACGGGGGCGGTCGACAAGGCGCTGCCGTTGGTAGAGCGGCTGCGAACGCTCATCCCTGGCGATGCCGACGTCATCGAGGCACAGATCCACCACGACGCGGGACGGGCGAAAGAGTCGTGGGCGAGCCTGCGCCGTGCGCTGGTGTCATTCCGGACCAACCCGTGGCCGACCTTCAGCCTGATGCAACGCAAGGTGCGGCTCGCAACCTCACTCGCGCTCGTGGACCCGTCGCTCTACCCCGACGTAGTCGCAGTGCTGAGCGAGAAATTCGTCGTCAGTCGGATGGACTTCGAGCGCGTCGGTATTCTCTTTGATCTCACGATGCGCGCCAAGAGCAACGATTGTGTCAGGGTGCTCGAGTCCATGGGCACTTTGGTTCCCTGGCATGGGAGCGTTCTCAATCGGCGGGCAGTGTGTTACGAGCGCGCGCAGCACCCGGGGCTTGAGCACGCGCTCGAGGAACTTCGGGCCTTCAACGCCGACGAGCCTTACGAATTCGGAGCCAAGCTCGGTAAGCCGTAGCGCCACGCCGAGCGGCACCGGTTGCGGCCTCGTGCTGCTCGCGCCTCCGGTTCCACGGGCCCATGTTCGCGGGCTCTGCGCGGTAGCGACGACCGCTCGAGCGGCGCCTCGCGTCACCCCGACAACGGTGATATTCGACGCGGCATGATTGACCATCGGAGCTGCCGCTCATGAACCATTCGAAGACCGCGAGACTCGCTGTTGGAGCCGGGCGTTCGGGGGGCCAGTTTGGCATTGGCCAACAGCGTTCTCGGATCTTCGGCTCTCGCCTTTTGGGCTCTGGCCTCTTGGGCTCTCGCTACTTTGGCTCTGGCCTATTGGGCATTGCGCTCTTGTGTTTCGGGGCGTCCTGCGCCGAAGAGCGGGCGCCCATCAGTCGCGTGCAGGCCAATGCGCTCGATAAGGCGTTTTTCGTCAAGGACCTCGCCGATCCGAAGGACGATCCTGAGTTTTTCATGCACGTCACCGTCGTCGACGTGCCCTTCGGCGCCAACTCCGACGGCCTCATCACGAGCACCGACACCCAGCCCATGGTGCGCGTGCGCTTCGAGATCACTGAGAAGCTCTTGCTCGCGCGGCTGACCTACGAGCACATCGAGGACAGCGATCACAAGGGTGTACGCGAGAGCCCGGATGGGCAGCTCGTGGCCGCCTTCGCGGTGGAGAAGCACTTCGACATCCGCAAGGACTACAACCCCTCGACCGGCGAGGAGCAGAACGTCGTCGTCGAGAACGAAGAGGACAGACCCTATTACCAACGGCAGTTCTTCCGCGTCGACTTCTCCGCCAATCTCATCACGGACGCGTACGAGCTCGACACGCTCTCGCAGCTTGGCCTCTACTACGGTGTTAGCTATTCGCCTGTTGCCTATACCGTGTCCGACCCGGCGCACCCGGACGCGCCCGTCTTCGATCCGGTGGGCGGCTACTTCGACCTGACGACGAAGGCGCTCGCCAGCCCTGAAGTCATCGATGACGAGTGGTGGGGCAAGGTGCCCGCGTGTTGGCTAACAGGCAATTGGCCTGCGCTCAGCTGCAATCCGACCGAGATCACGCTGCGGCACTCGTTCTTGCGGGTCGGCGCGCGTGACTACGAGCCGGCGGACTGGGACGGCGAGAAGATGGATATCGTCGGCGTCTTCACCAATGACCGCCACGGCTACGACCGCGGCTACGGCATCGTTGACGACAAGTGGCGCCGATTCGCGTCTCGCTGGGATCTCTTCGACAAGTCGCACTCCGATGTCGCGTGCGCCACGACCGCCACGACCCCCGTCGGGGCCGATCCCGAACGCGACGAAGATGCCAATGGCAGCTCCGACGAGTGCGAGGCCGTCGGTCGCGGCTCGCGCTGCAACAAACTCACCGGCCGCTGCACAATCCCGGTGCGCGACCGCAAGCTGCGAACGATCCCGTGGCATGTAAACCAGGACTTCGACGCGCGCCTCTTTGACGCAACGAGAGAGACGCTGGCGGCGTGGAGCGATGCGCTGCGGGTCGCGGTCCTGGCCGGGCGCTTGAGCGAGTGCCGGCGTACGGGTGAATCCGGCTGTGAAGGGACGATGGGGTGGCCCGCGGTTTGGGCCGACGATTTCACGCCGCCCAAGGGAGACGCCGCTCCGTCCGAGGTGCGTGAGATTTTCACGCTCTGCCATAACCCCGTGCTCGCCGGTGATGCGCCCGAGTGCGGCCCCAATGGCATGGCCCCGCGGCTCGGAGATCTACGGCACAATTTCATCAATATTCTCTCCGACCCGGAGTCCCTCTCGCCGTGGGGGATCATGATGGACGCCGAAGATCCCCTCAGCGGGGAGAAGATATCTGGCAGTGCCAATCTCTGGGGCGCGGTCACCGATCGCTACGCGGCAGAGATGGTGGATCTGCTGATGTTGGTCAATGGCACGCTCGACGCCGAGGTCTATCTCTCCGGCGAGAACGTCAGCGAATGGGTCGAGGCGCTCGAGCGGGGCGGGAGCGCGGCGCGCGCCGGTCGCGCCATGAGTGCGGCGGAGCTCAGCGAGCGATTGGCCGCTTTCGAGCCCGCGTCGATTGCCCCTTATCTCGCCGGTCTGCCAAAGCCAAAGCCCGGCACCCCCCCGGCCTTGCGACACAAACTCCGCGCCGAGGCGCTCGTGGACACGGGACGTCTCGGTCCTGGCAACGTGGCGCTGTCCGAGCGGATGACGCGCCTCCGGGGCACGGCGATCGAGGCGGCGATGATCTCGCCCGAGCTCGCGGAATTCGGTGGCTTCGACCCCGGCGCTCCGCTCTCGAGCGAGGCGGTCGACCGGCTCTCGCCCTTCACTGCGAACAATCCCGCGGCCCGGCGCGCACACGCCCGCCGTCGGCTCGTCGGAAACGCACAGCGGCACAGCTGCCGACTCGAGGCGAGCGAGCCCGATAATCTCTTGGGGCTCGTGAAGAAGGCCGAGGCGCTCTTCGGTACGCCGGACACGAGCGACGCGGCCGCCGTCCTCGCGTGGCGCGAAGAGGTCTTTCAATGGGCGCGCATCGAATACACCAAGGGTGTCTTGGCGCACGAGCTTGGACACTCGATGGGCCTCCGGCACAACTTTGCCGCGTCCTTCGACTCGCTCAATTACGACCCCCAGTATTGGCAACTTCGCACCGAAAATGGCGCGGCGAAGGCCGAGTGCGCGGACGGCAATACCAAGGGCGAAGGCTGCGTCGGCCCACGCTGGAAGGACCCGATCACCGCATCCGAGCTCGATGCCGACATTGGCCGTTACGCCACGACCAGCGTCATGGACTATCCGGGCGAGCCGACGCAAGACCAGCGCCTGCTCGGAAAGTACGACCGCGCGAGTGTTCGCATGATCTACGGCGGCGTCGTCGATGTTTGGGCCGCGCCCGGCGTCAGCGTGAACGAGGGCGCCGCCGAGCGCGCGAAGGCCTACAAGCTCACGGCCTTTGCGGCGAGCCCCGGGCTCACGGGCGTCTTGTATTTTCCGCCGACCGACCCCGCCGACCCGTATCAGCATATTCACTATAGCCAATACAACAGCGAGTTCAGCCTGGTCTCGAGCTGCGTCGCGAGCGACGGCCCGGGGGCGGTGCTCGGCAAGATTTGCACAGAGCAACCGCTCGACGTGGTGGACTACCGCGACATGCGCGGGTTCGTGGACGCGCCGGATTATGCGGAGTTTGACTGGGCGGTGACCCCGCGTGCCATCGACGCAGCGGGGCGCGTGCGGCGCGGCTACATGTTCTCGAGCGACGAATACGCCGACGCCGGAAATGTCCCCGCGTTCACCGGCGACGCCGGCGCCGACGCCTACGAAATTGTCCGCTTTCTCGAAAGCCAATACGAGCTTCGCTATCCGGTAGATGCCTTTCGCCGCAACCGGGTGACCTTCAATTCCGGTGATGCCACTGGGCGCGTTCAGGCGAAATACTTCGACAAGATCCAGCTCGTCGCAAAGACCTTTGCGTTCGGCGCGTTGCTCGACGGCGACCCGAATAGCCTGTCGACGGAGCTGCTCGCCGATGGCAATTACGGACCGCTCGCGCTCGCAGGGACGGTGGCGCTCGATCTCTTCGCGCGCGTCCTCACCCGCCCCGAGCCGGGGTATTTCTGCCCGGCCGAGTACTGTTATGGAGTGCAGCCGGCCGGCGTGGAAGGCGAGCTCTTCACGGCCGATGTCGCGCCGCTACCGGCTCTTTACACATACGACTTCCGGGTTGCCCTCGGCGACGGTCGCTACGTCCATAACGACTTCGACTATGCGAAGGGTTACTACTGGGGCGACTACCAGACTCAGGTCGGGAGCTATTACGACAAGATCTGGAGCATCTATTACCTGGCAGAGGCGTTCGACTACTTCATCTCGAACAGCAAGGAAGATTTCGTCGACGGTCGCTACAAGAACGTCAATTTCGCGACGGTCTATCCCAATCAGGTGCGTCGCCTCTACGATTCCCTGTTGACGGGTGACTTGGATCTCTACGCGCCGTGGGTCGTTCCGCCCGCAGATCCCATGGACACCCCGCTGACCCCGCTTCAGTTCCCGACGTGGAGCGCCCTCGCGGGGCCCAAGCCTTCGCCAAAGGGTGCGCTGATCGTCGAGCCCAACTGGGGCTGGAACGAGCAGATTTGGGCGATGGTCTGGGGCAGCGTGTTCTTCCCGACGAACTGGTCTTATCGCTTCATCCAAGAGGCGCGCATCGCCGCGGCCGGCGAGCACCCGAGCTGGCCCGACGGACAGGAGCTTGCCTTCACGGACCCAGAGACGGGCATGACCTACCGCGCCCATCGTGCCAAGACCGAGATCATCGCCGGGCGTGAGCGCGAGCGCGGGACCGGAGCGCGCATGCTCGCCTGGGCCAATCATTTGCTGGGTTTTGCATACGAGATCGAGCGCGATAGCAAGGACCAGCCGCTGCTGGACGCGACTGGCCGCCCCACGCTCATCCTCGACGGAAGCGGCGACCCGATTGAAAATGCCCAGTATCCGGGAGCCGTGGCGTCGCTGCGAAAGTACGTGGACAACGTCGATATGATGCGCCAGCTCGTGAAGGACTTCGCTCAGCCGCTCGACGAGCTGCCCGAGCCTTGATTGTGCGCGCGGGTCGTGAGCGCGGGCCGTGAGCGCGCGGGTCGTGAGCGTCCGCGGGGAAGCTCTCGTTACGGTCGTCGCGCTCGGTGACTGCATCGCCGCTATCCGTCGCGGCGATGTTCAAAGGCGCGAACCAAACTTGGTTAAGTGAAACCACTTGTCGAACGAGAAGAGAATGGCGATGAGCGAAGATTGCAAGTGCCCGCTGTGTGCATCCGGGGAATCGAAAGAGTTTCGCTATTCTCTTCGAGAATGCGCGGTCTGCGGGCTGGTATTCGATGAACGTGCGTTGTTGCGCGAATCCGAGAGAAACGCAGCAGCTTTTGAATCAGAAACATTTGTCGAGCCAAACGGTTGGGTTCGCCTGCTTCAGCGCAGGAATGCGAGGAAGGCGGCGAATCGTCTCGGCAAATCGCTTGCGCCTGGCGCGAGCGTTCTCGAGGTGGGGCCTGGGTTCGGCGCTCTCGCTGCGGAGCTCGTTTCAAGAGGCTTCGACGTCCATGTGGTCGATACGTCGCGCGCGGTTTGCCGTGCAGTCACTTCGCGAACCCCTGCGATTCGCGCGCACTGCGGATTGTTGAGCGACATGCCCCCGGGCTTGGTCTTTGACGCAGTTGTGGCGAGTCATGTGCTCGAGCACGTCGGCGACCCCCTTTGCTTCTTGCGCTCAATTCGGGCACGCGTAAGGCCCACGGGGTTTGTCTCTATTTCAGTGCCAAACGTTCAAGCGCCTGAGGCCTATTTGCCAGGCTGGACTTCGTTTGAGCCTTATCACCTCACCTATTTTGGCCCGGGGCAACTCAGGCGGGCGTTGGGTGACTCGGGGTTTGAGGTAGATTCGCTATGGACCACGGAACCCTATTCCGGTTGGCCGTTGGCGCTGCTTCGCACGATAACGCAAAAGGGTGAACCTCGGCACTTGATGGCCGCGTTGGCAGAGCCGCCCCAGCAAGGAGAGCGCGGGCCTGCCCGGTTTGCGGTCGAAACGGCCTATCGTACCGCCATGTTTTTGATCGGCGCTGTGATCTGGCCCGCTCGGGCGGTGCAATCAGCGGTCGATCGGGGCGAAAATTTATCAGCAATCGCGAGGCCACATGAGCCTCGTTGATGTTGCGGTTATCGTTCTCAAAAAAAACGAAGAAGTGAACCTTCCATACCGCTTACCTCGTCTCTGGGGTGGGGGTTCGCGCGGCGATGTTCACGAGCTGGGACCGTGCCGCGAGCGTGCTCGAACGGCAACCCGAGACTTGAGCTGGAAGACCCTGGCCTTGGTCCGCAACAAGAGGGACTTGGCCCATGACGCCCCATCCTTGGCCGGATGGGCGCCCCGAACTTGGCCCGGGCGGCGCGGCCTCGCTACGGGCCAGCATGGGCTTTTCTAGGATGCGTGCGCCAGCTATCGGGCTCCTCGTAGGCGTGTGGGTGGCTGTCCTCGGCGAAGGGGTCGCGCTCGCCAAGACGAGCTACGACTCGACCTTCAGCTACAAACAGGCCTTCGGCACGGCGCTGCGGCTCTTGAAAGTAGATCTTGGCTATCAGGTCAGCGAGGCGAACCCCGAGTGGGGCTATCTGCTCTTCGAGTTCACGAGCCCGGACAGCGGCAAGCGCAAGAACCGCGGCGCCTTCGAGATCGTCGACAACGACGGCGTCGTGCAGGTGACCGCCAAGCTCCCCGAATTGCCCTCGTACCATGAGGATCTCCTGGTCTCGGCCTTCAAGCGCAAGCTCACGGAGGAGCACGGGACCCCGCCCGCGCGCGGCGGTGCCAAGAAGGACGCCGACAAGGGCAGCGACGGAACGGACAAGAAGAAGCCCGACGCCGACAAGCCCAAGAAGGGCAAGCCGGACGGCGGCGATTCGATCAAGAACTCCGACACGATCGTCATCCTCGAGCCCGAGCGCGACTCGCTCAAAAAGAAGAAGAGCGCAGACTGAGCCTCTCGACTCGCGTCCCGTGTGACCCGCGGCGCTAATTGCCAGTCGCGGCTAGTTGCCAGTCGCGGCTAGTTGCCAGTCGCGGCTAGTTGCCAATCGCGGCTAACTGCCAGTTGCGGCGTCACGGAGCGTCGAGGCTGCGGACGGCGCGGGCGAGCTCGCCGAGGATCTCGTGCTCCCAGCCTTGCGCGAGCGCATCGGCCAATGAGCGGTAGTACCAGAGCACTTCGGCGCGTGATGCCGAGAAGCGCGACCACACAAGGTCGCCTACCGTCGGGCGGTGAAGATCGTGGAGGATCGACGTGGCGTTGTGGAGTTTGTCCGCCGCCATGACCAGCTTCACGTCGGCGGGCTCATCCGCGATGTGGGCGAGATGCGCCTCTTTGCGCGGTCGCCATGCGGGCTTTGGCACGATGACCGTGTCGGTGCATGCTTGGACGATGCCGGCGACGCGCGCTCCGAAGGCCTCGCTGAGCTGCTCGTACGTGACCCCGCAGTCTTCCATCAGGTCGTGGCAGAGCCCAGCGATCGCCTGATCTTCGTCGCCGCCGTATTCGCCGACGAGCGACGCGACCGCGAGCGGATGGGTGATGTACGGAGCGCCGGAGCCCTTTCGGAATTGCCCATCATGGGAGCGGCAAGCGAACGCGAGCGCTGCGGCGAAACGAACCCCGAAGCGGATCGTCGGTGTGGCTTTGAGGTCAGCGACGGATTCCATATCTGCCGGGGTTTCTGCCGGGGTTTCTGCCGGGGTTTCTGCCGGGGTTTCTGCCGGGGTTGGTGCCGGGGTTTGTGGCGGAGCCCCGCCTTCGCGTAGAGCGGAGGATGGCAGCGCTTCCGCCATCAGCGGTCTTGCCGTTTGACGTATTCGAACTCGGCCGGGAGATTCTTGATCCCTCGCTTTGGAGGCGCGATGTAATTGGCCATCTTGCCGGGCTCGTAAATGGGTTCGCGCATCAGGCTCGAGACGTAGGCGTCGTCGGCCTCGGTGGGGAGCCAGTGGGCCTTCTGGGCATTCCACGCTTCGTCGCTCAAGAGGTTTCC
>SHZB01000063.1 GCA_009692485.1 Myxococcales bacterium
GGACGGCGCCACGGTCATCGATGTCGGGACGGGCGCCGGAGCACCGGGGCTGGCACTCGCAGCGTTGCGTCCGGACTTGCTCGTCACGCTCGTCGAGCCGATGCAGAAGCGCGTGGCGTTTCTTCGCAGCGTGATCGGGGGCTGGCGCCGTGCCGGGATCGAGCGGCGCATCGAGCTGGTGCATGGTCGTGGCGAGGACGCGACATGCACCGTTGAAGCGGCGGTCGGCGTGCCCTTCGATGTCGCCATTTCGCGGGCGACACTAGCGCCGCCGGCGTGGCTCGAGCTTGGCGTTCGCCTCGCGCCAGAGGTCTGGGTGCTCCTCGCGCGCGAGTCGCCGCCTGCTCTTGAAGGCACCGAGATCACGGCCAAGCTCGAGTACATTTTGCCGCTCACCGGCGCACCGAGATGTGCGGTTCGGTACCGCCGCAGCGGGCGCTGATTGCCGCTCACCGACGCACCGAGATGTGCGGTTCGGTACCGGCGGAGCGGGCTCTGACGCAGGCCCTCGCGCGGTTTCGGCGCGGAGTTGGCCCGCACGCCATGGCATGCGAAGAGTCCCCGCGATGGCACAGGCTCGAGCGCGCGACGACGTCGACGACGACGAACGGCCGCTGCAGATCTGGCGGACGCGGGCGCGCGACCTCGCGTCGGCACGCAAGGAGCGGCTGACGAGTGTCCACGTGTTGGCGGCGCTCGCGCAACATCCGGGTGCGGCGTTCGAGCTCTTGGCGCAGCGCAAGCTCGGGGTAGCGCGCATCTTCGCGCACGCGAGCGCGGCCACGGATCGCGCGGAGGAGTCGCTCGCCACGCTGTTCAACACCGCCCGCGACGTAGCGCGCCGTGCCGCCACGCCGGGAGTGACGATGGTCGTTGGGCCGCTGCACCTTCTGCTCGCGCTCGTCGGCGGCCGTCGTTACGCAGCCTTCGCCACGCTCGAGGCAGCGGGCATCGACGTCGTGAACTTGCGAAGTGCCGCGACTCGGCTCGCGCTCGGAGTGACGGCGCCGATTCGATCGCGCACCTCGACGAGCGAGGCCTCCAAACCGTCGCTGCCCGCTCGCACGAAAGCGTGCGCCGCAGAGCCCGCGCCTCCCGAGCCGAACCCGCGCGATCGCCGACCCGAAGCGAACCCGCGCGATCGCCGACCCCCGGCGGTGCCGCGCGATCGCCCCTCAGCGCGTGCGGTCGAGGTCACGTGGATCCCGGGGCCAAGCGCGCGTCAAGACGGCGTGCCGTTGCGGCGCACGAGCGAGTCGCCGCCCCAAGTGAATCGAGCCTGCGAGGCGATCACGACGCTCGACGACGCAGCCGAGCGCTGCACATCCGGGCGCGCGGCGATGCTTGCAGCGGAGGCGCCGGCGCGAACGGCCGAGGATGTGCGACGGCGAACGGTTCGCACGACACGGCTTCGCGTCGACGCGGTCGCGGCACACCCGGCGGCGACGGCGGGCGTGGAGCTGAGCCTCGACCTCGACGCACGCGACTTTCCGCTGCTGAGTCGCATGGGGCGCAACCTCACGGCGGCGGCGGTGCGCGGCGAGCTCGAGCCCGTCCTCGGACGCGAACTCGAACTCGAGCGCGCGCTCGACGTCCTTGCCAAACGACACGCGAACAATCCGCTCTTCGTCGGCGAGGCCGGCGTCGGCAAGACCAGCGTGGCGCGTGCGGTCGCGATGCGCTTCGCGGCCGAGCCCGAGCGGCGTCTGCTCATCGAGATAGCGGTGACTGAGCTCGTGTCGGGCACCGGCGCGCGCGGACAGCTCGTCGAGCGCATCGCAGAACTTCGGGCCGAGCTGGGGCGGGCGAACAAGCGCGTCGTGCTGTTCATCGACGACATTCATGAGCTGCTCGGCGGAGCGGCCGATGAGGCACTTGGCGAGCTGAAGTCCGCACTCGCCGCAGGCGAACTTCCGATCGTGGCGGCGACGACGCCCGAGCACTACCGCAAGGTGATGGAGACCGATCCGGCGCTGGCGCGGCGCTTTGCGGTCATCGAGCTCGAGCCACCTACGGAGTCCGATGCCGTCGTGCAAGTCGGCGCGGTGTGCGAGCGGCTAGGCGCGCATCACGACGTGCGTTTTGCGAAGGACGCGATCGAGAGCGCGGTGGCTTGGGCGGCACGTTACCTGGCTGGGCGAGCGTTGCCCGACAAGGCCGTCGGAGTGCTCGATCTTGCCGCGGCGCGAGCCCGACGTGCGAGTGGCGCGGGTGATGCGAAGAGCTCCGGCGCGAGACGCGAACCGATGCTCGTGCGGCGCGAAGATGTGGCAGCGGTGCTCGCGAGCGCGGCCGCGGTTCCGCTCGAACGCTTGCTCGAAACCGACGGAGAACGAATGCTGCGGCTCGACGAGCTGCTCGGTGAGCGGGTCGTTGGGCATCGCGGACCAAGTGCGCGCATCGCCGCCGTGCTGCGCAGAAATGCCGCGGGTCTGCGCGGATCGCGGCCGATCGGAAGCTTTCTATTGCTCGGTCCTACCGGAGTAGGAAAGACCGAGATGGCGAAGGCGCTCGCAGAGATCCTGTTTCATTCGCGCGAGGCGATGACGCGGCTCGACATGTCGGAGTACGCCGAGGCGCACGCGGTCGCGCGGCTCGTCGGGGCGCCGCCAGGCTATGTCGGGCATGAAGCGGGTGGGCAGCTCACCGAGGCCGTACGCAAGCGGCCCTACCAAGTGTTGCTTCTCGACGAGATCGAGAAGGCCCATCGCGATGTCCTGCTCGCGTTTCTGCAAGTGTTCGACGAAGGCAGGCTCACCGACGGTCGCGGACGCACCGTCGATTTCACGAACGCGGTGATCGTCCTCACATCGAACCTCGGGGCCGTCGAGATGCGCGCTGCCCAGACCGAGCGACGTGTCGGATTTGCCGTCGCGCCGCCATCGGTCGACAGCGCACGCCTCGAAGACGCCGCCGTCACCGCAGCGCGAAGGACGCTCCCGGCCGAGCTTTACAACCGCCTCGATGAGGTGCTGTTTTTCGCGCCGCTTGGTCGCGAAGAAGTCCGCGCCATCACGGTGAAGCTGCTCGATCAGCTCGTCCTGACGTTACGCGCGCGCGACGTCACGCTTCGATACGACCAGAGCGTGCCCGAGCACTTGCTCGCGGAGGGCGGCTACGATCCGGAGCTCGGCGCGCGTCCGATGCGACGGGCGATCGTGCGACTCCTCGAGGCACCGCTGGCGGATTTGCTCCTCTCCGGCAAGCTCGTGGCCGGCGGGTCGGCGCAGGTCAAGGTCGAGGACGGTCAGCTCCGCATCGACCCTCATGCTCCTCCGGCGCGCGCCCCGGCACGCTGAGCGCGCTGACCACGCTGAGCACGCCGAGCCGTCAATCGCCGCTCGCCAATCGCCGTCAATCGCCGCTCGGTGCACTCGCCGCGAGGAGGGCGCGGCAGTAGCGCGCGCGACGCTGAGAATCGCGCAGCACGTCGTACGCTTCTTCGAGCACCTCTACGATGAGCCTCAGGTCGCCATCGAGATCGGCCGTGGTGGCGGTGAGCAATCGCGCGGGCTCGAAGCGTCGCCGCAGCTCGACGTACGCATGCCGAATGGCGTAGGGCGTGGCATCCGAGCGAACCCCGAGAAGTGCGAAATAGTCCGCGTCTTGCACGAGTGCGAGCCGCGCCGCGACACGATTGCGCAGTGCATCCAGGTCGAGAGCCAGCTCCTCGGGCTCGTCACCGGCGACGACGGCGCGACTCGACGACACCACGCATGGACGCAGCACGTCGAGCGCCACCAGCGCGAAGATCATCGGCGCATGCTCCGGCATCGTCGCCAGCGCGGGCCCGACGGACTCTCCGCGTGCGAACCCGATGGCAACGCGATCGGACTCTTCCAACGCAGCCTCGTGGAGCAGCGAGTAGTGAGGGCCGGCCTCGAAGCGCAGCTCCGCTCCGCCCAATTGCTGTGTTGCTTTGGCCGGGCTGACCAAGCGACGCACGAGCTCGACGAAGACTTCGACGCCAGTCGCACCGCCAAAGACGCTCGGCTCCGCGGAGAGACGCTCGGGCACCTCCGTCGCCAGCTCTCCGGTCGCGTCTTGCTCCAGGATCGCCCGTCCGATGAGCCACTCGGCATGGGCACGCAAGATCGGCCAGAGCTCGTGTTGCTCGATAAAACCTTGTGCGATCAGCGCAGCCGCAGCATGGCGTCCATGTCGCGGAACCTTGCCCGCTCGAGACCGCGCGAACTCGTGGCTCAGCTCGCCGCGCTCCACGAGGAACTGGAGCAAGGTCTCCGAGTCAGCGTCGGAGGACGCCGTGACCATGTCGCCTTCTCGCAGGATCAGCGTACGCAACACGCCATCGTGCGCCACCGCGCGCAGCGTTCCGGTGTGGCGACCCGCGATGGCCTGTGCGACGAGCGCGACGCCCGAGCCTTGGCGCGTGCGCGCGGGCGCGACTTCCTGGAGCGATGGTGAGAACGCGGACGCGGCGGGTCGATCCGTGGCGCTTCGATCCGGTGCGGGTCGATCCGTGGCGCTCCGATCCGATGCGGATCGATCCGCGGCGCTCCGATCCCATGCGGACCGATCCGCGGCGCTCCGGTCCGGTGCGGATCGATCCGCGGCGCTTCGATCCGGCGCCTCGGGCGCGACCACGACCCTAGGGGCGAGCGCTGCGTGGCTCCGGATGATGGCGACCGGGTCAAAGCGTTGCGCCCTCGTCGGAAAAGCACCCTCGACACGGTCATCGATCCGCACACTCGCGTTGGGCAGGAAACGCGCCGCAGGCTCTTCATCCAGCGCCCGCGTCGTCGTCGGTGCTGACGACTCTGGCTCCTCGCCCGCCGCAACAGAGTCGTGGATTCGGAGCTCCGCGCGCACGGGGACAAGCGATTCTGAATCCGACTCGTCATCGCGCGAACGCCCGCTCGACCTGAGCGAAGTGGGCAGTCCCGAAGCGCCAAACGGAAATTCATCGACGGCGGTGTGGATCGGGCGGAGCGATTGCGGCACGGCTTCGGCAGCACGCCCACGCGACGATTGCGCGGGTCGCGGGGCATGCGCGAATTGCCCGACCATGGGCGCCGCTGGCGGGCTGGACGACCGTCGATCGGGCTCCCCGTCTCGTGCGACCTCATCGCGATGAACGAGCCCCGCGAGCAGCTCTACGAGCGAGCCCGGAACCAGCACATCGTGAGCCTCAAGCACTGGCCGTTCGGGCACGACCTCATCGCGGGCGCGGCGTGCGCTGGCTTCGAGGATCGCCGCAATTTCCGGGCTCAACACCGACGACATCGCTTGCGGTGGCGCGTTGCCGGAGGCCGTGCTCTGCGGTTCTCCATCGAGCTCGGGCAGCGCAAAAAAAGGATCGTACGCATCCGAGTCCGAGGGATCCGGGGCCGCCCCGATCCTCGAAGCGCGCGACACGATCGCCACTGGCGCTGACTTCGGCCACTCGGCCCGGACCCCTCGGCTCTCAGCGCCCGACCCTGAAGCGACGGGCGTTGCAAGCCGTCGAAGAAATGTCGCGAGGCTCGCGAGCTCGACAGGCCGCGGAAACGCTCGCTCGCCGGGCGCCAGCACGAAGCCGAGCTCACGCAGGCGCGCTGCCGGCAAGGTGGGCAAAATGAGCAGCGGCGCGGCATCGGTGGCACCGCGCAGCCGAAGCCGCCGCACCGCCTCGGGAGCATTCGCGCTCTCGAGATCGACGACGGCCGCGACCGCCGCAAGCCTCGATAGGCGTTCCGGCAAACTCACCGGATCACACGAAATCACCGTGAGCCCGACCTCAGACAGCAGTGCACCGAGCGCCGAGCAATCGATGCTCGAATCGGCGACGACCACCACCCCAGGCGACGCGATGCTGCCATCACGCCTGCCCGTGCCAGCGAAGAGCTGCGACACGCCGCGAGCTTAGCCGCTTCGTGCGCGGCATCAAGAGGTCCCCCGTGACGCCGTCGCCGCGCGGCTGTAGAGGAGCCCTCGTGCCAGCGTGGGTCACGGCATTGCTCGGTCATTCGACCGTCGGGGAGGTAGCGCTCGTGGCGCTGCTCTTCGTCGTGATCCTCGCCTTTTCGTGGGCGCCGCGACTCGGCGAGCGACTCGGAGGACTGTTTGACGGCCGTGAAGACCGCGACTGACGACGGCGCTCTGCCCACCGCTTCGGAGCACGCGACGCCCGAGCACGCGACGCCCGAGCACGCGACGCCCGAGCACGCGACGCCGATCGACGACACTTCCGCGCTCGCGGCCTCGATGCATCAGGCACGCCGCGCCGAGCTCTTCGCGCTGATTCCGCCGCGCTATAACTTCCGCGCGCACCTCGTCATCCCGAGCTTGCTCACCGCGTTCATCTGCGCGGTCGCCGCTAGCTTCTTGCGCGATCTCCGCGGCCGCGAGCTCGCGATCGTGCCCGCGATGCTGGTCGTGACGAACGGCGGCGAGTGGCTCGCTCACAAGTATTTGCTGCACGGACGCATCCCGTTTCTCGAAGAGATCTACGTGCGCCACGAGCTTCATCATCACGTGGCGTACACGCACCAGGACATGGCGATGCGACACGCGCGCGAGCTGTGGATGATCCTCGTGCCAGCGTACGCGGTGCTCATACTGCTCGTCGTCGTCGCGCCCTTCGCCGTCCTCGCTGGCGTCGTTTTCTCCGTGAATTGCGGCCTTTTTGTCACGATGACGGCCCTCACTTATTTCATCGCCTACGAGTGGTTGCACCTGTCGTATCACCTGCCGCTCGAGCACCCGATCAGTCGTCATCCGATCGTCGCGCGACTTCGCCGCCTGCACGCGACGCATCACGATCCGGCGCTGATGAAGCGCTTCAACTTCAACGTGACCATCGGCCTCTTCGATTGGCTGCTGGGAACTCTCTACGACCCAGCGCGCGCCCGGAACCGAGCGGAGCCCACGCATCCATAACGTGCTACCCGTCGCGGATGCGCGCTAACCAAGCGAGCAGGCGACGCCGCTTCGGCTGGCGTGGCGCCTTGATTTTGGCCGCATTGGTGGGCATCGGCGCGGCGTGGCTCGCATTCCGCCGCAGCGCTTCATCGATGACGCGCACGGCAAGCGGCGATGCGCGCGGCGCCGGGGACGGGTTTCATCGACCCGAGCGTCACGTCCGTGACAGCGTCCCGCGAGGTGTCGTGCTCATCGTGGAGCTCGAGGTCGCGGCGCTCCGTGCGAACGACCTGACGCGCGGGCTCTGGGACGCGGTGAGCAGCATCGACGGGCAAGGCAACGTCACCGCGCTCTGTGGCTTCCACCCGCTCGAACGCATCGCGACCCTCGCGCTCGTCGTCCCTGAAGATGACAGCGCGGGCTTCGGCGTCGTCGCGAGCGGCCCTCTCGACCAAGGCTCGCTGCTCGCTTGTGCGGCCACCGTCGTGAAGGCGCGCGGAGGCACCCCGGTGCGCGAAATCCGCGGAGAATTTGGGGTACTCGTCGACTCCGCCGCCGCGCTATCCGGGGCCGAGTTGATGGTGCGCGAAGGCGGGCCGCTCGTGCTCGCGGAGCCGAAGTTTTCCGCGGCCGTGCGTGCCGTCGTGGCCGGCCAAGCCCCCAGTCTCGCCGGCGACGCCGCGCACCAAGGCGAGCGGGCGATCGTGGGTGACGGGGCGCTCGTCGCGACTGCCACCCTCACGCCGGAGCATCGACGCCGCCTGCGTGAAGAGCTCGCCACGGCGCACGTCACCGACGCGTTCGCGCATCTTCTCTCCGGTGGGCTCTCTATTCGCATCGGCCCGACGCTCGCCGTGCACGGCACGCTGCTCTGCGATGAAGCGGCGTCATGCAGCGAGGTCGGCGCCGCGGTGCGCACGGCATTTCGGCAAGCGCAGCAAAGCCCCAGCGCCCTCGCACTCGGCATCACCGAAGTGCTCGGTCGCGTGCGTGTCGACGTCGATCGCGATCGCATCAATCTGCGTGCGCACCTGCCCTTCGAGGAGGCGCTCGGTGTCGTGCAACGCATGCTCTCGCGCGCGCGCCGCAGCGGTTCAATGGACTCGCAGCGCTAGCAGGTTGAACGGCGCCGCCCAAGTAGACATCGACTTCGCTTGGGCGCTTGGCCATGCTTGGTCCGGCGGCGAAGACGGAGGCGAGCATGTGTGGAATCGTTGGATATACCGGCAAATCAGCCGCGGCACCGGTCGTCGTCGAGGGTCTGCGGCGGCTCGAATACCGGGGCTATGACTCGGCCGGCGTGGCGGTGCACACGGGCCGCGGCATGGAGGTCGTGCGCGCGCTCGGCAAGCTCGGAAAGCTCAGCGAGGCGCTCGCAGAGAGACCGCTCGCCGGCAACGTCGGCATCGGCCACACGCGCTGGGCCACGCACGGCCGCCCAAGCGAAGAGAACGCTCATCCGCACGTCGTCGGCAAGGTGGCGGTCGTCCACAATGGCATCATCGAGAATCATCGCGAGCTTGCCCACGAGCTCATCGCGGCGGGCGCGCGCTTCTCGTCTGACACGGACACGGAGGTCATCGCGCACCTCGTTCAGCAGGCGCTCGAGGACGGTGCTCGAACGCTGCACGAGGCGGTGCGACGAGCCCTCGGTCGCGTGGTCGGTGCGTACGCGATCGCCGTTCTCGGCACCGATGAGCCCGATGTGATCGTGGCCGCGCGTCATGGCTCGCCGCTCGTCATCGGATTCGGTGAAGGCGAGATGCTCTGCGGCAGCGACATCTCCGCGCTCTTGAGTCACACGCGCGACATGGTCTTTCTCGAAGACGGCGACGTGGCCGAACTGCGTCCCGGCGGCGCCACGATCACGACCGTGAGCGGCGAGCCCGTCAGCCGCGCGACGAAGCGCATCGAGTGGAGCGCGACCATGGCCGAGCGTGGCGGCTACAAACACTTCATGCTGAAAGAAATCCACGAGCAGCCGGACGCGATCGCATCGACGCTTCGGGGGCGCGTGGATCTCGAAGCGTCGGACGTGCACGCCTCGGAGATCGGCGTCACACCGGAGGTCGCGCGCGCGATTCGGCGCGTGTACATCGTCGCGTGCGGCACGAGTTACCACGCGGGCCTCGTCGCCAAATATTGGCTCGAGTCGTTGGCGAAACTACCGACGGTCATCGAGCTTGCCAGCGAGGTCGCGAACCGTGACGCGATGTTCTTCGAGGACGATCTCGTCGTCGCCGTAAGTCAGTCCGGCGAGACCTTCGATACACTCGGCGCGGTCAAGGCGGCCAAGCGTGCCGGGGCGAAGGTGCTGGCGGTCGCCAACGTCCTCGAGAGCGCGATTCCGAGGCTCGCGGACGGCACGCTCTACACGCGTTGTGGACCTGAAATTGGCGTCGCCTCCACAAAATGTTTCACGGCTCAGCTCGCCTCGTTGCTGCTGCTCGCGGTCTATCTCGGCCGGCGTCGCGGCACGCTCGGCGAGGCCATCGCTGGCGAGGTCCTGAAGGCGCTCGTGGCGGTGCCGGGCCACATGCACGAGCTGCTCGGCGACGCGGACTACGTGCGCTCGATCGCGACGACCTTGGCCAACGCGAAGGACGTGCTGTTTCTTGGGCGCGGACACAACTATCCGATCGCGCTCGAGGGGGCGCTCAAGCTCAAAGAAATCAGCTACGCACACGCGGAGGGCTACGCGGCGGGCGAGATGAAGCACGGGCCAATCGCGCTCATCGACGCAGAGCTTCCGGTCGTCGTCATCGCACCGAAGGATGCGACCTACGACAAGATGGTTGGCAACGTGGCCGAGGTCCGCGCGCGCGACGGCCGCGTCTTGGCGCTGGCCACCAAGGGCGACGAGGCGATGCACGATCTGGCGACGCACATCATCTGGCTCCCGGAGGCGCCATCGTGGGTGCTCCCGCTCCTGACCGTCGTCCCGCTGCAGCTGCTCGCGTACTACGTCGCCGCGCGCAAGGGGCACGACGTCGATCAGCCGCGCAATCTCGCCAAGACCGTCACGGTCGAGTGAGCCCGCGCCGCCGAGAGCGGTGCCGACGCGAGCCGTGGCGAACAGCGAATATCGCCGGCCATCCCGCGTTCACCGAAACTCCGGCCAGCGATCCGGCGTTCACCAAATATCGCGCAAAATCCGGCGTTTTCGCCGCGCTGCCACGCTCGTCTCGTCACAGCACGACGTCGGCCCACAGGATGCCAAGCTCGAGTTCGATGGCGTCGAAGGGCTCGGCGCGAACCTTTTCGTCGCCGCGATAGACCGCGAGGATCAGCCACCGTGAGCCTTCACGGCGGAGCGCCTCGAGCGTGCGCTGAATCGGATCGACGAGCCAAACGTGGCTCACGAGCTCGCGCGCGTAGATGGGCAGCTTCGCCGCGCGGTCGCTCGCCGGTGGCTTGGCCGGCCGCGGCCTGACCGAGAGCTCACCATCGATGATCTCAGCGACCATGTGCCGGGGCGCATGGAGGACATCCTCGTACGTCGCGCGACGCTTGGCGGGCTCGCCCATGCAAGGACGCTAGCACGCGGGCTCACGCCAGCAGCAGCGCCATGGCCCGTGGCGCCGGGCGGTGTAGCGTTCGGCCGTGGCAACGATCGGCACCACCCAAAGGCGCGTCGTCGTGGCGCTCCTCTTGACGGCGCTGCTTCCGCTCGTGAGCACGATGGGGCTGGCGACCGCGGCCATTCGGCAGGTCTCTCGCTCGGCATTTCAGCCAGAGTTTCGCGAGCAGCTCGAGCGCTCGCTCTCGGTCTATCGGGACCTCGCGCGCAGCATGAAGAGCGCGATGGCGAGCGAGGCGACGGCGATCGCGGCGGCACCCGCGTTGAGCACGACTGCGCGCACGGAAGACGCTGGCAAGCTCGACGACACGCTCAGAGAGATCCTCGTCTCACACCCGTCGCTCGTCTCGATCGCGGTCGAGCGCGCAGATGGAGCGAGCGTCGCGCGCCGTGAGCGAGCCCGTGCCCTCGATGCGGTTCACGAGCGGCCCTTCGAGCAGCGACGGCTCCTCGGCGACGGCGCCAGCGCACCGGTGTTGCTCATGGTGTTCGCCGCCGAGCGGCAGCGCTTCGATGAGATGGCCGCGGCCCAAAACTTCGCGCTCGCCTACGAGAAACTTGAAGCGAGCTATCGCGACGCGACCATGGACTCACGCTACGCGGCGCTGTTTTCGGCGCTCTTGTTCGTGACCGTGCTGCTCGCGGTCGGTGTCGGCGTGCTCGTCGTGCGCCCCGTCACGCGCCGGGTGGAGAACCTGCTCGATGCGACGCGCCTCGCCGCGGAAGGGGACCTCTCGGTGCGCGTGGCGTGCGATGGACCGGCCGAGCTTGCGGAGCTTGGCAGCGCCTTCAACCGCATGTTCGAGCAGCTCGACCGGAGTCGCGCGCGCATCGATTTCTTGAAGCGTCTTGGCCAATGGCAAACGATGGCGCGTCGGCTCGCGCACGAGATCAAGAACCCGCTGACGCCCATCCAGCTCGCGGTCGAAGAATGCGTGCAGCGCTATCACGGCGACGACGCAGCCTTCGCCGAGATGCTCGCGACGACGCGCGACATCGTCACCGAAGAGGTGAGCGCCCTGCGGCGGCTGGTCGGTGAATTTGCGGCATTTGCTCGGCTCCCGCGCGCGACCTTGGCGCCCGGAGATCTCGGCGAGTTTGTGCGCGAGCAGTGGCCGCGCCTGTCGCTGAACGAGCGTCCCGATGCCGACGGGAGGCCCGTGGCGCTGCTGCTCCAAGACAGCTTTGAAGCGATCCCCGTCGCGCTCGACAAGACCATGCTCTATCGCGCGCTCGTCAATCTCATCGACAACGCCATGCAGGCGAGTGCGGCCCGTGAAGACGGCGGAACTGGACAGGTTCAGGTCGCGTGCTCCATCAGCGCGGATGCCGTGTGGCTCACCGTCGACGACGACGGCGAGGGTGTGCCTCAGGTGCTGAAGCCCGCCGTGTTCGACCCCTACGTCACGACGAAAAAAACCGGCACCGGCCTCGGTCTCAGCATCACGAAGAAGATCGTCATCGATCACGGCGGCACGGTCGAGGTCGAGGACTCCAAGCTCGGCGGCGCGCGCTTCGTCGTGCGTCTCCCGCTCGTCGGCAGCGCAGAGTCCGAGGCGGCACTGGCCCGCAGTCACGCCGGCGCGTGGACCGGCACCGGGTCCCGTCCTGCCCTCGCCTGAAGTCAACGGCATGTCGCAAAAGTGATAAGGGAGCGCATGTTGCCCAGCACGCTCGATGAACCGCTCCGCGAGTACCTGACCTTCGACGACGTGATGCTCTTGCCGGCGTACAGCGAGGTGCTGCCGGCCGACGTCGACGTGGGCACGCGGCTCACGCGCGACATCCACCTTCGCATTCCCTTCGTCAGCGCCGCGATGGACTCGGTCACGGAGGCTGCGACCGCGATCGCGATGGCACGCGCGGGCGGCCTCGGGATCCTTCACAAGAACCTCTCTGTCCTCGAGCAAGTGGCCGAGGTCGAACGCGTGAAGCGGGCAGAGAGCGGGATGATCGCCAATCCGATCACGGTCCGCCCCGACACGCTGCTCGCCGAAGCGACGCGGGTCATGCGCGAAAACGCGATCAGCGGCGTGCCCGTCGTGGACCCATCGAACTGCCCCGTCGGAATTCTCACGTCGCGCGACATCCGCTTCGCCAAAGATCTATCCCAGACCGTGAGCGTGCTCATGACCCGCCAGCTCATCACGGTCGCGCCCGGGGTCACGAGTGATCGGGCGCGCGAGCTATTGCACGAGCACCGCATCGAGAAGCTGCTCGTCGTCGAGCACGGGCGCCTCGTCGGGCTCATCACCATCAAAGATTTGTTGCAGGCCGAGGCGACTCCAACATCGGTGAAAGACGCGCGCGGTCGGCTCCTCGTCGGTGCCGCGATCGGACCAGGTCCGGATCGCATGGAGCGAACTGCGGCGCTCGTCGAGGCGGGGGTCGATGTCCTCGTGGTCGACACGGCGCACGGCCACAGCAAGGGCGTCATCGACGCGGTGCGCGACACCAAGCAGCGGTACCCGCGGGTCGCCGTCATCGCTGGCAACATCGCCACGGCCGACGCAACCTCCGCACTCATCGATGCGGGCGCCGACGCCGTGAAGGTCGGCATCGGCCCCGGTAGCATCTGCACGACTCGGGTCGTCGCAGGCGTCGGAGTGCCGCAACTCACGGCGATCGCGGAGTGCGCGCGGGTCGCCGACGGCCACAACGTCCCCGTCATTTCGGACGGCGGCGTGAAGTATTCGGGTGACGTCACCAAGGCCATCGCCGCTGGCGCAAGCACCGTGATGATCGGCTCCTTGTTCGCGGGGACCGACGAGTCGCCCGGAGACATGGTCCTTTACCAAGGCCGCAGCTACAAGGTGTACCGCGGCATGGGCTCGCTTGGCGCGATGCGGCGCGGCAGCAAAGACCGCTACGGGCAAGGCGGCGCCGCCGACGAGAAGCTCGTCCCCGAAGGCATCGAGGGGCGCGTTCCGTATCGCGGCTCGCTCCGGTCGATCGTGTTTCAGCTGACCGGCGGTCTGCGCTCGGGCATGGGCTACACCGGCTCACGCACCGTTGAAGAGCTCCGCCACGGCGCGCGCTTCATCAAGATCACGGCGCAAGGTCTCCGCGAGAGCCACGTCCACGACGTCATCATCACCGACGAAGCGCCCAACTATCGCCCGATGTGATCGCAGCGCGCCTCGTGATCGCACCGCGCCTCGTGATCGCACCGCGCCTCGTGATCGCACCGCTCCGCGTGACTGCAAGACCGTGAATGCGGCGTTGCTTGCGCGCTCGCGCCTCGATAATCTCCGCGAAATGGGGATGCACCACCCCGGTGAGGTCGACAGATGAGCCTTCGTAAGCTTGCTTTTCAACTACTGCTGGGTACGTGCCTCGCGACCGCGGGGATGTTTGCAGCCTGCTCCGGTAACGTCGGTGGCGACGGCAAGGGCAACAGCGGCAGCGGCGCCGACAACAGCGGAGCCAGCGCCGGCGGTGATCTCTTCAGCACCTCGAGCGGTGACACCGAAAAGCTCGTGCTCGACCCGCCGAAGGCTACGATCCTGGTCGATAACGGCGTCTCGACTCCGGTGACGTTTACGGCGAAACGCAACGGATTGCCGGTATTTCCGAACATTTGGTACGTCGATCGCGCCGACATCGCGGGCATCGACGGCAAGGGTCTCGTCACCGCGACCAACAAGAAGGGCGGCCTCGTGACGGTGTTCGCGGAGGTCGACGGCGCCACCGCGACCGCCACCGTCGAGGTCGACTACAAGAAGGTGAACGACGGCGGCATCGCGGCCGACGACCTGCAGAAGCTCGAGACCGCGAGCGGCAACGCACCCGACATCACGTGGGCTTATCCCTACGACGGCACGGTGTGGCCACGCGGCCTGTTGGGACCCGAGCTGATGTGGAACGGCGGCAGCACCGACGACACGTACCTGGTGCACCTGAAAGGCTCGCTCCTCGACGTCAAGATCTTCACCAAGGCGCCGCCTCCCGGACGCATTCAGCTGACGCTCGACGACTGGGTCAGCGTCAGCGAAACCGGCAATGGCCTCGCCGTCGACGTGCGCGTGGCGCGCCTCATACCGGGACAGCCGACAGCCCAGATCGTGATCGATCACAAATGGACGATGGCGAAGGGCAGCCTCCGCGGCACCGTCTATTATTGGGCGAACAACCTCGGCCGCATCGTCCGCATCAAGCCGGGACAGTCGGCTCCCGACGACTTCCTCGCTGCGGCGGGCGTCAACGGCTGCAGCGCTTGCCACACCGTCGCTGCCAATGGTCTCACGCTCATCATCGGCGGTGACGTCGCGGTCTCGAATTACGATCTGTTGAACGACGTCTCGGCGTTCAGCATCGGCAACTTGCGTCGCTGGGCCATGCCCGCCGTCTCTCCCGACGGAAAATTCGTCGTCGAGAACAACGCGAGCCATTTGCCGGGACCGCCCGGCGGCAACGACGGCTTGTTCGAGTCGCTCACCGGCCAGAAGGTCGCGGGAAGTGGCCTCGATGGCATCAAGCTGTGGATGCCCGCGTTCGGCCCGAAAGGCACGCGCCTCGCCTACGTCGATGCTGGCGGCGCCCACGATCTGCGCGTCTACGACTTCGACCTTGCGAAGGGCACAGTGTCGAACGACCACCCGAGCGCGACCGCGGCGATCGCGGACCCCAACCTCTCGTACATCCTGTTTCCAAGCGTCTCGCCGACCATCTCCGGCGGCGAAAACTCCGAGCGCACCTTCATCGTCTACCACCGCGGCAACGGCAGCTCGCATGACACGCGATCCGGACCAGGCGAGCTCTACCTCGCGAGCGCCGACGAGGGCGCGATGGAGGTGCGTCTCGCGCAAGCAAATGGCGATGGTTATCCGTTTGCCGCCGGCGATCGCGATCGCGGCTTCAACTACGAGCCGACCTTCGCGCCGCAAGCATCGGGCGGATACATGTGGGTCGTGTTCACGGGCCGGCGCACCTACGGCAATCGCCTGACCGGCGGCAAAGACGGCGTCAAGCAGCTCTGGGTGACGGCGGTCGATCTGAATCCCGAGCAAGGCAAAGACCCGAGCCACCCCGCGTTCTGGGTGCCAGGTCAAGACTTGGGCACGCTCAACATGCGCGGCTACTGGGCGCTCGACCCTTGCATTCAAAAGGGCAATACGTGCATGCAAGACAGCGACTGCTGTAACGGCGCGCCGTGCACCGGCGGCGTATGCGGCGGTCCCGAGTCGTGCGCGAAACTGAGCGAGTACTGCGAAGAGGACGCTGACTGCTGCGATCCCTCCGCGAAGTGCGTCGACAATCAGTGCGAGCTCGACGGCCCCGTCTGAGCAAGCACCGCGAGAGCCGGCGAAGCGTGCCGGCTCAGAACAGCTGCGAGAGACGGTCGCTCGTGCCGGCTCAGAACAGCTGCGAGAGCCGCTTGATGACGCCGCCGGACCGGAACATCGCGCGGATCCCCTTCTGGAACCAACGGTAGGTTGTCTCCGTGTAGGGGAATCCGATCGGGCTCTTCGCCGGGAGCTTCACGCGATCGAGGCAGAGGTGCCGAACGTGGCACATCGCGCGCAGCCCTTCTTCACCCATGACGCGCCCGTAGCCGCTCTGCTTCATGCCGCCGAAGGGCGCCTCGGGCATGCCGCCGTTGATGAGCACGTCGTTGACGACGACGCTGCCGGCCTCGATGCGCTCGGCGATGCGGCGGCCGCGCGCGTCACTCTCTGTGAAGACGTAAGCGTTCAGCCCGAGGTGCGACGCGTTCGCGAGCTGAATCGCTTCTTCTTCCGAGGAGACGGTCATGATCGGCACGATCGGCCCGAAGATCTCTTCGGTCATCACGGTGCAGGTGTGATCACAGCCGTCGATGACCGTAGGCTCGAAGGCCATCTTCGCCTTCGCGATACGCTTGCCACCGCAGCGAACGCGCGCGCCCTTGGTAACGGCGTCCGCGATGTGTTTCTCGGCCACGTCGATCTGGTGCTCGAAGGTCACGCCGCCGATGTCGCAAAACTCTTTGCTCGGATCCCCCGAACGCAGCTCGCGCGTGAGCTCGACCACGCGATCGACGAGCCGATCGTGAATGTCGCGATGCGCGTACACCCGCTCGACCGAGATGCATATCTGCCCGCTGTTCGCGAAGCCGCCGTTCACGATCGCCCGGGCGGTGCGCTCGACGTCGCAGTCCGCGCACGCGATCAGGGGGGCCTTGCCGCCGAGCTCTAGGATGCAAGGAATGAGACGCTCTCCGCATGCCGCCGCGACGCGCTTGCCGGTGCCGACGCTGCCGGTGAACACGCACAGGTTGATGCCGGAATCGAGCAGCGCCGCCCCGGTCGCGCCGAGGCCCGTGACGACTCCGAGCAGGTCTTCCGGCATGCCGCACTCGTCCCAAAGCGCCTTCGCCCGCGCCATGATGAGCGGCGTCACTTCGCTTGGCTTCACGACCGCGGCGTTGCCCGCGACGACTGCTGCGATGACGTCGCGCAGCGGCAATTGCAACGGAAAGTTCCACGGCCCGATCACGCCGACGACGCCGCGCGGCGCGTAGCTCACAATGCTCTTGCGGTACTTCAAGAGGTGCACGCTGCGCTCTTCGGAGGCGAGAATGCGTGGCGCCTCGTTTGCGAAATAGGTGATCAGATCAGCGACGATCATCACCTCGTGCAAGAGCGCCTCGTGGCGGGGCTTGCCGGTCTCACGCGCGAGCAGGTCACACAGCTCTTCGGAGTGATCGAGGATCGCGTCGCGATAGACGAGCAAGGCCTGGCAGCGATCGGCGATCGGACGCACCGCCCAAAGCTCCTGGGCACGCCGCGCGCGGGACACGACGTCCTTCACCTGCTCGGCCGCCATCACTGGCACCTCGCCGAGCAGCTCACCCGTGATGGGCGCGAAGCTCTGAATGACGTTGCGCTTGGGCGCGCTGGGGTCGGCTCGCAAACCGCTGGTCTCGACTGCCTCGTTCATCATCGCCTCCGCGGCTCGACGCGAAGGAATCTCCCAAGGCGAGCGCCCGCGAACGCTACTTTTTCACCAAGGACTTCGCAACCGCGATCAGTGCGCGTGTTGCCGAGCCGATGGTGGATGCCGGCTCAGAGCTGCAGCGGAAACGGAAACACCGGCGTGGCGCCACCGGTGGCTCGCCAACTCGCCGCGGTCTGCTGCACCGCCGGAATGCGAAAAGCAGGATGGGGATGGGAGAGCTCGAAGCCGAAGAGGATCGCCTCCGCGGGGCTCATCTGCCGGAGCGAGAGGAAGAACTCGAGCACCAGCATCGCTCCGCCCTCGGTCCACTTGTAGTCCGCGCGCGTCTTGCCCGCGTTGAGCGTGTTGGTCGTGCCTTCGATGTCGGAGGCGAGCTCGTTCGGCTGATTGAATCCGGGCACGGCGCCCGAGAGCACGCGACCAATGTCTTGCGGCGTGAGACCGGCGCTCTGCGGTCCGGCGCAGCCCGTGTGGCCAAGGTAATGGTGGGCCAGCTCATGGCCGAGCACGAAGCCGAGCTCTTCGTCGAAGAGCTGATGCTGGCGCTGAACCTTGCGACCGTCGGCGTCTTGCATGGGGTCGAAAAAGCTCGCAGCCGGGCGCGCCACGACCTGGGTCGCGTGACGGTTTTGCACGAGAAATTGCAGGTATTCGCGCCATTTGTTCGTGCGAAAGACCTCATCGGTCGCCTTCGCGCGCGCCATCTGCGCCGTGATCTCGAGCAGCCCGTCGGTGATCGCCATGAGCGCCTTGCCACCCGTGCATGCGGCGAAGGCATTGACGTCACCCGGTGTGTCATCGACGACGAGCGGCACCGCATCGACCATCGCACGCCGGTCCGGCCGCAGCGCAGCCTTGAGTTCCGCGATGACCTGCTGCGCGCGCTGCCGCAGAAATGCCATATCGAGCTGATTGATCCGGTCGCCGAACGCGGGCGGCGGCGCGTAACCCGGCGGCTGTGCACCTGGCGGCGGCGGCGCGTAACCCGGCGGCTGTGCACCTGGCGGCGGCGGCGCGTAACCCGGCGGATAGGCTCCTTGCGGCGGCGGCGCGTAACCCGGCGGATAGGCTCCTTGCGGCGGCGGCGCGTAACCCGGCGGATAGGCTCCTTGCGGCGGCGGCGCGTAACCCGGCGTGCATGCGGCCACGGCAAGCAGGGCGAGTGCGAGGATGGGACGAACGCGGCGGCGCCAATGCATCGCGCGGAGCATAGCGCAAGCATCGGATGACCCAGCCCGCGAATCCTTGCTGCGCCCGGGACCGTGGAGCTTTCATGCTCACGCGCGCGGAATTGAGCCGGTTTGCGACGGACGAGAGTCCATGGGCGATGCGAAATCCAAGCTCTACGATCAGCTCGCGTGCCGCGCTCGTGCTCACCCTGATCAGCTCGCTCACCGCTTGTGCCGTAGGCAGCCACCACGCGGAGGTCGCGCAAGCCGCACCTGAGCCCAGCAGCCCAGCGAGCAGCTCGCAGTCCTCCGAAGAGCGCGCGCTAAGTGGCGAGCTAGACGCCACGGCCGAGGCCGCCGTCGCAAGCTTCGCCGAAGCCGAGCGGTCACTCCTCGGGTGGGTCGATGCCGACGATGAGAGCAGCGTGAGCACCTTCGCCCAGGCTCCCGTCGATGATTCCACGGGGCGCGCCGCGATGCCCACGCCAAGCCCCGATGGTGGAGCCGCAAGTCCGAGCGCGGCGAGGTCGAAGGCCGGCGCCACAGCCCCGCTTCCCGCAGCCACGCCTGCCGCAGCCCCGCTTCTCGCAGAGGTGCCTGCCGCAGAGAAGAAGACCGCCGGTGATCAGGCCGCAGACCGCCTCGCCGCCGATTCTCGCAGCGGCACGAGACGCGAGGACTCGCGCATGCACCGCTGCTCGCTCGCATGCCGCGCGCTCACGTCGATGCGGCGCTCGGCCAACCGCCTCTGCGAGCTCGCGGGCGACGCCGACGCGCGTTGCGACGACGTGCGGCATCGCGTCGAGCGAGCGGCGTTACGGGTGGCTCGCGCTTGCCCCGCCTGCTGAACCGGAGGCCCCTGCGCGCCCGCTCGCGCTCAGTCTCGCACTGAATCTCGCGCTGATCTCGCACTGATCTCGCACTGAATCTCGCGCTGATCTCGCGCTGATCTCGCACTGAATCTCGCGCTGATCTCGCGCTGATCTCGCACTGAATCTCGC
>SHZB01000064.1 GCA_009692485.1 Myxococcales bacterium
GGACGGCGTGGGTGAGCTTCTGCAGGGCGGTGCCTTTGGGCACCCAATTCGGGCTCGCGTAGAGATGTGAGAAGAAGAACAGCGACTTCTCGTGCATCGGGTCGCTGGTGCGAAATATCGCCTGGCCGAAGGGATAGACCGGGTTCCCGTAGAAGATTGCGTTCTTCAGGAAATGGGGGGCCGCGCACAGCGCTGCCCCGATGGCGATGTACCCGGGAAGCGCGAGCATCTGCCGGAGCGGCTCTCCGCGCTGGCGCTGCCGGCGCAACCGGTAGATCCAGTATCCTCCGACGATCACAGCTGCCGCCACAATGGTGTAAATCGCCTGATACTTGGTGAGCATCGCCCCACCGAGGACTGCGCCGAGCAAGATCCCTTTTCGCGGGGTCGGATCCTTGAGCAGTAGGCCCACGCAAAGGACCGTGGGGCAAGCCCAGAAACCCATGAAGTGATCGGACGAGGCGCCGAGGTTCTGATCGTAGACAAAGATCGACGGGAATAGCAGGAATGCCGCCCAGGTCCCACGCACCTTCCGCGCGAGCATCCACTCCGCGAGCGTGGCGATTCCGAGCAACCGGAAAAGCACGATGGTGAACTCGAAGTGTAGAGTGATCATCCACTGTTGGGGCTCGGACAGTCCTGGCACCAGGTAGCCCCACGTGTAGATCATGCTCGCCAGGTGCGGGAACGCGCGGTTGTAGTCACCTGGAAATTGCACGATACGGTGATGCCGTGCGTAATCCTGCGCGATCGGGATGTGATACCAAGATGCGTCGAAGTTGATCGCGTCCGGCGTCATCGCCTGGAGGTAAAGCAAGGCGACGGCGGCCCCTCCGGCAAGCAGCGCCAGAAACTGGAAGGGGCCCAGCGGCAGGCTCGCCTCTGACGTCGGCTCGCCGAACGCGCGCCAAACGCCGCGAGCGCCCACGGCTATGCACACGGCCGGCAAGGCGAGAGCGAAGGGCGCATTGAACTGATGCGCGGCACCACCCACGTACAGCCCGAAGACGAATACGATAATCCCGAGCGAAATGCTGAGCGTAAGCCGTTGCAGGCGAGTGAGCTGTGCTTCGGGCAGGAGCCGGCGGAGCACCTCGTGACCGACGGTGAGCGAGGCCACTGCGAACAGTGCCGAGTAGCCCCACAGCGGCACGAGCCGCCAGAAGAGCCAATCCTTGATTGGGTACACTCGATTGACGGCACGCGCGTAGATCGCCACGCCCGTCAGACCGAGGACAAACGCTAGTACGCTTCTCGTCCGGGCCTTGTTCAGCCACTCGCCGTGCGCGGAGGCCAGTCGCTCGAAAAGGCGGGAAATCATCAGTATCCGTTCAGACTGGCCAGGCGCGCTGGGCTATAACGCAAGTTCACAGTGACCGCATCCCCCCGTGCGGTTTGATTTGGCCCCACTGCCCCCGGTTGGCCGCCTTACCGCGCGCGCCGTCATCTCCAGACAGCTACCGCAGTTCCGAGCCGCCCTCCCACCAACCGCCGTCACCACGCGGCCGGAGATCAGCTTCGCGGCGCCTGAAGTCCAATGTGCCAGCGACGGCGCACACGATCGACACGAGGCCATAGGCCCACGATGAGCAGCTGGATCTCGGCCTTTTATAGGCCCATTCGCAGTTTTTTGAAGCCGAAGGCGGTCATCTTGAGGAGTAGCCAGCCGTGGCGGAAGCGGCTGATCTTGGTGTCGCCGTAGGTACGGGCGCGATAGCGAACGGGTAGATCGATGATCTTCATGTTGAGGCGCGCGGCACCGAAGAGCAGATCGAAGTCGCCGAAGGGATCGAAGTCCCCGAAGAAGCCGCGCTCGGCGGCGATGCGGCGATAATCCTTCTGATAGAGCACCTTGGTCCCGCAGAGCGAGTCCTTGATCGGCTGCTCGAGGACCCAGGAGAGCGCGAGCGAAAAGAACTTGTTTCCGAGCAAGTTTAGAAACCGCATCGCCTCGCCCTCCATGGGGTAGACCAAGCGGACACCGTTGATGAAGTCACCTTTGCCGCTCACGAGCGCGTGAAAGAACTTGGGAAGATCTTCGGGCGGAACCGTAAGGTCAGAGTCGAGGATCATCAGCACTTCGTGGCTGGCCGCGTCATAGCCCTTCCGGACCGCATCGCCCTTGCCTTTGCCGGAGCCCTGGGAAATGAGCCTTAGCTGGAGCGGTCCCTGATACTCACGGATGATGCGCTCGATCTCTTCGTAGGTCCCATCGGTGGAGTTGCCATCTACGAAGATGAGCTCCGTGGCGCTACCCATCACGGGTGTCCTGAGGACGGCCTCGAGGATGTTGCCCTTCTCATCTTTGCAGGGGCAGACGACGCTCACGCCCGGCAGCTCGCTCGGCAGCTGTTCTTCGACGCTGCGCGCGACGAAATACTGGACCAGCGCGGTCTCTTTGACGACCGGGACCTTCGCGCCGACACGGTTGCCAAGCTCGGAGAAGAAGGGCACGTTGATCGGGACGAGGACGTCGGTTCCGCTTCGGACGACCTGAAAACCAGAGAGGTAAAGCAAATTGCCGATGTCCGTCATGCTCAGCCAATTTTGCTCGGGCCAGCGCGTCTTCTGCGCGAGCGCCTCGGCGAGCCGAAGCACCGGCTCCCACATGAAGTTGTAGTAGGTCACGACGATGCGGCCGTCGGGCGTGAGCAATTCGCGTAGCCGCCGGAGCGCCGTCTCGATGTCCTCGAGGAGTCCCAAGGTGTCCGAGAGGATGATCACGTCGAAGGGTCCTTGCGGCAGCGGATCGCGCTCCACGTCGGCGACGGTGAACGAGAGCCCGGCCTCGCCCTGATGCCGCTCGCGCGCCAACTGCACCATCGCAGGTGAGACGTCGATGCCGACACCGCGCTTGGGCCTCTGCGAGGCGAGCAAATCCCCCATACCCGAGCCCACCTCGAGGACGCGCGCACCCGGCAACACGAGCGAGCCGATGAGCCGCTCGATCTGCTCGGCGTAATAGCGGTTCTTGGACAACAGCCGCGCACGCTCGGCGGCGATCTGGTTGTAGTGCTCTACCTTCTTGTCGCGCCGTGCCCGCTCACGCCGTTCGAACTCGCTGTTCTCATCCATGCTCATCCTGTGAATCGCTCCCTGAACTACGAAGACCCGTTCATCGCTGCTCGCTAGGCCCCGGCTGCGCGCTCTGGTTCGTCTGCCTGGCCTGCTCGCTGTGGTCGGTCTGCGCGGTCTGCTCGCGCTGCTCCCGCTGCTCGCTCGGCGCGCACTCGTCGCTTTTGGCGCGCACATGGATGTAGGCCCAGGCCACGCGCGGAAGGACATGCTCGGCCAGGCGCTCTACCGCATGTACGGCGCCGCGCACCCAAGGGTTCATTCCAGCGCGAGGCCAGCCAAGCCGAGGGTGGAAGACGACTCTGTGGATGGGCATCGCCTGCATTCGCTGCACGGTCTTTACGTTGAAGTCGCGCGACAACAAACGGCGCAGATACGCCGGCGTGGAGCGCAGCTCGCCACGCTCGGCTGGCTGCGTGAGCGCGTGAAACAGGATGAGCGGATTGTTGCGACAGGGCTCCAGGACATCGACCCTCCCTCCCGGCGCGAGCACGCGGGCACACTCGGACAGGAAGCGCTCGGGCTCTTCGAGATGATGGATGACGTCGCGGACCAGGACGTGATCGAAAGTGTCCGCATCGAAGGGCAGGTCGTAGGCGCTCGCCGTCAGAAATGTGCAGCGGGGCAGCTGCTCGCGCGCGAAGGCGATCTTCTCTTCGAAGAGATCGATCCCCACTGCCCCTTCGGGACCGCCAAGGTGGTAGAGCGTCGCGCCCTCGCCGCACCCCACATCGAGGACGCGCTGGCCCAACGGCAAGAAGGCCCTCTCACACAGCTCGCGTTCGCGCTCGGCGACATAAGGCGAGCCCGTCTGCCAGGCGTAGTGCTCGGGCTGCGCCGCGCCAAAGGCCTCGCGGAGGTGGGTAGTGGCGTCGCGGAGGGGAGAGCTCGGGTCGCTCATCCGCTTGCCTGCTCAGCGCATCGCTCGGCCCGAGGCTCGCGTTGTAACCACCAGAGGCTCGCCGCTGCGAGGACCAGCGTGCCGAGGGTCTGGATGAGATAAATCATGAAAATGACCACGCTCGCCCGCTCGACGACGAGGCTCGGAGCCTTGTACATGGCATAGCCCGCATAGAGCGAGAGCTGAAATGCTCCGAAGTACCCGGGCGCGTTCGGCACGAGGACACCGAGCGCCAGGACGCCCATCAGCACCATCGATTCGGGGAGCGTCACGGGCACGCCACCGCCTCGGGATATGAGCCAAATGCCGCTGGCGCTGAGGAGCCAATAGAGCACGGTCGCGGTGAGAAAGGGTCCCAGAAAACGCGGGCGCGGCAAGAAGCCGAGGCCTTCGCTGACACCCTCGATCTTGTCGGCGAGCCACGTCGCGAAGCGCTTGGACGCGAGGCCGAACACCGCCAAGATCGCGCGCCGCGCAGAGTCGCGCGCAGAATAGAAGACGCCCATCACGACGAAGGCCACGGCGAACAACGCGAGCGCGAAATAGGCAGCGCGCGGTACCAGCGCGACGCCCACCCGCAGCTCTCCGATGTACTCAGGCAAAGGCTCGAGCGGATGCGCGCTCATCAGCGCCGCAAACAGCAAGAGACACATGACCAGGCCGTCGATCACGCGCTCGGCCGCCACGGTCCCGGTCGCCGCCCAGACCGAGAGCTTCGGAGCGCGGATCATCGCCGGCCGCACGACCTCACCCATGCGGAGCGGCAAGAGCACGAGCGCACCCGAACCCACGAGAGCCACCGCCATCACGCGCGCGATCGGCACCGGTGTGATCGGCTCGAGCAGCCACCGCCAGCGGTACGAACGCAGCATCACGGCAGCGAACCAGATCACCGCGTAGGCCGCGACTGTCCACCATTCGAAATCCAGAAGCGCCGCGCGCGAAGGCACGAGCGGGAGCGCGCCGACGTGGAAGAGATAGGCAAAACCAGCCGTCACCACCACGGACACGAGGGCAGCGACGAGCCGCCGTCGCCGGATGGATGAGAGTGTCCGCTCTGGAGTTTTTTCAGCTGCCGATGGGGTGTTCAAAATGGCGCTTCCTCCGATTCGTCGACGCCGTCATTCTTGTCCGCTTCGCCGGGTGGCGCGGGCTTCAGGTCGCTCGGGCGCAGCCAGATTTCGAGCAGAATGGAGCGCTTTCTTCCCAGACCGGATGGGTGGCGCCGAGCTTCCGAAAGAGATCGTACATCTCACCGGGGCTTCGCTCGCGCCCGTCGCTCATGCTGAATTGCCACCCTTGGGCATCGTTCTTGAGCCAGTGCGGCGCGGTGAAGAACAATGCGGGGCCGAGGCGTCGCGTGAGCCCTACGATGGCGACGAGTGAGAAGAGGACGCCCACCATCTCCACGTGCGCCGCAAGCTCGACCTTATCGAAGAGTCTCGCGCCCGGCAGCGTGAAGGCCCAAGTGTAAAGAATACTGGCGAGGAGAGGATAGGTGACGACTGTCCAGCCCTCGCCGAAGCGGCGGATCCCCCCGTAGGTGGCGTACTCTTCGGCGACCGCAAGGTGCTTCCAGCGCGCGTCGAACTGGATGTTGTCGGGGGTGAGGATCGCAAAGTAAATGAGCGCCAAGGAGACGCATCCGAAGAGCACCGCGAGCGGCACGAACCAGGGTGCCCGAACGGGCTTGACGTGATGGGCAGCGTGACGCCGGAGCCTCCGCACATAAGAGAATAGCGAGCGCGCTCCTATGGCGATCATCGCCGCGGGGAGCACCGGAAAAAACCAAGGCTCGTAGAGCTGGGCAAAGCCGGCGAGGCTCATGAAGAAGAAGAACTCGAAGACGCCGACGGCGAAGCTCGTCGCCAGTTGCTCCACCATAGGAAGCGTCCGACCGAGCAGGCGCACGAGCGTGTAGTGGCCGGCGCTGACGCAACCAAGCGCCCAAAACAAGGACAGGCCGATATACGCGGCGTAGCGCCAGAAGAGCCAGTGGCGCAGCGGGTAATGAGCATGGACTTGGCGCGCGAAGAAGAACGCCGCCGCGCCCACGAGGACTGCCGGCAGACACTTCGAACGATGCCCGCGCGCGAGCCGGATCTCACGGCTGGTGCCATCTGCGGATCATCTGCATCCCTCGAACTCGAAGCGCTGCAGCTCGGCCCAAAACCCGCCCATGTCGATGCGGCGCTGGTAGCTCAAGACGAAGCCGTTTTCACGTGCCATTCGTTCGGTGTCGGCGGGAAACGGCGAAAGCCAGACGAAGCGACCACGCGGAGCCATCACCTTCGCGGCGTGGGCGAAGAGCTCCGAGAAGAGCGGGCCCAGCTCCCCCAATCCGAGCACGCGACGCCCCATCGGCGGGTTCGTGATGACGAGCGTCACCGGTGACTTGGGGGTAAAGCGCCGCGCATCCGAGAGCACGAGCTCAGCCGCGACGCCTGCAGCCGTGAGGTTTTTGCGCGCCGCCGCCAGCGCCGTCGGATCGATGTCCGTGCCGATGAAGGTCGCCGGACCGAGCCGCGCGCGCTCCACCAGCTCGCTGCCGCTACCCACGAAGGGGTCCCACACGACCTCGCCCGCGGAGACGCCGCGAGCCCAGGAAGTTCCGTCGGCGGGCGTCTGCGAGCCGAGCCCCGCAACCCGCGCGAGCGCCGCGGCGAGGGTCGGGTGGGACGCCGCTGGCAGGTCTGCGACGCGATATTCAAAGCGTCGGTCAGCGAGCCCGCGCGGCCAAAGCTCGAGCGCGATTCCGCTCAAATTCGGGGTCGCCGCAGCGTTTACACTCGCGCTTCGCGTTCCGGCCGCGGCTCTCCGCGAACGCGCATCGCCCGCGCCCGACGACTCGTAGACGACGAGCTCCCAGTCGGCGCCGCGCGGGTCGTTCACGAACTTCGGGCACAGGCGAGTCACCGCGTCCGCGACGCGCATCGTGAGGCTGCGACGGCGCCCGCCGCCGGCCCACTCGATGCGATAACGAAGTCCGCCTCGCGCCGAGAAGCTCGTGGCCAGCCTTGCCACTTCGCTCGACGTGAGCGCACGGACGATCGTGGACTCGAGCGCGCTTTCGCTCGCGGGCTCGGCGACAGGTTCGCTCAGCGCGATCGGGAAGCCAAAACGCAGCATGGTGCGCGCGCTCCATAGGGAGTTGACCTCGCCTCGCAGCGTGGCGGCGATTCTGCCAGGCGCATCGATGCGCGCGCCGAGCGCTCGCGGCAGCTCATCGAGGAGCACTTCCTCGAGACCGCGGCGCACGTGCAGCCACACCGCGACGCCCGCGAGGCGCGCGCCGAGATCGAGCCCGTCCGTATGTCCGCGCGTCGCGATGCGCGTGAGCTTGGTGGTGCCCTCGCGCACGAGTCGGGTCAGCTCCGGATCGGCCGGTGCCCGCGCTGCGAGGCTCTCTAAACCCGGTAGCGCCCGCTCGTCGTCGAACTTTCCGAGCGCCGCGGCGAGCGCGCGAAGGAGCTCGGGACGCGACTCCGATTGGGCGCTGGCGAGGAGCAGCTCGAGCTCGACGCCGAGACCTCCGAGCGCGACGAATGCCTGGCGCCGAACGCCCGCGTCATCGTGCTTGGCCTCGGCGACGAAGAGCGCCCGCAACGCCTCGGCCGCGTCACCGCCGAGCTCAGCGCGGGCGAGCCGCCCAGCCAACCGCACCAGGCGCGCACGCTCCGTCAGCGAGGCCGAATCGAGCCGCGCCCGCACTTCATCGACGACCGAAACGCCCAGGCGTGCCAGCGCTTTTTCGGCCCGCCGCGCGTGCTTCCGATCGGTCGAAGTGAGCTCGGACAGGAGCGGCTCGACGTCGCTCCGCGCCGGCAAAAACCCGGGATCGGCGAGCGCTTTTGCCCAGTCGAAATCGGCAGCTCTGGGCACGGACCGTACCTTCGCACGGCAGCGCAGCGTTCACCACTCGCGCGGCGCGTTGCAACACGGGCCCGCCGCTGGAGGTGGCAACTTGACGCAACGCGGCCGCTCAAACCTGCCGCTCGAAAGAACCCCGCCGCCGCAAACGGCAGCGCGACGCAAAGCGGTCGCTCGCTTGACGAAGCGCTTCACACCAGATTAGTTTCCGCGCCGCTATACGCACCTTCGACGAACGGGGCGCGGCCCATCATGGGGGCGTCTGTGAGGATGAAGGCGCTGACGACGAGGACAATGAACATGAAGAACGGGACGAACATGAACGGGATGACGACGAGCAATAAGTGGTCACGGCTCGCGCTCGGGGCGCTAGCTGCTACCGCGTGCACGATGGTCGGCGCCGAGGCGAGGACCGCCGGCTGGCCAACCAACGTGACGAGCGTGGCCGTGAAAGAAAACTCGAGCGCGTCCGCTCGCGGTGATCTCTCCAAAGGCGCAAAAATGGAGCTTGCGTGGGCCAACACGAGCCAAGTCGCGTGCTTTCCCGCGACGGAAAACGCCAATTTTCAGGGCAACCACGTGCTCTATGGGTCGTCCTTGCCCGCGCGCTCGGAGCTGACCATCAAGGTCATCCCGACGAACAAAACCGTCGACGTGAGCCTCTATGCGATCCAGCTCGGCACCACGAATTTCGCGACTCCCCCGGGTTTGAGCTCTGGCATCTGCGAGGCCGGCTACGACCAGGTGAGCGACAATAACCCCGGCGTCACGGAGACGGTCAAGGTGGTCTCGACGACGAACCCGTACAACGTGCTCATCGGCGTCGCCGGTCCGAAGGGCGTGACCGCCGGCAGCTACAAGCTTGAGCTGACGCTGAAGACCGCGAGCACGGTGACGAGCGCGGCGCTCACCGCGACGGTGCTCACGGCCGTAACGGGGGGCCTCATCGAGGCGACTGGAGATCTCGCCACCGGCGGCGTCGTCGCCCTCGAATGGGCAGCAAATAGCAGCGTCGCGTGCTTCCCGGCGACCGAGAACGTCAACTTCAATGGCAATCACGTCATCTATAGCACGGGGATCCCCAGCAATACGGACATGACCATCACCGCGACGCCGAGCGACTCGAAGACGGATCTCAGCGTCTATGCCTATGAGGTGTCCACGACGGACGCGACGTCGATCCCGCCGAACGTCGGCTCGTGTGTGAGCTGCCAGGCGGGCTACGACGCGAAGAAAGACAGCAATCCGGGCGTCGCGGAGAGCGTGAAGCTCAATGCCATCAAGAATCCGTACAACGTCTTCATCGGAGTCGCGGGCGCCAATGGCACGAAGACGGGCAAATACACGCTCAAGGTCGAGCTGAAGCCGCGCTCTTAGTGTTCGGTAGTGAATAGGCACTAGTGCAATAGGCACTAGTGCACTAGCCAATAGGCATTAGGCACTAGTGCACTAGCCAATAGGCACTAGTGCAATAGGCAATAGGCAATAGGCAATAGGCAATAGGCAATAGCGAAGCCGTGGCACTCGAGAATGGTAGCCACGTCGTGACGGCGGCTCTCGCCGGTAGGCGGCTCGATGCGGCGCTGCGGGCGCTGACCGGGGCGAGCTGGGGCGAGGTGCGGCGCGCGCTCGCGAGCGGCAAGGTTCGTATCGCGGGCGAAGGCGTGAGGGACGAGGCGAGGGCGGTGACGGCCGGGGCGGTGCTTGAGATCGTGTTGGCCGCGCCGCATCCCCGCAAGGCGAACACCCCCGAGGTGCCGATCGTCTATGTCGATGGCGCGCTGGTCGTGGTCAACAAGCCCGCCGGCATCAGCACGGTGCCGTTCGGGGACGAGTCCCGGCAAGACGCGCAGCACACGCTCGACGCGCTCGTTCGCGCCGCCCTCACCCGCAAATTCGGGGAGCGCGGGCGGCCTCCGCTCGGCGTCGTGCAGCGCCTCGACAAGGACACGAGCGGCATCATCGTGTTTGCGCGCTCGCTCGCCGCCAAGCTGCATCTCTCGCAGCAGCTGCGCCTTCACACGGTGCATCGTCGCTACCTCGCGATCGCGCGCGGCGTCGTCTGCTCGCAAACATTTCGCTCGCGGCTCGTGAAAGATCGCGGCGACGGCAGGCGCGGCTCGACCACGAACCCGCGGCTCGGACAAGAAGCGATCACGCACGTGGAAGCGCTCGAGGCCCTCGATGGCGCGACGCTGATCGCGTGCCGCCTCGAGACCGGACGAACGCACCAGATCCGCATCCACCTCGCCGAGGCCGGCCACGCGCTCGTCGGCGAGGACGTCTACGCGCGCCGTGGCGAGGGCCCGCTCATCGCGGCACCGCGCCAGATGTTGCACGCGTGCGAACTCGGGTTTTTGCATCCCACGACCGAGCGCGAGGTGCGCTTCGAGGCGGCGCCACCCGAGGACTTTGCAGCGGTGCTCGCGCGGTGCAAGCCGAGTGTCGCGGGTTAGCCGGCGCGGCATGATGCGCGCGAGGTCACGGTCGGGCCCAATCTCGCGAGGCACTAGTCGGCGACGATGCGCTTTCCGAATGGGGCGAGCGCGAGGGTCGCGAGCTTCAGGTGCTGAAGGGCGAAGGGGATCCCGATGATGCTGATGGCGAGGGCCACGCCGAGCACGATGTGGGAGAGAAAGATCCATAGCCCCGCGACCAGAAACCAGACGATGTTGCACACCGTGCCGATGCAGCCGCCTCCGAGCGCGCCGCCGTCGTGCTCGATCCGCTTTCCGAAGGGCCAGAAGCCGAGGCCCGCGATCTTTGCGCACTGCACGCCAAAGGGGATCCCGACGATGGTGAGGCAGAGGACGAGCGCGCCAACCAGATAGCCCAGCCAGATGACCACACCGCCGCCAAAGATGAGCCAGAGAAGGTTGAGTATGAAGCGCATCGAAGGGCATCGTGCTCTGCGTGAGACAACCCCGCAAGGCGACCGAGATCGGGCGAGCGCGATCGGGGCAGGGCCAGCGCGTCCGATGTCGGCGAGCGCGTTGTTCCACGCGGCATCTCGTCCCGGCCGTGAGCGGGAAGCCTTCAGTCGGCGAGCCGCGCGGTGGCAATCAGGGTCATGCCGAGCGGGAGCGCGAGCGGGTTCTCGACGCGCTCAAACCAGAGACGCAAGAGTCGGTTGAGCGCGCGTTTCGCAGGCGAGTGTGAATAGCGAAGGCTCTCGTCGAGACGTCGGTTCAGCAGGTTCGATATCCACACCGGCGCGATTCCGAGGGCGTTCCAGTAGCGGCAGCTCGTCACACGAAACCCCGCCTTTGTGAGCGCAAGAAGCAGATCCGCGCGGTCGTAGCGACGGTGATGACCGACGGCCACGTCCTTCGCGCCGAAGAGCACGCGCAGGGCCGGTACGCTGATGACCAGAGTCCCCGCTGGAGTGAGTGCCGCGCGGAGCTGGGCGAGCGCCGCTACGTCGTCTTCGATGTGCTCGATGACGTCGAGGGCGACGACGCCATCGAACGCGCCACGCTCGGCGATCGTATCGACGCTGCCGAGCCGCACGTGCTCACTTGGATGTCCGCGCCGCGCGAGGTGAGTCGCGCACATGGCGACCATGCGCTCGGAAACGTCCTGCGACACGACCCGCCGGCCCGCGCGCCACAGCTCGGCGCTGAGGGCACCGCTCCCGCAGCCGAGGTCGAGCACCCTCCCCTGCGGCACGAGCCCGAGCACCAAGCGATTGAGGCTCGTCGCGCGAAAATCACTCTCGATGTGCGCGAACCACTGCTCGTAATGGTCCTCGAGCCCACGCTGCCCGGAATCCTCTTTCATCTCAATCATCGCGCACCGCTGAGCCATCGCATGTTGGCGCAGGCACGGCAACGCCGCTCAGGGAGGCGGGGGGAAGCCGTTGTTCGTGAACGTGTTGCCGTCGAGCGTGATGACGTGCGTGAGCGCAATGCCGTTGTCGCGGTCACCGGAGAGCAGGACGTTCATGCCATCAAGTACGGGTGGGTAGCCGCCCGGGCCGGCGATGGTCCGGTAGGTTGCCACGCCATCGATGGTCGAGCTCTTGAGCAAGTTGTTTGGCTGAATGGCGAGCGGGTCGTGGTCGATGTGGGCCACGAGGAATAGCGCGGCGCAATTCGAGACGTCGAGATCGTCGTAGACATTGGCGAAGGAGCGCGCGCCCCGTTGATTGTAGCCGTGATAGTTGATCGCCCCGCCCGATGCGCCTTCGATCTTCAGCCGGCGAAACTGGTTATGATGACCGCCGAGCTTCACGACCGTATCGATCTTCACGTCCTGAACGCACAGGTTGTCGTCTTCATCCTCGGGCGTATCCCAGAAGGTGATGCCTGAATGCAGGTTTGTGAACGTGCTGTCCTCGACGATATTCTCGGACGCACCGTCACGCGCGACGAAGCCATAGCCGACGCCCTCACCGTCAAACTGGTTCCAATGAAACAGGTTCTTCTTCGCTCCGCGATGCCGCGCATAGTAGGCCTCGCCGGAGATGTGCCGGACCTTGTTGTGTCGAATCACGTTCTCGGTGGCGCAGCCCTTCACGCCGATGCCGTGACCGGTGTGCTCAAGATTGCCGACGCGGCGGACGGAGGAATACTCCACGAGATTCCGGACGCCATTGGTCAAGATGTAATAGTCCGTCGAGCTGTTGAGCCCGGTCGAGTTGTCGTCAGCCTCGACGACCACGCCGCGAATCACGCCGCAGGTCCCTTCGACGACGACGCCCTCAGCGGCGGCGTTCACGACGATTGAGTCCTGCACTCGAACTTGTGTCGAGCTGTAAGCGGTAATGCCCTTTCCGGAATAATCCGCCGCGATGTTGCCGACGTCGCGAACGAAGATGTGATCGAGCGCGACGTTCGCGGCACCGTGAGCGTTGACGCCCAGCTGATAGCCGGCAATCTGCACGTTACGAATTTCAACGTGCTTGCGGAAATTGAGCTCGATACCAGTCCCTAGCGCGCGGTCTGGCCCCTTGAGCAGCGGCATCGCCTGCGGGTCGAGCGGCGAGGAGTGATCGAGCCCAACGAAGGACGGCTCATCGAAGGGGATTGCCTTGTAGCCGCGCAGCCGAATCGGCGCTGTGGCCGTGCCGTCAATCTTCAACACGAACGAATCATTCTCGTACAGCCCGGCGCGCACGAAGATGATGTCGCCCGGTTGCGCTTGGGTCGCGGCATGCGCGAAGGTCCGCCACGCGAGCGCCTCGTCCTGTCCGGAGTTCGCGTCGTCGCCCGCCGTCGTCACGAAGCGCACCCTCGTCGGCGGCGCAACATCGGGCGAGAGTCCTGCCGCGTCGCAGCCGGGCAGAGGCGGCGGCAGCACGCTAAAGCCAACTTGGGCCGGGGTGGGATCGACCTCGTTCATCGCAAAAACGGAGCGCACCGCGAGCTGGTGAGGGCCGCTCGGAAGGTCCATCAGCGTGAGCGGCGAGCTGCACGCGGCGTAGGGCGTCGCGTCCAGACTGCACTCGAACGACTCCGCGCACGGCCCCTGAAATGTGAAGGTCGCGACCGTCGCGGCCGTAGGCGAGATCGGCCCACCAGCGAGCTCGGTGTCGCCGCCCCTGCACGGCGTCGGTGCCCCGCCGCTGCCGCCCGCGCCGCCACTGCCAGGAGTGCCGCCGCCCGCGCCGCCGGAGTGCCCGCCCATCCCAACAGACCCGCCTGCGCCACCCGCTCCGCTCGGTTCGGGCAGCGCTGTCGGCCCCGAGCTGCAGCCGACCAGGGTCGCGAGCAACGCAAACAGGAATTGAGTGCCAGTCGAGTTCTTCATGATGTGCTCCACTGCAATACCGAATTGCGCAAGAAAAGGCTCACGTTAATGGCCAGTTGCCTTTGGGCGGGCGCGGCCCCGGGAGGTCGTCCTCTGCACACTCCGCTGTCCCGGTCGAGGTGCTCATGGCCGGCAAATGGCTGGCAAATCCTTGCATGCGGCGCCGAGTACTGATAGCTTGTTCAGTACATGTTATGCCGCGGTTCGCAGAGCTCCTCGGCAAGTCGTGCTTCTCGTTTCTGGAGGGTGCCTCGCGTCCGGACGAGCTCTTGGCGCGCTCGCACCAGCTCGGCCAGTTCGCGCTCGCGCTCTGTGATCGCAATGGCCTTTACGGCTCGGCGCGGCTTCACGTCGCGCATCGCGAGCTTCTGGAGAGCCATGGCAATGGCACTCTCAATGGCAATGGCAATGGCACTCTCAATGGCAATGAAAGCCCCTGTGAGCTTGTCAACGGCGACTCCGTAACTGGCAATCCCAATGGCAGTCTCATTGGCAGTCGCAATGGCCATCTCATTGGCAATCCTAATGGCCATGGAGCTGGCAATTCCATTGGCAATCACGCTGGCAATCCCAATCCCGGTGGTGGTCGGCTGGGCTCGCCTCCTCGGCTGATCGTCGGCGCGGAGCTGACGCTGACGGCGGGGCTGGAGCTGGCTCCGCAAAGCCGGGGGAAGAGCCGCGAGCCGGACGTCGCCGAGATGTCGCGAACGCATCGGGGATTGCCGAGCGTCGCGCTCTTGTGCGAGAGCGCCGAGGGTTACGCCACGCTGTGCCGCCTGCTCACGCGCGCGCATTCCCGAAAGCACCCTCATGCCCAAGGGAAGAAGGGGCAAGCTCGGCTCGACGTGCGCGAGCTGGTCGCGGACTCGGCGGGGCTCTTCGCCATCGTGCCGCTCGAGCCACGCGCAAGGCTCGCAAGCGATGATCTGGCCGTGTTGCGGGATGGCTTCGGCGAGCGCTGCGCCATCGCGGTGTGGCGGCACCTCGACGACCACGACGGCGAGCGGATGGAGGCCGCGCTCACAGCGAGCCGTGCGCTGTCGTTGCCGATCGTGGCGAGCGCCCGGCCCCTGTTTCACGCGCGCGCACGCAAGCCACTCGCCGACGTGCTCGCCTGCATCCGTCACAAGACCACGCTCGATCGCGCCGGCACACGGCTGTTGCCCAACGCCGAGGCCGAGCTCGCGTCACCCGAGCGCATGGCGCGGCTATTTCCGGGTCAGCCCGAGTGGCTAAGTCGCTCTGTCACCATCGCCGAGCGCTGCCACTTCTCGCTCGCGGAGCTGCGCTATCGCTTTCCGAGCGACTACGGCGACCGCGCGCTCTCGCCCGACGAGAACCTTCGCCGTGCGGTCGCATGCGGCGCCGTCCGTCGCTACCCCGAAGGCGTGCCGCACGAGGTACAGCAGCAGCTCGCTCGGGAGCTTGGGCTCATCGCCGAGCTCGAGGTCGCGCCCTACTTTCTCAGCGTCCAGCAGATCGTGGAGATCGCGCGCGAGCGGCGGATCTTGTGCCAGGGTCGCGGCAGCGCGGCCAACAGCGCCGTCTGCTACGTGCTGGGGATCACGGCGGTCGATCCGGTCAAGGGCTCGCTCTTATTCGAGCGCTTCATGTCCACGGCCAGGCGCGAGCCGCCCGACATCGACGTCGATTTCGAGCACGAGCGGCGCGAGGAGGTGATTCAAGAAATTTACCGGCGCTACGGGAGGACGTGCGCCGCCATGGTGTGCGAGGTCATCTGTTATCGGCACAAGAGCGCGCTCCGCGAAGTGGGCAAGGTCATGGGCCTCTCGGCCGAGCAGCTCGAGCTCCTCAGCGGCCTCGCGAGCCATCACGAGGACGGCCCCATCGCCAAGACCGCGCTCTCGAAGCGTGGCCTCGATCCGACGAATCACCGCCTCGCGCTCGTGCTGCGCTTGGTGGAAGAACTAGCGGGATTTCCGCGGCATTTGTCGATTCACGTCGGCGGCTTCATCCTCTCGAGCGAGCCGCTCACGCAGGTTGCGCCGATCGAGCCCGCGAGCATGCGCGATCGCACGATCGTGCCGTGGGACAAGGACGATCTCGACGCGCTCGGCTTCTTCAAGGTCGATGTGCTCGGGCTCGGGATCCTCACCGCCATCCGCAAGGCGCTCGCGTCCGTGCATGAGCTTCGTCACGGCTCGCTCGACGGCTTCGATCCGATCGAGGCGCTCGCCCGCATTCCGCCCGAGGACCGCGCCGTGTACGAAGCGGCTTGTCGCGCCGACACCGTGGGCGTCTTTCAGATCGAGAGCCGCGCGCAGATGGCCATGTTGCCGGTGCTCGCGCCGCGGAAATTCTACGACCTGGTCGTGCAGGTGGGGATCGTGCGGCCCGGGCCGATCCAGGGCGGCATGGTGCACCCTTACCTGCGCCGCCGCACCGGGGACGAGCCGGTGAGTTATCCGCACGCGAGCCTCGAGCCGATCTTGCAGCGGACCCTCGGCGTGCCGCTCTTTCAAGAACAGGTCATGCAGATCGCGATCGTCGGCGCGGGTTACTCGCCGGGCGAGGCCGACCAGCTACGACGCGACATGGCGGCATGGAAGAAGCACGGCCGGCTCGCGCGGCATCGCGAGCAATTGCTCGCGGGATTCCGGGCTCGCGGGATCTCTTCGCGGTTCGGCGAGGCGCTCTACAAGCAGATCCACGGCTTCGGCGAATACGGCTTTCCCGAGTCGCACGCGGCAAGCTTTGCGCTGCTCGTTTATGCCTCGCTGTGGCTGAAGGTGCACCATCCGGCGGCCTTCGTGTGCGCGCTGTTGAACTCGCAGCCGATGGGTTTTTACAGCCCCTCGAGCCTCGTGCGCGACGCGAAGGAGCACGGCGTCTCGGTGTACCCCGTGCGGGTCGAACAGAGCGCGTGGGATGCGACGCTCGAGCCGGAGATCGCGCGACACGACGATGCCGCGGAGGCGCGACCTCGGCAGGCCCTGCGGCTCGGTCTTCGGCAAGTGCGCGGGCTCGCGAGAGGGTCGGTGGAGCTGCTCGTGCGTGCGCGGGCTCGCGGCTCGTTCGCGGACCTCGACGAGCTCGCGCGGCGCAGCGGGCTTCGGCGTGATGAACTCGAGCGGCTCGCCGACGCGGGCGCGCTCGAGGGGCTCGTGCCTTCGCGACGCGAGGCGCTGTGGCAGCTGCGTGCGCCGCGCGAGGGTGGCCTCTACGACGGGCGCGCCATCGAGCCGCCGTCGCCCGCGAACCTGCCTCCGCTAGGCAAGCGCGCGCAGCTTGCCCTCGACTACGGAACGCTCGGGCTCTCGCTCGACGACCATCCGCTGCGCCACCTTCGCCGCGGACTCGCGCGACGCCGCGTGCGTCCCGCCAAAGAGCTTGCGAGCGCAGAGAGCGGCACGCGCGTCAGCGTCGCTGGGCTGGTGCTGATGCGGCAACGCCCGGTCACCGCCAAGGGGATCATCTTCTTCACGCTCGAGGACGAGACCGGCATCGTCAACCTCGTCGTGTATGCCCACGTCTTCGAGCGCTACGAGCTTGCTGCGCGCCACGGTCGCATCCTGCTCGCGCGCGGCCTCGTCGATCGCCGCGGCACGGTCGTGCACGTGCGCGCCGACTACCTCGAGCGCCTCGATCTCGAGGGGACGCTGCAGGGCCTGCGCTCGCGCGATTTTCACTGAGCGCAGGAAGAACTCGAGTGGCAAGACCTCGAGTCACTCCAGGTTCCGAAGGGCACGGATGGCTTCTTAGGCTGGCACGGTCTCACCGCGAGCGGCCGCCTCAGCTCAGGGGGAGCGGCAGTCCGCGACCGGGGCGGCGAACAGGCGCGAGACCTTGCACGCGGCGTCGCAGCTTGGCGCGCTCATCATTGCCCATGCCGACGAACTCGATCCCCATGCCCGAGCGACCGGGCACTCCGACGCGCCGCGCACGGATGGAGCGCACGACCCGCGCGAAGAGCTCGAGCGGCTCGGTGCCGTCGCCTTCCGCGCGCAAAGTCACGACCGCGACCTCACCGACTTCGAGCGGGAAGCTCGAGCTGAGCCACATGCCGCGCGGCGACAGATCGCTGATGCGATAAGGAATAGGTTCATCCCAATTGCGCGCGACGACGTCGCAAAGAATATCGACGTCGCGGCGCTCGCATCGGCGTGTGTAGTCGAGCTCAAGCATGGGCTTGGTCCTCTCTCTATGCGCGTGGTGTCGTCATGCAGCGAAACATGTCGGCGTCGCTCGCCTCTCGAGGCCGGCCAAGCAATCACCGAGAATCGCGCTCTCGGTGCGGCTCAGATCGCGGAACTCGACGCCCATTCCAATCGTGCCGCGGTCGCTCTTCTTGCGGCCGGTCCGCACGCGCGTGACCGTGGCGAAGACGAGCAGCTCAGGGCCCTCGAAGGCAGGGGGTCGAAACCCCACGACCAGCTCCGAGCCCGGATGAAGCGGCATATCGGTCTCGATCCACATGCCGAGTTGGGACACGTCGGTGCATTTGCGCGACTCGGGCGCATCGCCGTAGTGGCTCACGAGTTCACAGCTCAGCTCGACGGCGTGCCTCGTCGAGCGGCGCGGCTCGTATTGCCCGCTGGTCTCGAAATGCTCGTTTGGGAGGTCTTCGTTCCAACGCGCGTCCATGATGGAGCCAATGTAGGATATGCCAGTTCCGCGGAACAACTAACCTGCCGCGATTCACGCTGCCGCCCTGCCGCGATTCACGCTGCCGCCCTGCCGCGATTCACGCTGCCGCGACTCAACCTGCCGCAGTTCACGCCGCTGGTGATGGCGGCTCGCGAGGAATTTTCGCGATCGAGCGGTCGTGTGTCCGGCTGAAAATGGGTAGCGCGCACGCGGCGCCGACGAGCGCGAGAAACATGTCCCACTGCGCGTCCCAGATGTCGCCCTGCGAGCCTAGAAACGCGACGCCAACATCGGAGGCGACGAGCAGCGTGACCCACCACTCGAGGAGCTCCCAGAAGGCGGCGATCGCGAGCACCACGCTGAGCATCAGAAACGTGAGCCACGCGCCCGGTCGCAGTGGAGTGCGTCGCACGAGCGTCTCGCGGATCGCGAACACTGGAAAGAACCCGAGCGCGATGTGGCCGACGCGATCGTAGTGGTTGCGGCTCAGGCCAAACTCCGCCTTGGCCCAGTTTCCGAGCGGTGTCTCCGCGTACGTGTACACGCCTCCGTAGATGAGGATGAAGACGTGCAGGAGCACGCAGCCGTAGACGAAATAGGACATCGGAAAGCGGCGATACACGCCCACGAGCACCGCAACCCCGGCGAGCCCGGGGGCGACCTCGAGCAGCCAGCTCGTGCGCCCGGCCGGCGGCGCCCAGAAGGTGAGAAGCGAGAGCACCGCCAGCACCGCCAGCATGAGGATCGCGGGACCTGCGTAAGCACGCGTGCCGGCACCGCGAAATGTGTAGGGATCACCGGGATTAATCGCAAATTCCGGCTCGTTCATGCAGGTGCGCTCGCGCGAGGACGCTCATTCGAGGACAGTCTCGCGACGAGCCTCAGGCGAGCACGCGCAGCGAGCGGCCGACCAACACTTCGTTGTGGCTGCCCTGCCGGTAGCCGCCGAGATCGAGCGTCACGTAGCGATAACCGTGAGTTCGCCCAGCTGCTTCGATGCGCGCGCGGAGGGCCGGCTCGACGGCACGCGGCAGCTCCTCGGTGGCCAGCTCGATGCGCGCGATGTCGTCGTGATGCCGCACGCGCACCTGGCGAAAACCGAGCTCGACGCGCAGCATTTCCTCGAAGCCACCGATACGCCCCAGTAGCTCGCTGGTCACCGCAGTTCCATAGGGGACGCGACTCGATAGGCAGGCCGCGGCCGGCTTGTCCCAGACGCCAAGCCCGAGCGAGAGGGCGGCCTCGCG
>SHZB01000065.1 GCA_009692485.1 Myxococcales bacterium
AGATAGAGATGAACCACAAATTTGCGGTGCTATTCAGCGCAGCGGCCCTGGCCGTTGCATGTGACCAGGCCGAGGACGGCGCGAAGCGCGACGAGGCGACCGCCAAGCCAACCGACCCCGCGACCACCGCGAAGAAGGCCGACGCGGGGAGCAAGGCAATCGCGCCGGCGACCGCGAAGGGACCGACTGAGACGGCAGCAGCAGCACCAGCAGCAGCAGCAGCGCCATCCGCAGCAGCGGCCAGCGGACCGATCGTCGCAGCACCCGCGGCAACTGCCGGCGGTGACGCGAAGCCCGCGGTGCTGAGTCCCGAGCAGCAGACCTATTCGATGGACGGCGTGCCGACCATTCCTGACAACTGCAAAGAAGCGTACGCGATCGCTGCCAGCGCGCCCAATAGCGTTGGCCCGAACTACGATTGGGCGTGGACCAAGCAAGCGATGCTAGCCAACCAGCAGTACAAACTCGCGCTCGATGACACCAAGGATCCCGGCTTCGGTGAAGTCAGCTTCCGCTTGTTCCAGGCATCCGAGAAGCATGGGAATGCGTGGGTGCTGGTCGCGCGCTGCGGCGACGGCATGACCTGCAACCGGCTGGTGGCGATGCTGCGAGCGATCACCAAGAATAAATCGCCTCATCCGTATTGCGGCAAGCTGCCGCTGGGCCTCGGCTGGGCGACACCGTTAAGACCCATGCTGCGCGAGCTCGGCTCACCGACCAACACGCTGCCGGGTGATAACGACGCGAAGGGTCAGTGCGCGCGCCTGCAGGCGTGCAGCGTCGCCACCGAGCCATCGAAGGCCGACAGCGTCAACATTGGCTTTGAGTGTCAGAAGGCGCCGCACAAGTCCAAGCGCCATTGCGCCAAGAAATATCCCTGCGCGGCCGTGATGACCTGTTTGAGCGAGTAGCTCCGGCGCACCTCGCCGGGGGTGGCTGCGTCATGAGAAGGCCGCGGCCATGAGCTCGAGCGGCGGCGGCGTCAGGCAGCAGCGTCATGAGAAGGCCGCGGCCATGAGTTCGAGCAGCGGCTCGGGGGCGTCGACATGCAGCCAGTGACCGGCGTCCGCGAGGGTGTGCGCGAAGACGCGCGGCCGCGACTGCGCGAGCGCGGCGAGGCGAGCGCGCGCCGGGGCGGACCAGACCGCGGAGCGACCGGCGACGACGACGTGCAGCTCGCGACGGGCATCGACGCGACCGAGCTCGGTCGAGAGATCGAGACGAAAATAGTCGGCGAGCAGCGCGCGGATCGTTAGAAGGTCGAGGCCGAGCACGTAGCCGCCGCCGTCACGCCGCACGTTCATGCGTAGCCACGCGATCACGTCGGGTGCAAAGCCACGGGCCGCGAGCGCGGCGTCGAACTCGGCACGAGCGGCGAAGCGCGGAGGCAAGGCCTCGAGGGCGGCGAGCACGCGGCGCGGAGTGGCGGAGCCGTCATCGTCGCTGCGCGTCGCGGCGTCAGCGCTTGGCTGCGAGTCGAGGAGCCAGACTTGCGCGAGGGCATCGGGTCGCATGCCGGCGTAGGCGAGCGCGATCTTGCCGCCGAGCGAGTGGCCGATGACGCCGTCGATCGGGCCATCGATGCCGAGCTCCGCGTGCTCGAGGCGCAAGAGATCGCGCGCGGCGTCGGCGACGGCGTGCGGCGCGGCGAGGCCAAGAGAACGGCCGTGCCCGCGTAGGTCGGCTAGCAAGAAGCCCCACGATGGACAGCGCAGGGCGAGCTTTCGAGCGAAAAGCCGCCAATTTGCGGCCGATCCGAAGACGCCGTGGAGGACCAGCGCGTATCGAAGCGGCACGGCAGCAGCCGCGCACACGACCTCGACGTGCAGTGACGAGCTCACGGCGATGAGATCTCCGATGCGGAGTGAACTGCCGTCGCCACGCGGGAGGTCACGCGATTCAGCATGCCACGAGTGAGCGTGCGGTGCGGCATCGCGCGGCGATTGCAGTGCCTCATCGCGCGGCGATTGCGGTGCGCCGATTGCGGTGCGGCATCGCGCGGCGATTGCGGTTCCTTATCGCGCATGGCTGAGCCATGTTTCCACGCGCTCTCGGCCGCGTGCGGGAGTCTCACCCTGGAGCAAACCATGTCCCTTCCGAAGTCCGTTTACATCGTCGCTGCCAAGCGAACTCCCATCGGTAGCTTTCTCGGCACGCTGGCCACGATGAGCGCGCCCGAGCTCGGGGCGGTCGCGATCCGCGCGGCGCTCGCACAATGCAAGCTTGGCCCGGAGCTGGTCGGCGAGGTCTTCATGGGCAACGTGTTGACGGCGGGCGTCGGGCAATCGCCGGCGCGGCAAGCGTCGCGTGCGGCGGGGATCCCAGATGCGGTGCCGACGACCACGGTGGGCAAGGTGTGCGGCTCGGGGCTACAGGCCGTGATCCTGGGCGCGCGGGCGATCATGCTCGGCGAAGTGGACGTCGTCGTCGCGGGTGGCCAAGAGGCAATGTCGCGCGTGCCGTACTATTTGACGAAGGCCCGCTCGGGCTACCGCATGGGCAACGAGACCTTGGTCGATGGCATGATTCACGACGGACTCTGGGATCCGTACGGAAACTTTCACATGGGGATCGCCGGCGAAAAGTGCGCGAAAGAGTACGGGATCGGTCGCGATGAGCAGGACGAGTTCGCGCGCAGAAGCTACGGGCTCGCCCTCGCCGCACACGCTGAGGGTCGCAACGCCGATGAACTTGCGCCGGTCGATGTGCCGCAGCCCAAGGGAGAGGCCACGCGCGTCCTCGTCGATGAAGAGCCCGGTCGCGGCAAGCCGGAAAAGTTCGCGACGCTGAAGCCTGCCTTCGCGAAGGACGGCACGATCACGGCGGCCAACGCGTCATCGATCAACGACGGGGCCAGCGCGCTCGTGCTCGCCAGCGAAGCAGCGGTGAAGCGCCACGGACTCGAGCCGCTCGCGCGCATCGCCGGCTACGGTGCCGCCGGGCAAGCGCCCGAGTGGTTCACGACCGCGCCGGCCGCCGCCATCGACACGACGCTCGGCAAGCTCGGCCTGAAGAAGCAAGACATCGAGCTGCACGAGATCAACGAGGCCTTCGCGATCGTGCCGCTGGTCGTCACCAAGCTCTGCGGCCTCGATCCGGCGAGCGTGAACGTGCGCGGAGGTGCCGTCGCCCTCGGCCACCCGATCGGCGCAAGCGGCGCACGCATCTTGACGACGCTCCTCTCGGCCATGAAAGAGCTCGGCAAAAAACGCGGCTGCGCCTCGATCTGCATCGGCGGCGGCGAGGCCCTCGCACTGGTCGTGGAGCGATGAGCATCGAGCGATCACCGATGAGCATCTAGCGATGGGCGAGCTTGCGTAATGTTGAGGCCGATCGCGCTCGCCCCCGATTTGGCGTGGTTTCCGACGCGAACGCCGACCTTGCCGCCGGCGACGACGACCAACAGCTACGCGCTCGGTGGCCGCGAGGTCTTGCTGGTCGAGCCGGCGACGCCGCATGAGGACGAGCAGCGCGCGTTCGTCGCGTGGGCGCGCGGGCTCGCGACAGAGGGGCGCACGCTCGTGGCGCTGTTCGCGACCCATCACCATCCCGATCACGTGGGCGGTGCCGCTCGCCTCAGCCGCGAGCTTGCGCTGCCCTTGTGGGCGCACGCCGAGACCGCGGCTCGGATCGCGGACGTCCCGGTTGCGCGCCAGTTGAACGATGGCGAGACGCTCACCCTCGATGGCACGAGCCCGCAGCATTGGCGCGTCTTGCACACGCCGGGGCATGCGCCAGGGCACCTGTGTTTGCACGAGCCGACCCTGGGCATCGCCGTCGTCGGAGACATGGTCGCGAGCGAGGGGTCGATCCTGATCGATCCCATCGACGGCCACATGGGCCACTACCTCGCGCAGCTCGAGCGGCTCGCGAGCCTCGAGCTTCGACTCGCGCTGCCGGCCCATGGAGCGCCCATCGAGGAGCCGCGCGGGCTCTTCCTCCGCTACATCGCACACCGGAAATTGCGGGAAAACGCGGTGATCGCGGCACTTGCGGTCGCGCCAAGGTGCGGAGCCACGCCCGCGGAGCTCGTGCCGATCGTCTACGCGGACACCGCTCCAGAGCTCTGGCCACTCGCGAGCTTGAGCCTCGAAGCACACCTCGCCGAGCTCGCGCGGAACGGCCATGCATGCGAGCGCGCGGGTCGTTGGTCGATGCAAGCTACGCGGGCGTAGCGGCACGTCAAACTCGACGTCACGACCGACTGCGCGAGCGACCGCGAGAGCGACCGCGACGTCGACTACGAAATCGACTGCGCAACTGACCGCGACTGCGCAACTGACTGCGACTGCGGAATCGAGCGCGAGAGCGAGTGCGTCGAGAGCGGCTCAGCCATCGAGCCCGTGCTTCTTGAGTCGGTAGTAGAGCGTCGTGCGTTGGACGCCGAGGACGCGGGCGACTTCAGCTTTGTTGCCGCCGCTCGCCTTCAGCGCCTCGAGCAGCTCGCCGCGCTCGAGGGCATCGAGGCGCCCCGCGAGACCGACCCCCACCGGTCGCGACGGAAGCGAATCCACAAGGGCGGCTGCCGCGCCACGCGACCGAGCAGGCCCTCGCAGATCCGTCTCGAAGACGAGGTGCTCCGGCTCGATCACACCACGCCCCGCCACGACCGCGGCCCGCTCGATCACGCGCTCGAGCTCGCGCAAATTGCCGGGCCAGTCGTGCGCCGAGAGCCGTTCTGCCGCCGCCGCCGACAACGAGGTCGCGACCATCGGATTCTTGTGGCGAAACTTCAACAGCGCGGTGGCCGCAAGCTCCGCGAGCTCGCCCTTTCGCTCGACCAATGGGCGGAGAGAAATTCGATGCACGGACAAACTCGCCTCGAGCTCCTGAAGCATCGGCCGGCACGTGGAGCCATCAGGTCCGGGCGAGCGCATGCTCACGACGAGCCGCACATCGACGCGCCGCAACGTCGTCTCGCCCAACCGCTCGACGACACCTTCGCGCAAGAGCCGCAAGAGCCTCGCCTCGAGCTGGGCCGTGGGCTCTTCGAGGCCATCGAGCCACAGCGTGCCGCCATCGGCGAGCTCGACGCGACCGGCGCGATCGATGAACGCCTCCTCGTGCGCACCACGGCACCACCCGAACAGCTCGCGCTCGAGCGCATCGCCGCGGAAGGCCGCACACGCAACCTGTACGAAGGGTCGGCCCTCTCGTGATGAGCCGACGTGCAGGGCATGCGCGACGACCCCATGCTCGAGCGCGGCATCGCCCTCGATCAGCACCGTCGTCGCGGTCGGAGCGATCTCGGCCACGCGACGGGCGACCTCCACGCTGGCACCGCTCGGCGCGAACAGCATGCCGAAGTCGAGCGCATCCCGCTGCCCGCGCTCGAGGTAGCCCGTGTACTCCGCGAGCTGCGCACGCATGCGGCGGTTTTCGCGCAGCGTCTCGTAGGCGCCGATCGCTTGCCGCAGCACAAGGTCGAGCTCCTTCTGGTCCCACGGCTTTTGAACATAGCGATCGACCGCGCCCGTGTTGACGGCCTCGACCAGCACATCGACGTCCGCGTAGGCCGTGAGCAAGATGCAATAGGTGTCGGGCCACCGCACCTTCGACTCGCGCAGCAGCTCGATGCCGCTGACGGAAGGCATGCGTTGGTCTGCGACGACGACGGCGGGCTCGAACGCGCTCAGAATCTTTTGCGCCTCGAGCGCACCGTGCGCAAAAACAAGCCGAAACGCCTTGCGAAATGCGAAGCGGAAAGCATCGAGGTTGTCCTGTTCATCGTCAACCACGAGGACGTCGTAGCGATGCCAGTCGAGCTCACGCATGCGGTGTCTCGCGGTCGTAGCACTGGAGCTTGGAGGCCGTCTCGCGCGCCGAAGAAGCGAGGCCGGCAGCGTCAAAAATCCGGGCCAAACTCGGGGCCAAAATCGGGGTCTCGCGAGCTTGGGTTACAGAGTAAGCTCCCGCGCCGCGCACAGGCGGAGGGTCGCACGAGCTCGAAGCTCCAGCGGTCGCCGGGGAGAACCACACCGAAATGATCGACGATGTCATCGAAGCGACCAAGGATGGGATCGACAAGTCCCTCGACGCGCTCAAACGTGATCTGTCGAAGGTGCGGACTGGCCGTGCTCACCCGAGCATCCTCGATCGCATTCGCGTGGACTATTACGGCACGATGACGCCGATCGCACAGATGGCAAACGTCGGAGTTCCCGATGCGAGCCTGCTCGTCGTGAAGCCGTGGGAGAAGTCCCAGGTGCAGGCGATCGACCGGGCGATCCGCGACAGCGACCTCGGGCTCAATCCACAGGTCGATGGCGACCTCTTGCGCATCCCGATCCCGCCGCTGACGGAAGAGCGTCGCCGCGACATGGTCAAGCTCACGAAGCGCTCCGGAGAAGAAGGCAAGATCGCGGTCCGCAAGCACCGACGCGAGTCGCTCGATCTGCTCGACGAGGCCGCAAAAGAAGGCGAAGTCAGCGAAGATGAGGCTGATCGCGGCAAGAAGAAGGTCGAAGAACTCATCCTCGAAGCAGTCAAGCGCGTCGACCAGATCGTGGCCGACCGCGAATCACAAATCATGGGCGGCTGAAGCGCCGTAGCAGACCGGAGCCCGATGCCCGCGATCGTCATCGTCGGTGCCCAGTGGGGCGACGAAGGAAAAGGAAAGATCGTCGATCTGCTCGCAGAGCATGCGGGCCTGGTCGTGCGCTATGGGGGTGGCCCCAACGCCGGTCACACGCTCGTCATCGGCGATGAGCGGCTGGTGCTCCGGCTCGTGCCGAGCGGCGTCTTGCATCCGCACACGACTCCGCTCTTGGGCCACGGCATGGTCATCAACCTCGGCTCCTTGTTGGAGGAGCTTGACGCGCTCGACAAACGCGGCATCGACGCGACGCGCAGGCTCATCATCGCCGAGCAGGCCCACGTCATCTTGCCGCACCACATCTTGCTCGACGGACTTCGAGAGAGCGCTGCCACAGGCACGAAACTCGGCACGACCCGTCGCGGTGTCGGTCCTTGCTATGAAGACAAAACCGGCAGGCGCGGAGTTCGCGTGGGCGATTTGCGCCACCCCGAGCAGCTTCGGATGCGAGTGCGCGAGGCCTTGGCGAACGCCACCGCGATGATCGAGTCGCTCGGCGGAACGGTGCCCGATGCGGCCGCTGTGCTTGAAGAGCTGCTGGTGCTTGCGCCGCGCATCGTGCCGATGCTGGGTGACGTCCCGGCGCGCATCGAAGCCGCGCTTCGCAAAGGTGAACGCGTCATGCTCGAGGGCGCACAAGGCACGATGCTCGACATCGATCACGGCACCTACCCCTACGTGACCTCGTCGTCCGCGACGGCCGGCGGCGCATGCACGGGCGCAGGCGTCGGACCAACGAGAATCGATCGTGTCCTCGGCATCACCAAGGCGTACACGACGCGCGTCGGCGAAGGGCCATTCCCGACGGAGCTTCACGACGCGGACGGTGAGCGGCTGCGAACCATCGGTCACGAGTACGGCTCGGTCACCGGGCGCCCGCGCAGAACGGGGTGGCTCGATCTGCCAGCGCTGCGGCACGCGCGACGCGTCAACGGACTCGACGCGCTCACGATGACGAAGCTGGATGTGCTGCGCGGCTTCGACACCATTCCGGTGTGCGTGGCCTACGAGACGCCCGACGGCCGCAGCGACGACGCGCCTCCGACCAGCCTCGCGGGGGTGACGCCGATCTACGAGCGCCGGCCGGGGTGGAGCGAGGACATCTCCGGATGCCGCACGCTCGCGTCGCTTCCGCGCAACGTGCGCGCATACTTGGAATTCGTCGAAGAACGCACGGAGCTATCGGTCGATCTCGTGAGCGTGGGACCACGGCGTGAGGAGACCATCGTCGTGCGCGATAGCTGGATTCGCGGAGAGCGCGCAGGGTGAGCCTCGCCGGCGTGCTCGCGGCGCTCGTAGCCAGTATGCCTGCTCCGCTGAGTTCGGAGCGGAGTTCGGAGCTGAGCGCCGCCGCCAACGTCTCGGGACGTCCGCGCGAATGCGCCGCCATGAGCGAAGGGTCCCGTCGTACGCATGCAAACGTATGGACGCGGGCGCGCCATCCGAGCCTCGCGCGCTACTGTCACCTCCTCGCCCACGCGCAATCACGCCTCGCGGACGAAGCACGCCGCTCGCTCGGAGACGCCGCGGCGGCCGATGCGATCATCACCGGCAAAGCTGCTCCGCTCGTGCTCACTGCCCGCAGCTTGCTTCGGCTCGGACGTACGAAAGAGGCCATGCTGGCGTTCGACGGGGCGATCGAGCGCGATCCGAACGCGATCTCGCAGCCGCTCGCCCTCATCGATCTGGCGCGCACCGAGCTCGCCAATGGTCGCACCGTCCCTGCGCTTGCGACCTACCGTCGCTTGGTGCCGCTCGTGCTGCTCGTGCCCTCGCGCGAAGAGGCGGTGCGCGTCCTCATCGAAGCCGCGCACACGTCGATGACCGTCGCGGCAAGAGCGATGGCAGCGCCGACCGGAGCTGGGCCGAGCCTCGAGGAGGCGCTCGCGTTCTTGCGTGAGGGCAAGCGGACGACCGGCTCGCCGCTAGGACTCGATGTCGCCTTGTCCCTTGCCCTCGTGCTCGATCGCGCGGGTCGAGCAGAGCAAGCTAGCGAGGTCCTGGCCGAGACCGTGGCGGCGCAGAAATGGTCACGCACGCCGAGCGCATATCAGCTCGCGGACCCAGCCGATCGACTCGTCCTCGAAGCGATGTCTCTCGAGGCGTCGCAAGCGACGGAAGCGATGGCGCGCTATCGGGCTTACTTGGCCACGAGCGCCGCGCCCGCGCCTTGGCGTGCGAGAGCGGCCGCCCGACTCGCGCTCCTCGAGAGAGCGCCGCCGCGAGCAAAGCCATGAGCCGCGTGGCGATCGCCCTCTTCGTGTGGCTGCTCTTCGTGTGGCTGGGCGCAACGCCCGCATTTGCCGCAAAACCCAGCATATGGACGCAAGCTGCGAATCCGGACGCCGCGCGTGACGCCTCCAAGCTGCGTGCCGCAATGGCGGGCCACGAGCGTTTTTTGCGCGCCTCGGATGCGCACGCGCCCGAGACGCTGAGCCTCCTCGTCGGTGTCCGCGCGCTCGCGGAAAACGCACGCATCGGCAACTCGAACGATCCGGTTGCGCGCTATCTCGCGGCGCGACTCGAACGAGCGAGCTTCGATCTGGACCACGACGCTCGCAGGCTCGCACGCGCGAAAGAGCACCTGCGCTTCGTCGCCGTCACGGGTGAAAGTCTCCAAGCGGTAGCGCCGACGTCGGAGCGTTCCGCGCGCGAGCTGCGGTCGCTGGCCCTCTATGACCTCGCGGTTTGCCACGCGCACACGGGCGCGCGAAAAGATGAAATCGCCGCGTACGACGAGGCGCTCGCGCTCGAGGTACATCCGCTTCGCCGCAGCGTTCACCTGGCCAATCGGGCCGAAGCGCTGATGGCCGAAGGCCGGCTCCAGGAGGCCGTGCGCGGTTACCGCACGAGCCTCGCGGAGCTTCCTGCTGTTGCCATGGGAGCCGCTGGAGTGACCACGCTGTGGGGACTCGCCATCGCCCTCGATCGGTCGGGAGATCTCGACGGCGGGCTCGAGTCGGTGAAGCTCGCGCGCAGCTACGATCCCGGTGACAACGCGCTCAAGGACGATGGCTGGTTCTTCGTACCGGCCTACGATGAGCACTACTACGCGGCGCTCGGGCAGTGGCAAGCCGCCCGCGTGGAGACCAGCCCCGCGGCGCGCATCGAGGCTCTCCGTCGAGCCGAAGAGCGCCTCCGTGCCTTCATCGACGCCGCGCCCACATCCGAGCGGTGGCTCCCACTCGCGGAGCATCGTCTCCGTCAGTGCGAACGCGAACGCTCGCTCGTGAAGAACGACGCGACGACCCGCTGAGCGTCGAGCGCACGCCCTCGCTAGCGGATCCCGACGCGTCGCAATGAGGCCGCCCGCGTGCCACAGTGCCGCGAGCCACAGTGCCGCGAGCCACATCGCCGCCCGCGAGCCCGTGGAGGGTTCGGTTGACGTCTTGCCCGCCAACCCATAGAAGACGGGCGCTCGGAAAGCCTAACTTTTACGCGCATCGACGCCCCGTCGGCCAGCGCCCCGGATCTCACGGAGACTCATGCACCCCACGTGGATGATGACGATGCTCGTCGGCTTGTTCGCCGCCTTCTGTTGGAGCGCGAACCGCCGCTGGCAGCTCTTGAAAGTCGGGCGCGACGACAACCGCATGGACCGCCTCACGGACCGCCTGAAGGGCGTCTACGAGTTCGCTTTCGTGCAAAAAAAGATGAGCTACTACAAGGGCGCCGGGCTCGCGCACAAGCTCATTTTTGTGGGCTTTTTGGTGCTGCTGCTGCGCTCGCTGATGTTGTGGGGCCGCGGCTTCGACCCCAATTTTCATCTGTGGATCCTCGGCCCTGAACCGCTGAATTTGCCGCTCATCGGCGCCTTGCGGCTCGGCCAGCTGTACGACTTCGCGAAGGACGTCACGGCGATCCTCGTCGTCCTCGGCGCCGCGTATTTCGTATACCTGCGTGTCTACAAGCACGAGGCGCGGATGACGCATTCGCTCGAGGCGCTCGTGATCCTCGGGATCATCATCACGATGATGCTCGCGGACATGGTCTACGACGGGGCCTCCGCGGTCCTCTTCGATCGCTATTACACGCAAGCCTGCGGAGCGAAGGGCACGGCCGAGCTGTGTAGCAGCATCACCACGATCGCGAGCCACCTTGGCGCGGCGCCGGCCGAAGCGCACCCGACCGCAAGCTGGCAATTGTTTCCGAATCCCGCGGGCTCGGCGGCCACGGTGATGCTCTGGAACGCCGGCATTCAACAGCTCGTCGTGCTCGCGCACCTCGGCTTCTGGTTGCACGCGACGCTGGTGATGGTGTTCTTGAATCTGCTGCCCCACTCGAAGCACTTTCACATCCTCACGGGCGTACCAAACGTGTTCGCGCGCAGCCTCGAGCACCCCGGGCGGCTCGCATTCATCGGCACTGCGGACGAGCTTGGCGAGAAGGTCATGGCAGCGGCCGACCGTCCGAACACGGCCGAGCCCGTGGGCATCGCGCGCATCGAGGACTTCACGTGGAAGGCCATCCTCGATTTTTATACCTGCACCGAGTGCGGCCGCTGCTCCGATCATTGCCCCGCGCACCGCACCGGCAAGCTCCTCAGCCCCAAGCAATTCACGATCGATCTTCGCGACCATCTCTACGCGCGCGAGGACGAGTTCATCAACCGCCCCGGCGGACCGAAGGGCGAGGTCGCAGAAGGCCACGGCAACGGCAACGGCCACGGCAACGGCCACGGCAACGGCCACGCGACTGCCGCGCACGAGCATGCCCACGGCGCCGATCACGACCACGCTCACGGTGACGGCGATGAGCATCACGCGCCCGTTTATGCGGACAATCCGGTGCCCATTCCGGAAGTGCGCTCCGAGCCGATCGATCTCGTCGGCAACGTCATCCATCCCGACGTGCTCTGGGCATGCACCACGTGCCGCGCGTGCGAAGAGCAGTGTCCGGTGATGATCAGCTACGTCGACAAGATCGTCGACATGCGCCGCAACCTCGTGCTCGTAAAGGGCGAGTTTCCGCCCGAGCTGTCGATGCCGTTTCAAGGCATGGAGGTCAACGGCAACCCCTGGAACTTGGCGCGCATCGACCGCGCCAACTGGGCCGAGGGACTCGACATCGCGCACATGGCCCAGCACCCGGATGCGCCCGTGCTCTTCTGGGTCGGGTGTGCCGCGAGCTACGACGACCGCGCGAAGAAGATCGCCCGCTCCACCGCGCGTCTCATGAAAGCCGCCGGTGTCGACTTCGCCATCCTCGGACAAGAAGAGACTTGCACCGGAGATCCCGCGCGCCGAGCCGGCAACGAGTACCTCTTCGCGCAGCTCGCGGAAAAAAATGCCGCCACCCTCGACAGCTACAAGCAGAAGGGCGGCATCAAGAAGATTGTGACGACGTGTCCGCATTGCTTCAACAGCATCGCGAACGAGTACCCCGACTTCGGCGCGAAATTCGAGGTCGTGCATCACACCGAGTTTCTTCTCTCGCTCGTCGACGAGAAGCGGCTGTTTCCTCGCGAGCGCCTCGAAGACAAGGTCGTCTTCCATGACGCGTGTTACCTCGGTCGTTACAACGACAAGACCGAGGAGCCGCGCCGTGTGCTCGCCTCCATTCCCGGTGCCGAGCTCCTCGAGGTGGTCGGGGCCAGCCGCAAGCAAGGGCTCTGCTGCGGCGCCGGCGGCATGCAAATGTTCATGGAAGAGCAGAACAAAGACCGCATGAACAACCGCCGCACGCTGCAGCTCATCGACACCGGTGCGAAGAACATCGCGACGGGCTGTCCGTTCTGCATCACGATGATCTCCGACGGCCTCAAGGCCCACGACAAGGACGGCGAGATCCGCGTCGCTGACGTCGCCGAGCTGCTCGAAGAGAGCTGCGCGCTCGACAAGCCGGTCGGCCGCCGCGCCGCGATGCCGCAAGATCCCCCGCGTCGCTCGCCAGCTGCGGGACAGGTGGGGAGCGCGTGACCCTCGAACCCGACGAGGCTGGGTACCCGACCTTCGTGGCCGACGAGGTCGCCGCGGCCGCCCTCATCAAACGCCGACGCGCGCCGCTCGAAGAGTGCCGCTGCGATGCGTGCGCGGACACGATCGAAGGAGCGCCGCCTGCAAGTGGAGCGCACTTGTCGATGCGCGGGAGCGACGTCCGTATCGATGCTCCGCCGCTGTGCGCGAGCTGCGCCACGGCCATCGGCATCACGGCGCTGCGGCGCAACGATCTCGACGAGTGCTGAGACGCCGCGGACCGACACCGATGAAGGAAGTGGTCTCGCGGCGGTTGACGGAAGTGCTCTCGCCTCGGCTCGGTTCCAAGCGCCGGGCGGTGCTCGGGCGCCTCGTCGATCGCGTCGCCGAGCCCATCGAGGTGTCGGTTGTGGTCCCCATCTTCGACGAAGAGGACAACGTCGCGGCGCTCATCGGTGAGCTCACCCGCGCGCTCGAAGGGACGGGGCGAACTTACGAGATCGTGTGCGTCGATGACGGTAGCAAGGACGACAGCTACGCGCGCCTGGCGAAGGCCCAAGCCTCGGACGCGCGCATCAAGGTGATCCAATTTCGCCGCAATTTCGGCCAAACGGCGGCTTTCGCGGCTGGCTTCGACTTCGCTGCTGGCGAGTGGGTCATCACCATCGACGCCGATCTGCAGAACGATCCGGCGGACATCGCGAAGATGCTGCAGAAGGCCGAAGAGGGCTACGACATCGTGAGCGGGTGGCGCGTCAAGCGAAAGGACGCGCTCCTCCTTCGCAAGTTTCCGAGCAAGGTCGCCAACTACCTCATCGGTAAGGTCACGGGGGTCGGCATCCACGACTACGGCTGCTCCTTGAAGGTCTACCACCGCGACGTCGCCAAGAACGTGAAGCTCTACGGGGAGCTCCACCGCTTCGTGCCGGCCGTCGCCGCCAGCCTCGGCGTGCGCGTGGCGGAGCTGCCAGTCAACCACCGCGCGCGGACGGCTGGAGAATCGAAATACGGCGGGCTCGCGAAGACCTTGTCACGTACGGCCAAGGTGTTTCTCGACCTGTTGACGGTGCGATTCCTCCTCAGCTTCGCGACTCGCCCGATCCACATCTTCGGCGGCCTCGGACTCGCCGCCAGCACCTTCGGTCTTGGCCTCGGCGCCTACCTCGCAATCATGAAGGTCCTCTATGGCGCGACCCTCGCGGACCGTCCCCTGCTCTTGCTCGCGGTGCTGCTCGTCATCGTCGGCGTGCAGTTCATCACGATGGGCTTGCTCGGCGAGCTGGTGGTGCGCACCTACCACGAGAGTCAGGGCAAATCGATCTACGCGGTCCGAGCTGTGCTCGACGACTCTGGGTCGCGCAATGCTGAGCCGCGCGATGCTGATCACGGCGACTCTGGACCGACCGACGTCGAGGAAGCTCGCGACGCCGAGCGCCGGGACGGGCCTTAGTCGGCACGCGACAACTTGGTCGCAAGCCCGGGATTCGAACCCGACCGGTCATCGCTCACCTTTGGGGGCGTCCCGCCTGGGACCTTCTTGGCGATGCCTGCGATGGCGCGAACTTATGCATCTGGCGCGCCACGGAAAACTTTTCGACTCAACAGCTCGCTGCGAGGCGCGGCAATGTGGAGGATGCGCGCCATGTCCGGCGCTCCGTTGATGTGTTTTTCCCAGTAACTTGCGGCATTTTTCTCGTAATGACGGAACTCGAGGTTGGCCTCTCGCGCAACTCTCGGCGGCATGCAGCCGGACCGGCGGGCGCGACGCGGGTGCGCGGCATGACGCCTCCGTCACGGTGGAGGCGTCAAAGTGTCAACGCTGCGGAGCGAACTCGACTTCGGAGCACGCTCGCCATGCGTGCGGCGGGCGACGCGCTCGGCACGGCTCAATTCGAGTCGCTTCGGCACGGCTCGATGCGACTCGCTCAGGTGCCCGATGGGCCGCCTTGAGCCGTCACTTCATAGTCGACGACACGCACGCCGCGGCGACGCTTCTCGTCCTCGGTCGCGCGCCGCAACGCCTCGTACAGCGCCACCACGTCGGTCTTCAGACCAGAGAGGATGAGCTGCGAAGACGTGCTGTCCATCGCCTTGAGGATGATGTTACCGGTGCCCATCATCCGCTGCGAGAGCGGGCGATCGACCACGTAGTCGGTGACGCGGTACAGGTCGAGTTGGTCCATTCGCTTCGACAAGATCCCGCGATCGACGACGATGCGCTGCGTCGTGACGCGGACGAAGGTCGAGCGACTTCGGATCCAGAAGTAGATGGCCGCGAGGCCGACCGTTACGATCGCGATGAGCAGCGTCGTAACCGATGGCAAGACCGCCGGATGGCCTTCGTAGAGGGTGCGCTCGCCCTCATCCGAATCGGCCGCGACTCCGCTGCCACCAAGGGCGGAACTCACCGCGACCCCGCTGCCACCAAGGGCGGAACTCACCGCGACGCCAGCTGCGGTCGGGGAGTTTGAGGGTCCGGGGGCCGCGGTCACGCCCGATCGGTAACACGGCTCGCTCGCGCAACCCAGGGGCGATGCCCTCTTGTTCTCCATGTCTTGGGCGACGCGGTGAGCGACAACGGCGGACTCGCTCTCATCGTTTTGCAGATTGTGTGCATTCGGGGATGGGGCGCGTTACAAACAAGGCAAGGAGTGGCGGCAGATGGGCAATTGCCCCGGAACGGTCCGAACCCCCAATCGTCGTCTTGCCCGGAACTTTCCGGCGCTACGAGGGGAGTCGCGTCGCCTCGACACGGAGCCTGCGGCACCAATGCAGCTCGGCTCTGCCAACCAAGAAACGCCCAGAAGAGGCGTGGAGTTCTCGGCACTGCGGCCGGTCCGACGTAAGAACCACCACCGTGGTGACGCGCGTTTCGACGTGCGTCGCCGACCGCATTGCCGGCTCCCAGCACTCAGGGCGCCGGACCAGCCGGAGGAGGGACAGCAACATGAGTCATGAACACGAAGGCCGCTCACCCGAGGTGACACCCTCACCTTGAGGAAGCCGACGGCGGGTCTTAGGTGGCCCGCCGTTTTTTTTTGTCGCTCCTATTCAGAATGTCCTACGCGGCACCGTGATCGCGTCGCCTGGTTGCAACATCACGTCCGGGATGCCGTTCACGCTGATCGCATCGAAATCAACGATCGCGCTCTTCGTGCCGCTCCCGACACGGCGCACGACGATCACGCCCGAGGACCGCGCCAACGCCGTCAATCCCCCGGCGCGCGCCACCGCCCCGTGTAGCGTCATCCCGACCTCGAATGGGAACGCCCCCACGCTCTTCACCTCACCACCCACGGTGACGCGCTTGGACTTGTAGTCGAGCACGCGCACCGTCACGCTCGGCGCGATCAAGATCTGGTCGGCGATCAGCCTGGCTCGAATGACCTGGCTCAGCTGCTGGGGCTCGAGACCTTCGACGCGGATGCGCCCGATGTACGGAATGTCGGCGGAGCCGTCGGGCGCGACGGTGAACTCGACCGGCAAATCGGGTTCACCGACGATTTGAGCGGCGAACACGTCGCCTGGCGCTAGCGAGCTCGACGCGACCGGAGGCGGCAGGGCAAGCGGCGACCGTATCGTGCCGCACGCCGAAGCGAACGCGAGCGCGGCGATGAAGATGGCGCGGGAAAACAAGGGGGAGGCGCGTAAAAGACCGAGCATCATGGCACTTCGGATGCAACTCGCCGCCACTTAGTTCAAGGCGCACCGTTGTCCTGGTCGGGCATTTTCCGAATTCGGGATTGAATCCAAAGCGTCCGTGGCGCTACTTTGCCCACCATGAAAGACGACGAACGCGCCAGCTCTAGCGCCGTAAATAAACTCGGCGTGGTGGGGCTAGGTCAATGCGGCGGCAACCTCGCGGCGCTCTTCGCAGCCCGCGGTTACCCGGCGGTTGCATTGAACGTCTCGGCGTCGGACCTCGCGACGCACAAGCTCGCGCACTACGCGAAATTCCGCCTGCCTGAGGACGTCTCCGGCTGGGGCGATCCGATCGCAAGCGCGGCGAGCTACCTCGGGGAGGTCGAGCTCTTGCTCGTGATCGGCGGGCTCGGCGGCAGCGTCGGAGGCTCGCTTGGAGAGCTCGTTCGCAAGCTCCATTTTATGGGGGTCCCGGTCATCGCGGCAGGTGTGATGCCCGGAAAAACCGATAGTTTCGGGGCGAAGCGAACCGCGTTCGCAGCGCTCAACGATCTGGTCGACGGCCCCTTCGAGTCGCTGATCCTCATCGACAACCAGAAGCTGCATGCCCTGCACTCGGGTCTCGGAGTCGACCACTACCTGCCCGCCTGCAACGGGTCCGTGCTCGATGCTTTCGATCGGATTTACCACGCTGGCGACATGCCGGGGCTCGTGCCCATCCGCAGCTTCGAGCAGCGTGCATTTCGTGGCGCACTCGCGGGCGGCGGGGTCACCGTCTTCGGCGAAAAAGAAATCGACGGTCCGCTCACGCACGAATCGCTGCTGCAAGCCTGCATCGAGATCGTCAACAACAACCCGTTACTCGCGTCCGAACATGATCTTGAAGACATCGTGACGCTCGGCTCGGTCGTCGTCGCGAGCGAAGATCTCCTCGAGCGCACTCCGATCGCGGTCTTCGACAAGTACCACACCGAAACGCACCTCGTGACCGGCGGGATCGCGCACGACGTCGGCATTTATCGTGGAGGCAGCGGCAAGCCTCGACTCCATATCGTAGCCTCGGGTCTTGGCCTCCCGAGCTCGGTTCAGCGAATGCTCGACGAGCTCGGCGAGGACGCAAAGCGCGTGGAGGCGAAGCGCATGAGGGTGCGCGCCAAGCTTCAGCGGCTCGATCTGTCGAGCCTTCCGGAGGTCGAAGGTGGCGTTGGCCCGCGGAGCGTTCGCACCGCTGCGCGCGTGCGTGGTGCGGCGATCAGCACCCGCTCGACGCCGATGCGACCGCCGAAGCCGGAAAGCAAAACGCAGCTGCACACCGCGCGTGACGAGCGAGCCGCGGTGCTCGCCGCCGAGACCGCTGAGACCTATGTGCACGTGGACAACCCGGGACTGCGGCAGGCGTTCGCGACCCACCAGACGCTAGCGACCCCCGGGCCGCTGCCGTCGCCCAACCTTCCGCGGTTTGGGTTGCCTGCAGCAGCCGCCGTCGCAAGCAATGCCGTCGCCACTACTGCCATCGCGACGAATGCTGCGACGCCGGTGCCAACCACCGTGTCCGCGAGCGCGACCGTCGCGCGGCCCGCGTCGATCCCACCGCCGCTACCCGGGAGTGCCTCCACCCGCACGAGCACACCGCCGGTTGCACCGACTCCGCCCATTGCGAGCGCAGTGCGGCCTGCGAGCACGCCGCCCATCGCTAGCGCGCGCGCCCGTGTGAGCGTACCGCCGCCGCTTCCCCAGAGTTTGCCGGCAGCCGCCGAAGCTGCACCAACGCGGCTCGAGTCCCCCAGCGAGCCGGCATCGCAAGTGCCACCCACGCCCGAGTCGAGCACGGCGTCTGGGCAGCCCGATGCCAACCCACCGGTAGCGACGAGCAGCTCCGCTCCCGCGCCGGAAATCACCCCGGATCCGGAGCCGGACAGCTCCCCAGAGATCGCATTTCGCGCAGCCGAAGCCGACATCGAGGAAGCGAGCGATGAGGGCGCAGAGCACCTCGACAAAGGCGACATCGACGAGGTTGATCGCTCGCCCGACGCCGCCGTCGCCCGACTACCGCGGCATAAGCCTCCGCGGCGCGCCCTAGCTCCGGCCGCCCGAGCCGCGTTCCTCGTCCCCGACGCACCCCTCGACTCTCCCGGAGTCGGCGGCCTCCCTAGCTTCGAGTCGACGCGGTCGATCTTCGAGTCGGTCACTCACGATGCGACCCCCGTCTCTCCGTCCATGGTTGCGCTCACGCCGCCCGACGAGGCCGCCTACAAGAAAACCTCGACCCGAGCGGCACCGAACGAAGAGCACGCCGAATTTCACGATGCACCAGGTGGCAGCGACGATGACGCCAAGGTCAATGATCGCGGAGCGACCGTGACGGTCGGAAGCTTCTCGACAAGTGATCCCAACACCGTGACGCTCAGCGAGAGCGCGGCGGCTGGCGGCCGTTTGAAGATCGTGGTCGAGCTCGATCCGGAAGACGATCTCGGCGTCGGCACCGACTGAGCGCTGGGACACTCACCCTGGCGGGACCACTGCCGCGGCGATCACTCACGAGCGGGCGCGGCGGTCACTCACGAGCGGGCGCGGCGGTCACTCACGAGCGGGCGCGGCGATCACTCACGAGCGGGCGCGGCGATCACTCACGGACACGCATCGTTCGCCGCGCTGGGTGTACCGAAATCGATGCTCCCCGCGATCATCGAAGTCGCGACGCAGAAGTTCGTGTCATCGTCGTTTTGCGCGGCCGTGAGAAACTTCGGGTTGAGCGACCGGCTCTTGCCGTTCGGATCGAGGCCGACGCCGTCCCACGCGCTCAGATCGACGACGGTGCCCATGGACGCGATCACGAGATCATCGGCGTCGTTTCCGAGATTGAGGGCCGTGCCAAATGCGTAGTCGACCGCGATTTTGCCGTTCAACGCCATGTCCGCATTGCGCCCGATCACCGCGTATTTCCCTGCTAGAACGACGACGCTCGTGCCCACGGTGTGCGGCAGGTCGGACTTGCTCGTCAACGTGAGGCCTTTCAGCTCGTCGCAATTGGGGCCCGGGTTGTAGAGCTCGAACCTCTCTCCAGCCGCGTGGGTTGCGGCTGCCGGGTTGTTCATGATCTCGGTGATGACGAGGGAGCCCGCCGTCACCGTACCGACGGCGAGGCAGCTCATGCCGCCGCTCG
>SHZB01000066.1 GCA_009692485.1 Myxococcales bacterium
ACAGAGCAACGTCGATCTTGCGACGCAGTTCGTCGATATGATCGGCTTTCAACGGGTCTTCTCCGCCAACGCGAAGACCATCACCACCGCCGACGAAATGCTCCTCGAAGCGGTCAATCTCAAGCGCTAATTCCTCCGTAGCTGCGCCCGCAATCGGCGCGTGAGTGAGCCATGGCTGACGAACAGACACAGGCGGCGTCCCAAGCCGAATCCGCGGCTGCCGCGAAAGGCGGCTCGGGCCTCGTCGGAAAACTTCTTGGCATGTTGCTGCCGGCGGTGTTCGCGGGCGCGGCAGGTTTCGGGGGCGCCTTTCTCGGCGCGCCGAAGCAGGTCTCTCCCGAGGACGCCCAGCACAAGCTGGACGCGACAAAACTGCCGGGCGCCACGGTGGACTTGAAGCCCTTCGTGCTCAACGTGATCGACGAGAAATCGTCGGACGCACACCACGCCAAAGTCACGATCGCCATCGAGCTCGCGAAGAACATTCCGGTCGAGCAGTTCAACAACTTCGTGCCTCGCGTCCGCGACGCCTGTCTCACTTACTTCCGCAACCTGAGTTTTCAGGAGATCAAGAATCCGCGCACCGCGACGAAGATCTCCGAAGACCTCTTGTTGCGGATTCACCAGCTCGGCGCTGAGTTCGCCGTCCGAGTCCTGGTGCACGAAATCGTGGTTCAGTGATCGCGCCCGTGGACACCAGCGACGACTCGCGCCGCGGTGGGGAGGTCGTCCGCGCCGAGACGCTCATCGCGCTCACTTCGGGCGGGGGCAGCGCGCTCGCCGAGGAGACGCTGCGGCGGGCAGGAACGGCGCTCGCCCAAAACCTGCGTCGCGGGGTCCCGGTGCTCGGCAAGCGCCGCGCGGTGGTCATCCCCGGCGAGCCGAGCACGGTGCTCGCGAGCGATTTTGGCAAGGACCTCGACGGCCCCGTGTTCGTGGCTCCGCTCGCGGCCGAGCCGGGCGGCTCCCGTGCGATGCTCGCGGTCGATGCGTCGACGATCGCCCTCCTGTTCGAGGGCGCGCTCGGTGGTGACGGCGCGGACCCGCCGCAGCTCAACCCCAAGGGTCTGACGGCTCCGCAGCGCGCCTTCATGGACCGCATCGCTGGCGGCATCGTTCAGTCGCTCGGCTCTGCGCTCGCGCGCCACGTCGGCCTCAGCCTCACGAAGCTCGCTCCGCAAACCGGCAACGAACGCAGCGCCGACGGGGCGCTCGTCCAGCTCCCACTGCACATTCGCGAGCAGGCCCTGTCCGCGCCGGCCTCGCAGCCGGGGGGCTTCGGGCTCGATGATTTCGATAGTCCGAGCCCGGCAGCGAACACCTCGGATGAGCCGCAAGAGGGCGCGCTCATCGGAACCATCCTGCTCGCGGTGAGCAAGACGGCGCTCAATGCGGCGCGCGCCGCAAACACCCAAAAACGCGCCGAAGGCATCGATCCGCGCGTGGCCGCCACCGTTCGCGAGGTGCTGGTTCAGGTCGTGGTCGAGCTCGGCAGAGTTCGCATGACCCTCGGAAAAATCGGCGCGTTGCGCGTCGGCGACACCCTGCGACTGGACGTGCCCGTGAACGGCGACGTCGACGTTCGCGTGGAGAATCAAGTGCTCTTCACCGGGCAGCCGACGACCGTGGGCACCCAGCTCGCCGTCCAGATCGTTGCGCGTCACGAGGCGTCACGACCCGGCTTCGACGATGCGCAATCCGCCGCTCCACCGCGGCCTCGCGGAGCCTGAAGCGACCCGAACGCCGGAGCGAACGGCTCGGGCACGTGCATTGCTTCATTCGTCGCCATCATGGCGGACGAAAAACCTGTAGCTCCCTCCGAAGCCGGGGCGTTCGCGTCTCCGCGCGACCGATCGCAAGGCCTCGGCGCCTTCGCGCTTCTCAAAGACGTCGAGGTCGAGATCACCCTCGAAATCGGCCGGCGACGCATGAAAATAGAGGAGGTTTTGCGCCTCTCGACCGGGGCGACCGTCGAGCTCAGCAAGGCCGCGGGTGAGCCGATCGACGTCTACGTCAACGGCCAATTGCTCGGTCGCGGCGAGGCCGTCGTCGTGGGCGACCGCTACGGCGTTCGCATCACCGAGCTGTTGAGCCCCGAGAGCACGGGAGGCAACTCGTGAACGCGCGGGCTTGGAGCGTCATCGCCTTGGCGCTCGTCGCCAGCGGTTTGACCTCGAAGGACGCGATGAGCGAAGAGACCGCACGCGCTCAGCCCGCTCCGGTTCTGGCGAAAGCGCCCGCAACGGCGAAGGCGACGGCGCCCGCAACGGCGAAGGCGAAGCTCACCGTGAGCATCAAGCCCGCAGCGAAAGCGGCTCTAGCGACGGCGACCGAGAGCCCACTCGTGGACGAGGGCGCCGCCGATGGCGTGCTCTCGAGCGATGGCGACACCGCACGCGCCGAGCCGGCCGAGCTGTTTCAGGCGCGGCTGCCGAGCGAGCCCCCAGCGCCCGTGCGTGCTCCGACCGAGCGGCCGCTCGCCCTGCGCCGCACGGCAGACAAACCCCTCGAGCTGCTCGCCCCATCACCGTCGAGCGGCATCGGCTACAAGCTGCTCGCTTGCTGCATCATCATCGCCGGCGCCGTGTGGCTCTTGCGTCGGCGCGGCATCATCAAGCCGCCGAAGCTCCAAGAGGCGATGAAGATCGTGAGTCGCACGTCGATCGGCGTTCGCAGCGAATTGATGCTCGTCAACGTGGATGGCCAACGCCTCCTGCTCGGGATCACCCCAGGCTCGATCGCGCGGCTCGCGGTGTTGCCGCCTCTCGACGCCGCCGACGAAGAGCCGCTGGTCGAGCTCGCCCCGAACGACGCTGTCGACAACGAGCCCGGCTTCGAGAGCGCACTCCGCGGCGCTCGCTCGAAGGTCGAAGAGCTAGCCGCCCGCGTCCGGCGTGCCGCGCGCAAGGACGATGCGCCGCGTGACGAGCCGTCGCCGCGCGCCCAGTTCACAAACGACGACGAAGTCCCGCGCGAGCGCTCGGTCCGGCGACGCGAGGAGCGCGCTCCGCAACGCGAAGACACGGCCCGCCGGCGACCGAACCTCGAGGTGCGCGACGAAGAGGATGAAATCGAACGCATCCGCGCCGCGCTTCGCTCCGGCCTGGCCTCCGCGGACGATGCTCGCGGCCGAGCCCCAGCACGCAGCGGCCGTGGTGAGCGCGTCTCGATCTCGGTAGGCGACGAACAGGCAGCCTCCCTCGGGCGCCTCGGTCGCAAGGCCTCGGGAGCTCGCTGAGCGTCATGATGAGCCCGCGAAAACTTGCGCTAATTGCCGCACTTTCCGCGCTTTTCACGACCTTGGCCGGTTCGGCACCAGCGCTCGCACAAGACGCGGTGCAACAGGCCTTGCAGCTGCCCGCCGCCATGCCAGCGATGGGCGACGTCGCCGAGATCGCCAACAAGGGCCTCACCGGGCCGCTCAAGATCCTCGCGCTGCTCACGATCCTGTCGCTCTTGCCCGCGATCGTGTTCACGATGACGTCGTTCACGCGCGTCGTCATCGTCCTGTCCTTCGTGCGCACCGGCATCGGCTCGATGCAGACGCCGCCCACGCAGGTGATCATCGGCATCGCGATGTTCATCACCATGTTCACGATGGCTCCGGTCACGACCGCGATCATGGAACAGGCGTACACCCCCTACGCCGCCGGCCAGATCACCGAGGTCGAGGCCGCCGAGCGCGCCGCTGCGCCCCTCCGCGCCTTCATGCTGCGGCAGACGCGCGAGTCCGACCTTGCGCTGTTTTACAACGCCGCACGCCTGCCCTTTCCGACGACGGAAGCCGACGTGCCGATGCGCATCGCTATCCCGGCATTCGTGATCAGCGAACTCACCACGGGCTTTCAAATGGGTGTGCTCGTGCTCTTGCCCTTCCTCCTCGTCGATATCGCGGTCGCCTCTACCTTGATGGCGATGGGCATGATGATGGTGCCGCCCACGAGCATCAGCCTGCCGCTCAAGCTGCTCTTGTTCGTGGTCGTCGACGGCTGGCACCTCTTGACGCGGTCCTTGTTGAGGAGCTTCGCGTGACGATTGACCAATCCATCTCCCTCATGACCGAGCTGATCGAGACCTCGATCTGGGTCGGGGGGCCGGTCCTCGGCGCCGCGCTCGTCGGCGGTGTCCTCATCGGCGTGCTTCAGACCGCGACGCAGATTCAGGAACAGAGCGTCGGATTTGTCGTCAAGGCAGCCTGCGTGCTCTTGGTCTTCTTCATGGGCGGCACCGCGCTGGCCTCCAAAACCGTGAAATTCACGCGCGACCACTTCGACCGCATCGGCGACGTCGTCCGCTGACCCGACTTGCGACTACGGACTAGCGATTAGCGACTGCCGACGAGCTACCACGAACTAGCGATTACCGACTGCCGACGAGCTACCACGAACTAGCGATTACCTACTGCCGATGAGCGACCACGAGCTAGCGATTACCTACTGCCGATTAGCGACTACGGACTAGCGATTAGCGACTGCCGATTAGCGACTACGGACGATCGCCTGCGACTCACGACGACCTCTGGACATGGCAATGCAATACCTTGGGCTTGCCGAGCAGTTCACGACGGTCGCGCTCGTCATGAGCCGCATCGGCGGCTTTCTCGTGCTGTCGCCATTCCCCGGGACGTGGGTTCCTCGGCAAGCCCGCGTCGCACTCTTGGTCGTGCTCTCGTTGTGCGTTGGTGTTCTCTTCGCGCCCCGAGAGGCCGTCCCCATCGACATGCACCTCGCTTCGTCGGCGGCGCGCGATTTCGCGATCGGCCTCATGATCGGCGGCGCTTTTCGGCTCGTCATCATGGTCGCGGACTTCATGGCTGGGCTCGTGGCGCAGGCCTCGTGGCTCTCGGTGCCGACCTCGATGAGCCCGGACCATGGCGGTCAAGGTCAGGCGCTCGGTCAAGTGTCGATGCTGCTGGCGCTCTTGCTCGCGCTCGCGGCCGGTGTTCACCAGACCGTGCTGGCCTATCTGCTCGAGTCCTTCCGCGTCATTCCGCTCGGTGCCCAAGTCACGCTGACCGCCGGCATCGAACCTTTCATGGAGCTCATCGGTCGTTCTTTCGAAGTCGGCACCAGCCTCGCCTTGCCGGTGCTCGCAGTGTCGCTCGCGACTCAGACGGCGCTCGCGCTCATCTCGCGGGTCGCGCCCAGCCTTCAGATCTTCAGCATTGGCTTTGCCCTTCTGGTCGTCACAGGTCTCCTCACTTTCCTCGCGTCGCTGCGCGCAATCGCGCACGGGCTCTTGCGTTATTACGAAGTCTTGCCAACTTTCCTCGACGATCTCCTCCGTCGCATTTCTGGAGCCTAGCGAATGGCAGAGGACGGGAACAAACCACACCCAGCGACGCCCAAACGTCGTGAAGAAAACCTCAAAGAGGGGCGCTTCCCGAAGGCGCGCGACACTACGGCCGTCGCTGGTCTCTTGGCTGCCGTCGGAGCGCTGGTGGTGTTCCGTGACGACATATCCAGCGCATGTGCGACCTCGTTCGTGCGCTGCCATGGCCAGCTCGATGCCGTGATGCGCGGAGACGCCGACGTCGTTGCATCCATGCTTCCGGACGCGCTCCTCGCGATGGTCGTTCCGCCGGCTATCGCAACTGCGGTGGCGGGCGCGCTGGCGGGCGGTTGGCAGGCGGGCTTTCGCCTCTACCCGGAGATGATGAAGCTCAAATTCGAAGCCCTGAATCCGCTGCCGAAGCTGAAGGATATGGTCAATCCGAAGAAGTCCGGGACCGAGCTCATCATCGCGATGCTTCGCGTCGGACTCGTCGGTTGGGTTTGTTACAAGCAGCTCCTGGCCGACGTTCCGGCGCTGCTCGGACTCACGGGCGCGCCCGTCGCATCCTCGATTTCGCTCATCATCGACATCCTCTTACGGTTGACGCTCAAGGTGATTCTCACGCTCGCGATCCTCGCTGCCCTCGATTACGCCTACAACCGCTGGGAGCTCGAGCGCGAAATGAGCATGAGCGACCAAGAGGTCAAAGATGAGATGAAGCAGCAGGACCTCGATCCCAAGCTCAAGGGCAAGCTAAAAGAGCGGGCGCGGCAGGCGGCCCGAAAGCGCGTCCTCGCCGCGGTCGCCTCCGCGGACGCCGTCGTCACCAATCCCACGCACATCTCGGTCGCACTCCGCTATTCCGCGAAGGACTTCGCGCCTACCGTCGTCGCCAAGGGACACGACGACTTGGCCTTACGTATCCGCGCCGAGGCTCGCAAACACGGTATCCCCATCCTCGAGAACCGCCGGCTCGCGCGCGCCCTCGACGCCGAGGTCGAGATGGGCCACCCGATCCCGGGTCAACACTACGTCGCTGTCGCCAAAGTATTGGCGTTCGTATTCAAGCTGCGCGGGCGCCAGCGTCGCCCCGATGCTTCGAAGCAGCGCCGAAAAACGCGCTCTCCGGCCAGCGTAAGCGGCTGAATCGAAACGCCCTTGGCTCGGGCCCGAGGGCTGGCACACTCCGTGAATAAGAAATGCCGGTAGCACCTCGCACCGGCCATGGACACTGCCCAAGAAGCCCCCGTCAAGCTGAAGGACCTCGCGGTCCCGCTCGGCATCATCGGCATCGTGCTGATGATGGTGATGCCGCTTCCGGCGGCGCTCCTCGACGTGCTGCTGACCTTCTCGATCGCGCTCGCGGTCGGCATTTTCCTCACTGCCTTGTTCATTCGCGAGGCGCTCGAGTTCAGCGCGTTTCCGACCATCGTGCTGGTGGCCACGCTCCTGCGTTTGAGCCTCAACGTCGCGAGCACGCGGCTCATCCTGCTCCACGGTCACGAGGGCTCGGGCGCGGCCGGTCAGATGATCGAGGCGTTTGGACACTTCGTCATCGGCGGCGAGATCGTCGTCGGCCTCGTCGTCTTCCTCATCTTGGTGGTCATCAACTTCGTCGTCATCACGAAGGGCTCCGGCCGTATCGCCGAGGTCGCCGCGCGCTTCACTTTGGATGCGATGCCCGGCAAGCAGATGGCGATCGACGCGGATCTCTCCGCCGGCGTCCTCTCGAACGACGAAGCACGCAGTCGCCGTAAAGCGCTCGAGCAAGAGGCGGACTTCTACGGCGCGATGGACGGCGCCAGTAAATTCGTACAGGGCGATGCCGTCGCCGGACTTCTCATTACGGCGATCAACCTCATTGGCGGTCTCATCATCGGCGTCGTCAAAGGAATGGACGTCGGCACCGCCGCAAAGACCTTCTCGGTCCTCAGCGTCGGCGACGCGCTTGTCGCGCAAATTCCGGCACTTTTGGTCTCTTCGGCAGCGGGCGTCGTCGTGACGCGCAGCTCCGATGGCGAGCAGATTGGCGACACGATCCTCGGCCAACTCTTCGCGCAACGTCATGCGGTCTACCTCACCGCGGGCATCATCGCGGTGCTCGGCCTCGTGCCGGGTATGCCCTCGATTCCGCTCTTCGGCTTCGCGGGTCTGCTGGCCTATTTCGGTCGGACCTACGTCAAAAGACCCAAGGGCTCCGCTTCCGCACTGGGCTCTGGGGTCTCCGGTGCGTCCTCGAGCGGTGGCGATGCCATGGTGAAGTCCGGTGACGCCAAGCCTGGCTCGGCCGAGGACGTCGACAAGGCCCTCGCGCTCGACGTGCTCACGCTCGAGCTCGGCTATGAGCTGGTCGGTCTCGTGGACACTGCCTCGGGTGGCACCTTGCTCGATCGCGTCGCGTCGTTGCGTCGCGAGGTGGCGCGCGAGCTAGGCATCGTCGTCCCGAGCGTGCACGTCTGCGACAATCTGGAGCTCAAGCCCGGCATGTATCGCATTCTGCTATCGGGTAATCCGATCGGCGAGGGTAGTTGCCAATTGGGTCGTTCGCTCGCGATCGATCCGACCGGCAACGCTCCTCCGCTCGATGGCGACGTCACCACCGAGCCGACCTTCGGCATGCCGGCGCGCTGGATCTACCCGCGCGATCGCGAGATGGCCGAGGCGCTTGGCTACACCGTCGTCGACCACGCCACGGTCTTGGCCACTCACGTCGGCGAGGTCATCCGCAATCACGCATATCGTCTGCTCGGCCGCCAAGAGCTGCAGCACTTGCTCGATCTGCTTGCCCAGAAGTCACCGAAGCTCGTCGACGACGTGGTTCCGAATTTGCTTTCGCTTGGCGACGTGCTTCGTGTCCTCCGCAATCTGCTTCGCGAGCGTCTCAGCATTCGCGATCTCCGTACGCTCATGGAGGCCGTCGCAGATCTCGCGGATCAAACGAAAGACAGCGAACAGCTCACCGAGCTGGTGCGCGAGCGGCTCGCTCCACAGATCACCTCAATGGCCAGAGGGCCTGACGGTAGCGTCGCTGCCATGGCGCTCGACCCACGACTCGAAGAGACCCTCCGCGGCTCGCTACGCGACATCGCCACCGGCGTGGGCGGCGCGCTCGACCCACGAATGCTCGCCGATCTTGCCCGCGAGGCGACCGCTGGCCTCGCCAAATTCGGCGTCCTCGGCGTTCCCCCGATCGTGATCGCGCCACCCGATCTACGCCGGTACGTGCGGGCCATCTTCGAGCACAAAGTCGCGCAGTACTCCGTGGTCTCGTTCCGCGAGATCGAACCCAACATCCCGCTGCGCGTCGTTGACGTTCTCGGTAGGGATTTCGCACCGGCACTGGCCTCCCAAGGAGCATGACGATGAGCCACGTATTTCGCGGTCGCACCCTGAGCGAAGCTCGCAATCTCGCCGAGGCGGCGCTCGGCCTGGATGTCGTCGTGCTCGATCGTCGCAAGGTGCGGCGCAAGGGGCTCGGCGGACTGCTTGGCGCGACGGACTTCGAGATCGAAGCTGGACAGCGGCTCGGCGAGCCCGAGGACGAGGACGTGCCGCCTCCTCCACGCCACGGGATCGCTCGCTATTACGAGCCGCGCAACGCGAATCAGCAAAGCAACCTGCAGTCGCGCAGGCTCGCCTCGGCCCCCACGCGCCCACAGCCGAGCCACGCAAACGGCGTCATCTTCGCTCGCGAAGTCTACGAGAGCGCCGACGACGATGAGGATGACGACACGGGGCACCATCCCAGCAAAGCCGCCGAGCTCGCCCGCATCGAGAATGAAGTCCGCGCCGTGCGGTCCATGCTCTTTCGCATGACGAACTCACCGAGCCGCACCGACGCCAAACTAGAGAGCCTGAAGTTGGCGGTCGATCGGATGACGCCCACGCTCAATGTCCCCGAGCGTCTCGCACGCATCCTGGCCGCGAGCGGCATCGACGGTGACGCCGCGAAGTTCATCGTGGCGCGGCTACGTCGCTTCGATGGCGACGAAGCGGGGTTGCTCGAGGCGTACCGCGATGTCCTCGCCGACGTCGTCAAGGTGCGCCCCTGGCCACTCCTTTGCGAACAACGCGCCTTGATCGCGCTCGTCGGCCCGCCGGGCGTCGGTAAGACCACGGCTGCCGCTCGCATCGCTGCGCTCGCGATTGCCAGACAAGGCAAGACCGTGACGTTCATCGCGTGTGACACGTATCGCGTCGGAGCGGTCGAGCAGCTCATGAAATATGCCGCATTGCTCAAGAGCCCCTGCGTCATCGCGCGCACCCAAAGCGAGCTCGAGCAGTCCATCTTTCGCGCCGAGACGGACCTCATCATCGTCGATACCGCGGGTCGCGGACCCACCGATGCCCAGTCCGTGGAGGCCGGCCTCGGCCAAGCTCCTGCGAAAGCTCCCGCGCGCTTCCCGCATCTCGAGCGCCGCGTGCTCCTGTGCGTCGACGCTTCGCTCCGATTCGACGACGCGACAGCGGTCATCGAGCGCTACGCCGCCTGCCGACCGACCGAGCTCGCCGTCACCAAGCTCGATCTCACCAAGGCCCCTGGCGGCCTCGTCCACGCCACGGCGAAGAGCGGTCTGCCGGTCTCGCTCTTGACGCACGGGCAGCGCGTTCCCGAGGACATGGCACCAGCGACGGCTGGACGCATCATCGATTACCTCGCACCGCGACATCGCCTCGCCAACTAACAGCGCCCAATTCGTCATTCGACTTCGGCCCCAACACTTGATTCCGTTCAAATGGCCTGTAATAAAGCGAAAGTCATGGCTGTTCCGAAGCGCACCCTCACTCGCGCGGACTACGATCGGTTCTTGCCGCTCGTGCGTCGCATCGCGATGCGGTTGGCGCGGCGCGTACCCAGCCACATCAGCATTGGCGATCTCATTTCAAGCGGGTGGGTCGGCCTCGTCGAGGCTTTCTCGCGCACCGAAGTGGACATGCCGGTCGAGGAGTTCGAGGCCTATGCCTCCCACCGCGTGCGCGGCGCGATGCTCGACTACCTGCGCGGCCTCGATCCAGCGACGCGGCAGGCGCGCAACGCCTCTCGCCGTGTCACGCGCGCCATCGCGTCACTCACGCACGAGCTCGGCCACCCGCCTGAAGAAGAGCATATCGCAGAAGAATTGGGGGTCACCGTCGAGAGCTACCGCGATCTCCTGACCCAGATATCAAGCGCCGGCATGAGTCGCCTCGAGCTGGTCGATCTCGATCAGGTCGATGTCGCGCCAGATCGTCGGGACGGACCGGATGAAATCTCCGAGCGCCGTATCCTCGCCGAGGCCGTCGCGAAGGCGATTGAGCGCCTGCCACTTCGCCTTCAGCAGGTACTCGCGCTCTATTACCAAGAAGAGTGCACCCTGCGCGAGATTGGCGCGATTCTTCAAGTCAGCGAGTCGCGTATTTGCCAATTGCACTCCGAGGCGATGCACCGTCTTCGCGCCGATCTCGGCAGCGAATAGGCCGTCTCTCCTAGCGAAGAATGCCCGCATGATGAGCATTCTCAACTGGCAATCATGAAAGTCCCGGAGGCCCATTCGTGAGCGATGGAATCTATGCAGCCTTGAGCGGCGCCCTCGCCAGCTTCACGCAGCTCGAGACGACCGCGAACAACCTGGCCAACGTCGATACCGCCGGCTACCGCTCCGTCACGCCCGTTTTTCGCGAGGTGCTCGCGCAACAGAACGGCGGCAATCAAGCCAACGCCACCGTGCGCTTCTCCACTGTGCGCCGCACCACCGTAGACACGAGCCCCGGCGCCATGCGCGAGACCGGCAATCCCCTCGACGTCGCCTTCCCCGAGGACGCCTTTCTCGCTCTCGGCACCGCCGCGGGCGAACGCTACACGAGGGCCGGCTCGCTCCACGTCGCCCCGGACGGCACGCTCTCTACCCAACGCGGGCAGGTGGTATCCAACGAGGCTCAGCAGCCAATCGTCGTCGATCCGGGCGCGCACGTCACGATCACCGAACAAGGCAATGTATTGGCGGATGGTGAATCCGTCGGGTTTCTGCGCATCGTCACCTTCGAGCGACCGGGCGAGATGACCTACGAGGGCAAGGGCATGCTCGCGGCCAACGCCGAGGCCGGTGCGCCCCGCCCCAATGCACGGCCGCTCAGCGTCGGCCACGTCGAGGGAAGCAACGCCTCCACCGTGCGAGCCGTCACCGACCTGATGTCTGCAAGCCGCATGTTCGAGGCGATGGAACAAGCCATCGGGACCTTCACCACGCTCGACCGACGGCTGGTGACGACGGTGATGAAGCCCACCTGAGCCCCGCGCGACGGCATCGCAAAGCTCGAGCACATCGCAAAGCTCGAGCACATCGCAAAGCTCCGGGACTTCGCAAAGCTCGAGCACACCGCAAGGCTCGAGCACATCGCAAAGCTCCGGGACTTCGCAAAGCTCGGCGTTTGCCCCCGCGCAGCTGCGCCGTGTGGTTTCGCGCGGGGCTATCGTAGTACGGTGCGCGGGCACCCATGAGCGACGACAAACTCCAAGCTGCCAACGGACGGACGGGCGGTCCCAGCCGGCGGGCGAATCGACTCGCGAACGAGACGAGCCCCTATCTCTTGCAGCACGCCCATAACCCGGTCGATTGGCACCCCTGGGGACCGGAGGCCCTGGCCTTGGCGCGCGCCACCGACCGTCCAATCCTGTTGTCGATTGGCTATTCGGCATGCCATTGGTGCCATGTGATGGAGCGGGAATCGTTCGAGAACGAGGCCACCGCCGCTCAGATGAATGAGCACTTCGTCTGCATCAAGGTCGATCGCGAAGAGCGCCCCGATCTGGACAGTATCTATATGGCCGCCACCGTCGCCATGAGCGGCTCGGGCGGCTGGCCGATGACGGTGTTTCTCACTCCGGAACAGAAGCCCTTCTTCGCCGGAACTTACTTTCCGCCACGCGATCTCCATGGCCGCCCGGGCTTTCCGACGCTGCTCGCGCGCATCGCGTCGCTGTGGCAAGGCGACAAGCGTGTGACCCTCGAAGATCAGGCCAGCGAGCTGACGCGGGTCGTGAGAGAGCAATCGGTCGCCGGCGCGTCAGAGAACCTAACACTGGACACTCTCGCGCGCGCGGAGACGGACCTCGAGCGAAGCTTCGACAGCCAATGGGGCGGATTCGGCCGCGCTCCGAAGTTTCCGCCCGCGCAGTCGCTACGCTTTCTCTTGCGCCGGTATCGCCGGCACGGAAGGGCGAGCGCACTCTCCATGGTCGAGACGACCCTCGACCGGATGGCCAATGGCGGTTTACGCGACCAGCTCGGGGGCGGCTTTCATCGCTATTCGACCGATGCCGAGTGGCTCGTCCCGCATTTCGAGAAGATGCTTTACGACAATGCCCTGCTCGCGATCGCTTACGCCGAGGCCTGGCAGACAACTGGCAATGAGCGCCACGCCCAGGTCGCGCGCAGCACGCTCGACTACGTGTTAGCGGAGATGACCTCTCCCGACGGGCTCTTCTATTCCGCCACCGACGCGGACTCGGAGGGCGTCGAAGGAAAGTTCTTCGTGTGGACACCCGACGCGATCGAGGGCGTCTTGCCGCCAGCTTCGGCGCGCGCCTTCATGGCCTATTACGATGTGAGCCCCCAAGGAAACTGGGAGGGGCAATCCATTCTTCGAACGACGCGCCCGCTCGCGAGCGTCGCCGCCGAGCTCTCCCTCGCGGAAGCCGAGCTCGAAAGCCTGCTCGCGAAGGCACGACTCAAGCTGTACGCCGCGCGCCAAGAACGCGTTCCCCCGCTGCTCGACGACAAGATCCTCAGCGCCTGGAACGGCCTCATGATTGCGGCTTTCGCGGAGTGCGGTCGCATCCTCGACGCGCCGCAATACAAAGACGCGGCCGCTCGCGCCGCAGATGCGCTGCTTCACACGATGCGCCGTCCCGATGGCGGCCTCTTTCGCACGACCCGCGCGGGCAAGACCCATCTGTCCGGCGTGCTGGAGGACTACGCCTATGTCGCCGACGCGCTGCTCGATTGCTACGAGGCCGGCGTCGGTGGGCGCTTTCTCGCGGCGGCGGCGGAGCTCGGGGCGCGCATCGTCCGTGATTTTCGCGACCCCGAACACGGCGACTTCTATGCGACGGCGCACGACCACGAGCCCTTGATCGTCCGGCCCCGCGAGGCCCAGGACGGCGCGCTTCCGAGCCCGAGCGCAGTCGCCGCCAAGGCTCTCGTGCGGCTCTCGCGGCACACCAACGATCCGGAGCTCCGCGCGATCGCGACCCGTGCGCTGATGGCCCACGGACGCATCATCGCCCGTGCTCCGCGCGCCTTCGTCACGTCGCTGATGGTGCTCGACGGACTCTTCGAGGGCCCGGGCGCCGCGGTGCTGGTCGCGTCTCCGACTCTCGATTCGTGCCAAGGCGGCGTGTGTGAGGCGCCGAGCCCCAATTCGCACGACGGCGACGAAGCGCTCTCGGGCGATCGCAGCGAGGCGTCTCCGGGCGGGAATATCCCCGGTTAGCGGCCCGTTCGAAACAAAACAAAAAAGCGGCGCAGACGGTGGCGGGTTCCGTTGCGCCGCTCCGGCAGGGTGCTTTCACCCCACCACTCCCTCGAGAAAAATCTTGTGGCGCTTAGCCTTGGAGCAGGCTCAACGCGACCTGCGGCTGGGCGTTCGCCTGCGCGAGCACCGAAGTGCCGGCCTGAATGAGCACCTGCGTTCGGGCGAGGGTCGAGGTCTCTTCGGCCACGTCGACATCGCGGATGCGGCTGTTGGCGGCGGCGAGATTCGTGCGAATCGCCTGTGAGTTCGACGCGGCGACCTCAAGTCGGTTCTGCTGCGCTCCGTACTCTGCGCGGCGCGTGTTCACGATCGTGAAGGCCGCATCGACCGCATTGATGGCAGCGAGCGACCCAACCGCGTTGGAGCCGGCGACCGTCGCGCCGGTGAGGCTGAAGGCGGTCAGCGACACGCCACCAAAGGTCATCGAGATGACGTCATCTTTGGTCGTGTTGATCCCGACCTGAAAGTCGATCGCGAGCGTGGCGCCGGCCAACATCTCTTTGCCGTTGAACTCCGTCGTCTGTGCGAGACGGTCGATCTCCTCTTTGAGCTTCTGGAACTCGGCGTTGAGGTAGCTGCGGTCGGTGGAGGTCAAGTCACCGTTCGCAGACTGCACCGCCAGCTCGCGCATGCGGATGAGGATCCCGCTGATCTGGCCGAGGCCCGACTCCGCGGTCTGCGCCATGCTGATCGCGTTGTTCGTGTTGCGCTCGGCGACGCCGTAGCTGCGAATGTGCGAGGTGATCGTCTCGCTGACGGCCAAGCCCGCGGCGTCATCGGCAGCCGAGTTGATGCGAAATCCGCTCGACAGCCGCTGGAACGAGCGCGACAGCTGGGCTTGCGAGCGTCCGAGGTTGCGTTGGGCTTCGAGAGCCGGGACGTTGGTGTTGATGACAGAAGGCATGGGGTTTACTCCGGTGAATACGGACCCCGCTGGTCCGCGGTGGTCAGGCTCACGGCTGACCGACTCGCGGCAGACACTGGCAGATGCCGTGCCAACGTCTCAAAACGGAGTAATTCCCGGTGATTTATGCGATCTGCCGGCAACGGCGCGACGCTGAGCGGGCCTTCGCGCTCGTCAACGGATTGACTCATGTCGGCGTACCGACGCTCACCGCGAGGCCTGCGCGCGCGGCGTTGCATACGAGCGACCTGCCGCAATCGAAGAACTGCAAACGCCAGAATCGCTCGACCCAATTCGCGTGTCAGCGACGTGAGGCGTGACGCCAAGAAACGTGGTAAGCGGTGGGCGCTTGTCGCGAGTTCTCTCCGGCAGGCCGGGCGTCTTGCCTAGGTCGCTGAATGCAAAGTCGTAGCTCGAGGCCCATGGGTCGACAGACCCCAACCGGTTCAGGAGATCCCCCCGTCGCCCGACGCGCTCGTACTCGCGTGGCAGACGAGCGCGTCGATGAGCCGCTCGCCCCGCGCGCGCGCCCGAGCGTGCCGGCCGGGCCGCCGCCGCAGCGCTTCGAGATCCAGCTCGAGCATGCCTTCGTCGATCCGGACGTGCGCAAGATCGTGAAGCGGCTCGTTCGCTACGGGCACGAGGCGTACTTGGTCGGCGGCTGCGTGCGCGACCTCCTGCTCGGTCGCCAGCCGAAGGACTTCGACCTCGCCACCAGTGCAGAGCCCGAGCAAGTTCGCTCGCTGTTTCGCAACTCGCGCGTGATCGGGCGCCGCTTTCGTCTCGTGCACGTCCTCTTGCACGGCCGCAAACAGGTCGAGGTCGCGACGTTTCGGCGGATCCCGCGCCCCGAAGATGAAGGCGACAGCGGCGCGCCCATTCGCTCGGACAACGAGTTCGGCAACGCGTTCGAGGACGCACACCGACGCGATTTCACGATCAACGCGCTCTTCTATGACATCGAGTCGGATCAGATCCTCGACTGGGTCGGCGGCATGCAAGACGTGCAGCGGCGCATCGTGCGAACCGTCGGCGACCCCAGCGTGCGCTTCCACGAAGATCCGGTGCGCTTGCTCCGCGCGATCAAGTTCGCAGGCCGGCTCGATCTCGGCATCGAGCCTGACGTGTACGAGGCGATCGTGAGTTGTCGCGAGACGCTTCGACAGGCAGCACGCCCGCGCGTCGCCGAAGAGATTTTGCGGCTCTTGCGTGGCGGTCAAGCGCGCCGCAGCATCTACATCGCGTGGGAGACGGGCGTCCTCGACGTGCTCTTGCCGGAGCTCTCGGCGCTTCTTTACGAGGCGGACAGCGACGGCTCTGCCGGTGCGCGCGTGTGGCGGCAGCTCGACTACATCGACCGGCGGCACCAGGCGGGCGACACGCTCGACGACACCGTGCTCTGGACACTGCTCTTGCTCGAATCGATGAAAGAGGCTTGCGAGGGCCAGCGCGATCGTGCGACCGCGGTCGGCGAGTTCCTCGATGGCCTCATCGACAGGCTCGCCATCACGCGCCGCGCCGCCGACGGAATGCGCCGCATCGTCACCGGGCTTCCGCGCCTTCTGGTGGGCAAGCCAGGGCGGCTCGCGCGCTCGGAATCGTACGAGATGCTGCTCGACGTGGCCGAGGCCGACCGCATTTCGGAGGGCCGCCCAACCAAGGTGATCGAGCAACTGCGTCGCGCGTATCACGCCGGCCCAAGCGAACGCGACGGCGCCGACGAGTGACGGGCAGCGGTGAATCCAAGGTCGCGATGAATGGCGGCCTGTTATCAATGGCGGCCTGTTATCAATAGCGGGCTGTTATGAATAGCGGCCTGTTATCAATAGCGGGCATTCATGAATAGCGGGCTGGCATGATCCGCAGCATCAACAAGCCGCGACGAACCTGGATTGGCCTCACCCACGTGGCCGCCCTCGCAGCAGCGTTAGCGCTCGACGGTGGCGCGCGGGCCGACGCATCGCCGGTGCTGCACGAGTACCTCGAGCCAGACGCGAACGAAGCCGTGGCGCTCGGGGCGACGACGCAGTCGGGGGAGCTGCCAGCTGCAATCGACACAACCGGCGGACCCGTGACGCCGCCGGACGTGTACGCCTCCGCGCCGCCATCGCGCGTGTACGAGCCCGGCGCAACGTCGGAATCCTCCGGGTTTCGTCCCGATCGCGACACGGGCCGGCCCGACATGCTGCGTTACGACGACCCCTTCGTGCCGACGCTGACACCCTACAAACGCATGTTCGCGTTCGACGCGGTGCACGTCGACTATTCGCTTTACGTGCGCGCACCGGACAAGCGCCCGATGCCGATCGGCGGAAGGGCGTTGGCCGGAGACGATCGATTCTTCGCGGACCTGCGCGTCATGCTCCTCGCGGACGAGCCAGTGCGGATCCCCACCGCCGGGCCGGGGGCGCGCCTCATCCAGGTCGTGTCCAGTCCCGCGACCGAGCTCGTGCTCCTCAAGGACGGCGCGGACAACTGGTTCTTGCGGTCGAACGACGCCGGGCGCGTACGCATCGTGGCTGAGCTAGCGATCGAGCGCGCCACCTTCGAGAGCGACTTTCCCGACGTCGATTGGCAAAAGCTCGCGCCCGTCGCGCTGCAGCCGCCCGAGCACGAGGCCGCTTACCGTGATGTCGCCCGCGCCATCGGTGTCTCACGCTCGCTGCGCCCCAAGCAGGTCGTGACCAAGATGGTGGAGTACTTTCGCTCGTTCACGGCCTCGGACGACCCGCCCGCGAACCACGGCGACATTTACCTCGATCTGGCGCTCTCCAAGAAGGGCGTGTGCCGCCATCGCGCTTTTCTCTTTCTCGTGACGGCCCTGCGCGCCGGCATCGCGACTCGGTTCATCCACAACGAGGCTCACGCTTGGGTAGAGGTCTTCGACGGCACGCGCTGGCACCGAGTCGATCTCGGTGGCGCGGCGGTCAATCTCGCAGACGCTCCACGCGTAGAGCGCCCGCCTCATCGCGCCCCGCCCGACCGCTTCGCGTGGCCCCAAGGCCGCGACTCGGGGACCGACTTGGCACACCGCGAGCGCGCCGAACGAGCCGAAACGCGGGAACGCGAACGCCGTGCGAACGACCCGAATGGCCCGCGTCCCAGCGATGGCGACGACGGCGCTCATGGCAATAGCGACCAGGGCAATAGCGACCAGGGCGACGGCGCTCATGGCAATAGCGACCCTGGCAACAGCGAGTCGCCTCACGACCCCAACACGCCACCACGTCCAGCCGCGAGCGTGCTCGTCGAGTCGATCGATCGCGACGTCTTCAAGGGCAAACCCCTCCGGCTGCGCGGTCGCGCCGAGGCGGACGGCGCCGTGTGCGCGAACGTCCGTATCGACGTCTTGCTCGACGCGGGCGGTATCGAGCGGCGCATCGGCTCGCTCGCGACCGACGACGGTGGCATCTTCGACGGCGAGGTGGTCGTCCCGCTCGACGTCCCGGTCGGCGACCACCGCCTCTTCGCTGCTACCCCCGGCAACCGCCGCTGCGGACCCGGGCGCTCGCCATGACCATCGGCGCTTGCTGATTGGCAATCAGCGACTGGCAATCAGCGACTGGCGACTGGCAATCACAGATTGGCGATCACAGACTGGCAACTAGCGATTAGGCGTTACCGGCGCTTGCCGCGCGTCAGGGCGTGGACGGCGTCACCGAGGCCCTCGAGCGTGAGCGGAAACATCGGAAAGACGCCGCCGAGGACGTCGACCGTGCCATTCCAGTATTGGGGGCGGTCCGGGTTGAGCCACGCGCTGCCGCGGAAGTGTTCACGGAGACGCTGAAACCACTCTAGCGCCGAGACGCGCTCTTCACTGGCGGCGTGGGCGCGGTACCAGGGGCCGTCGCCGAGCAGCTCGCCCGGGTGCATCGAGGCGTCGCCGACGACGACGAGCTGATACTTCTTGCCGTCGCACTCGCGCATCAGCTCCGACAGCGGGACCGGCTCGCGAAAGTGTTCCGTCTCGAACACCTGGCCGTAAATGGCATTGTGAAAGTAGTAACAGCGCAGCTCGCGAAAGTTGGTCGCACGCTTCGCGCCGCTGAACAGTTCGGACACGACCCGCACATGCGGGTCCATCGAGCCGCCCACGTCCATCAACAGAATCACGCGCACGTTCGGCCGTCGCGGCGGCCGCGTGATGACGTCGAGCTCGCCTGCGTTACGCGCTGTGGCGTCGATGGTCCCCTCGATGTCGAGCTCTTCTTCAAGGCCCTCGCGGATGAAGCTGCGGAGCTTGCGGAGCGCGACCTCGATCTGCCGCACGTCAAGCACCAGATCGTCGCGATAACCCCGATATTGCCGCGCATCCGCGACTCCGATGGCGCTCCGGCCGCCGCCACGCGGTCCCACGCGTAGCCCCGTGGGGTGGTAGCCGCCGGCGCCGAACGGACTCGTGCCGCCGGTGCCGACCCAGCGGCTGCCCCCCTGATGGCGCTCTTTCTGCTCGCGCATGCGCTCCTCGAACATGCGCCGCAGCTCCTCGATGTCGAGCGACTGCAAGAGCGCGCGCTGCTCGTCCGACAGCGAGGCGAGCATGGCCGGATCGCGCAGCCACTCT
>SHZB01000067.1 GCA_009692485.1 Myxococcales bacterium
AGGTGCTTGGCGAGCGCGCGAAGGCTGTGCGGATTGTAAAACTCGGCCACGATCACCCCGGCTGGACGCGTGACTCGGGCCATCTCGGCAAGAGCAGCGCGAATTTCTTGCACGTGAGCGAGCACCTTGAAGGAGCACGCGACGTCGAACGTTTCGTCGGGAAATGGCAGCGTCGTGGCGTTCCCCTCGAGCACGTCAAGGCCGCGATCGCGGGCGCGAGTCAGCATCCCGGGGGACAGATCGACCCCGCGGGCAGTGCGCGCAAATCCCGCGATGCGTTCGAGCAAAAGGCCGGTGCCGCAGCCGACCTCGAGGACGTCCTTGCCTGCCGCAAATCGCTCGAGAAACTCGATCTCGAGGTCGTCGATGAGGTCGTGATACCCGCCGGTGACAGCACCTCCGCGGCGACGTTCGTAGCGCTCCGCGAACTCGTCATAATAGCGGCGGGTTCGCGTGGCGTCCGGCGGTGGGGGCTCGGCCATCGCGCGGACAATAGTTCTGCCGGCACACCGAATCGAGGCCCATGAGCAAGGTCCATGAGCAGGGTGTGTGAGCAAGGCTCATGAGCAAGGTGTGTGACCAAGGCTCATGAGCAAGGTGTGTGACCAAGGCTCATGAGCAAGGTGTGCGACCAAGGTGATCGAGATCACGGCGCGCCCGAGTTTCCTTCGTGCGCGGGCCGATCCGATAGAATCTCAAGGTCGTCCGGTCGTAGGCCGGTGCATGCCCAATTGGGCGCGCGTGGCGGTCAGCGTCATGAAGCCTTCCGAGCATCACGAGTTTTTCAGGCTCCCCGCACCCGCTGGCCGCAGTCGCGAGAGTGCGATCGTCCTCGACCGCGAGGGCCGCTGGCATCACGAGGGCGCGGCCGTGGCGCACGAGGGGCTCGCACGCGCACTCGCGAGCTGGGTGCGCCGGCATCCCGATGACCGGAGGCTCATCCTCGCGAACGATCAGGACTGGTGCTACTTCACGGCTCTTGCCACGCCGTGCTTCGTGGCGAGCGTCTGGGTGGACGGCGGCGCAGTGTTGCTGCGACTCCTCGATGACTCGGTGGAGCCGCTCGCGGCCGAGACGCTCACCGTCGATCTCGACGGGACCTTGCGCTGCGTGGTGCGCGATAAAACCATGGACGCGCGCTTTTTGCGGAGCGCCCAGCTCATGGTCGAGCCGCTGCTCGAAGACGGAGATCCGCCCGGGATCCGGGTCGGCGGCGTGCTTTACCCCATCACCTCAGGGGCTCTCGATCACGAAGACGAGCCGGTCCTCGGCGAGCGTTAGTGCCATCCGATTCGTGAGCGAAGCGTCGCTGGGCGCGCGGCTTGCTGCATCGCGAAACAGCTCTGCGAGTCGTGTGCGTGGGTCGTGCCGACGTTCGTGCGCGCGCGCGGATAAAATCTTTTCGGCTCGCAAGAGCTCCGCACCTTGGAGTCCGTCGCGTCGCAGCTCGCGCAGCATCTCTTTGATCTTGGTGAGCGCTTCGGCCCTTTCTTCTGCGACCACGCGCACGTCGACGAGCAGGGTCGCGGCCCGGGCGCCGCCGACGGCCATCGCGCTCGCGGACAGGGCGAGCTTGCCGAGCGCCCGCGCGAGGATTCCACCTTCGCCTGTGAGGGCCGCGGCGAGGATCTCCACGCCGTGGACATCCGGTGAGTCAGCGCGGGCCCCGACCAGGATCCGTGCGTCCGGTCCGCGCGTCCGCTGAAAGTACTCACCACCCTGAGGCGTCTCCGGTCGTGCTGAGTTTTCGCACTCGGTGCTCGACGTGTGGTCCACGGGCAGCCAACGCGCAACCTGTGCGACCGCGGCGTCTGCTTGTGCCGAGCTCTGGTTTGCGAGGATGGCCACGCGCACCTTGCCCGTCCCAAGCTCGCGGAGCTTTCGTTCTGCATCGGTGGCCGAAAAGGTGAAGCTCTGAGCTGCTGCGGCGAGCGGCATGAGCCACGACGGGTGGTTCGGTACAAGATGGTCGGCGAGCAACGCGGCGCTCTTCAGGTCGCGCGCATCGAAGGTGTTGACGAGGCGCGTTCGTGCGCGAGTGAGCGACAATTCCGCGATGAAACTACCTCGATACGCGGCCGCGGCGATCCCTGCAACGCGCTCCGCAAGCGCCAGTCCGTCGGCGTCCCCCACGCGCTGCGGTGCGTGCGCGAGGACGCCGATCCCCGCGGGGTCGATCCATGCTTCCAAGGTCGCGTCATCCCCGCGGTCCGTGTCGACGGCCGCAATCATCGCAAGAGCAGCGTGCCCGGCGTCCCACTCCGTCTCGCTCGCGAGCGCACACGGGTTCGCGATCAGCAGCCAGAATTGGCCCTGACCTGCCTCGACCGACAGGCGAGCCTCGACGACCGGGGTGCGTCGTTGGCTCTCTCGCGCGATCACGACCTCAAACTCGCGCGAGAGCTCCGACTCGTCGATGACAGCGCCCGCGCGATCCTCTGCGCCGAGCACGAGCACCGACGAGAACGTTGTTCGCAACGCACCGGCTCGTGTCCCCGCCAGAGCCCACCACGCGGCGAGGATCGCGGTGTCGCGGCCGTCGCTGTTTGCGCCAACGAGCCCAAGAACGAGGTCTTGGTCAATCCGCGCACCGAGCTCGTGCGCGAGCTCCGTGTTCGCGATCGCGGCAGCGCGCGCAGCGGTGGTGACGACGTGGCGCAGCTCTTTCGATGACGGCGTCTCGGGTTCGATGCTCAACCGCACGCAGCCACCATCTCCGAGCGCGGTCGCGTGGAGGGACACGATGCGATGCGGCGGATCGAGCTGGGCGAGCTTGCTCGAGAGCGGGGATGGCCGTCGTTGGAGTGCAAGCACCGAGGCTGTCGCGCGAGTCGGATCTGCGAGTCGCCATGCGAGCTCGAGCCGCGCCGTTCGGGACGTCTCACCGGTGTCGCGCACGACTCCGTGCGAGTCGCTTCCGAACTCGGCTTGCGGACCCGGCACACCGAGCGCGAACGCCGTACGTGCGAGCGCATCGACGGCCGTGCGCGTCACGGACTCGGGGCCGACGATGCCGATGGCAACCGCGCCCGTGACGAAAGTTGCGCGGCGCCATCCTTCGAGGTCGGCGGCTCTGGCCAGGTCGCTGAAGTCCGGAAGCGGAGCGTGGGAAGCGAGCGAGCGACGTCCGTCACAACGGTCGAGTAGAGCCATGTGCGAATGGGCTCGCAGCGACCGAAGCTCCGCCATCGCCGCGTCGACTTGGGTGAGGTCCTCACGCGGCGCGACCGGCATCGCCATCGCGGTTGCTACGGCCGCGAACGTATCCTCGAGCTTTGCGGCACGCTCTGATTCGAAGAGGAGCCGGATGCTCGCGGCATCGCTCTCGACCGTGGCTGGATGGCCGCGAAGTTGGAGTCGGCCGCGGACCAGCGCCGCGAGCGCCGCGTTGGCGACCGTCGCCGTGGTCGCGCCGCCCGCTGACCGGATCGCAACCGCGACCGAGGCGCTCGGATCTCCGTCGCGCGTGACCAGGGCGAGATGGGGGCGCGCGGCCATTCGGCGCACGTCGATTCGCGCGGAGCCCCGCACATCCGTGGTCGCAAGCGGCTCGCTCGTGCGCGGTTGGTCGAGCGGCGTGCAGCTCGGAGAGCCCGCGATCATCGCGATCGCCAGCATCCGACGCACGAACTTCTTCGAGCCCGTTGCCATCGTCAATCGAGGACGTTGCGGGCCTTCTGAGCCACGAGTCGCTTGATCGCGAGGAAGGGCACTCGGGTCGGACAATCGCGCGTCTTGTTGGCGAGCACGTCGTCCGGCACGTGTGCGAAGGCTCGCTTCGTCAAATGAAAATCCGGAATGCTGCGACTCGATGCGAGCACCAGCTGCATCAGCCCGGGGTATTCGCCGTTCGAAGCCGTGATCCGCTCTGCCTCTCCATGGTCGCAGCGTCCGCACGCGATGCAGCGAGAGCACGCCGGCAACATGGTGCGCTCATCGGCGTCGAGCGCGGCGAGGCCTTCGCCGCCGTAGTTGGCGTGGAAGGCCGCGAGTCCGCTTTCCGACCGGCCGAAGATGCGCCGCACGAGCACCTTCACGAGCGACCACGCGAGGAGCACGAGCGCGAGCGGCCGACCGGTCAACACGGCCGTTGCCTTACCAGAGCCGTCACTCCGCGCAATCGACCACCGCGCCGTGGGCGATCCAATCGTTGATGAGCTGCAGCGCCGCGTGCGACTTCGAGCCGCCCGGGTCGAGCGCATTTCCGTCTTTGTCCGTGCCGCCAACGAGCCCGCGTGGCTCGCCGTTTTCAGCCGGCATCGGCAGCCCCACGACCACGGAGCCTCGAAGTCGCACGAGCTCCCGATCGAGCGCGGCATCGCCCTTCGGGTGGTTGAGAGGATTGCTGATGAGCTTGTACAAGAGGTAGCTCTGGCCCGGATCGTCAGGCGCAATGAGTGCCATCGCACGCCCGAATTTGGGGCCGCTCGGCTCGGGCAAGTGCGCCGCCTCACCGGTCGCGGAGCCGTGCGCGACGACCCCGATCGCCGTCGCCGCGATCAGACTCTTCCGCGCGAGATCGAGCCCCATCGGCGCTCGGGTCTCGGCCGAGGCCGAGTGGCACGGGGAAAATGCGCACGCACCAAAGATCGCGGGCACGAACCCAGCGAGGAGATCTCCTTCGCCTTCGCACTCGGCATCGAGGCAGAGCGGGCGGCAATCGAACTTGCAGGCATCGACGTCCGGCGCCGACGCACATGCGCGAAAACAGCTCTGCACCAAGCAGTATTTCTCGCGCGACGGACCAGGCTCATCCTGCGCCGTCGAGCCGTCCGCCTTCGTCGTGAAGTCGAAGGTGAGAGTGCGGGCCAAGGGTTCGCCATCGAATGCCCTGAGCCCGTTCGACGCTGCGTCCGCCGCCGAAAAAACGCTGAGGCGGTACTGCGTGCTCGGGGCGAGCCGCACGCCGGGGGAGAGCCGGTACACGACCTCGCGGCGGACCGGGTTGTATTCGGGCGCGGTGAAGGGCTGGAACGGTTCGCTGCAATCGTTGCTGTCTACGACGGTCGTGGCGCTCGGGTGGAGGCACACCGCCTGACGAATCGCGGTCGTCGGCAAGACGAAGCGATCGAAGAAAAGTCTGAAGCTTGCAGAGAGCTCGATGCCATTCGTGAGCGAGGACTGGGACAGCGCGATATGCGCCGGTTTACCGTTCTTGTACGAGGCGGTTCCGGTGACGACGCCGAGTTGAAGCGGCGGACGATCGGCGCCGCGCGTGGCGTCATCGCCGGGTGGAATACCGACGTCGCAGCCAGCGAGCACCGTCAACCCAACGAGCGCGGTGAGTGCGCGAAACGCAATGAATCGAGTGAGTGCGCGAAACGCAATGAATCGAGTGAGTGCGCGAAACGCAATGAATCGAGTGAGTGCCCTACGCGCGTGCGTCAGGAGTCCGCGTAGATGCTCAGTTGATCCGCGATGACTTTGTCGTTGATCCCGGTCTGCAGGTGGTCGCGCAGGCAGTCGGCCATCGCGAGCAGCATGTCGTCGACGCAGCCGTCCTCGATCAGCTTCTTCATCAGCTTGCGCGCTTCGCGACTGTCGTCCTCGCGGAGATATCCCCGCATGGTGTCGAGGGACACGTCCCCCGAGAAATCCAGCTGCATGTTCGAGATGAGGTATTGAATGAACTCGTTCACTCTGGTCAGGCCTCCCAGCGAGCGGCAGCCCCGTGATGCCCCGGCAGCGGGACCTTTGGGCGACTGCGATGCGGCGGACGCTATAGCCCTCGGACGCTCCTTCCGGCAAGAACAATTGCGAACGCACTTTCATCGGCACGCTCCGAGCGCGAGGTCGTTCGAGGCGTGGCACACGAGGCACGGGCGCGGGTTGCGGCGATAGGCCGCGCCACACATCGCTTCGAAGCCGGGCACGTGCGGATTTACCCCCTGGCCACCGCGCACGCCCTGGGTCGCGTGACAGGTCGCGCAGTCCCGCTCGGTGTGGCACGACACGCAGGCATTCAGATTCCGCTCCGCTTCCCACGAGTGGTGCTGCGGGCTACGCGGCGCCACGGTCCACGTCGCAGGCTCGGGATGGAAGCGCCGGCCCGCGAGCCGATTCGCGCTCGGCGCATCACGCGCAACACCGACGCGCCGATGGCAGTCTCCGCAGAAGGTCGTCAGCTGATGGCAGCTCACGCAGCGCGGATTGTCCTGCCGCGCAGCTTGTGCGTGCTGCGAGATCCAGTCGTCCGGATGCACGTCGCGCGGCCGCACTTTGCCGTCGTGGCAATCCGCGCAGAAGTCGCTCGCATGGCAGCTCTGGCAGAGCTCGCTGTTGGCACCGGCGACGCCCTTGTGCCGCTCGATCCAATCGGGCGTGTGGGCCGCGCCGTGCAGCCACTCGGGTGGCAACAGCTCGCCCGTCGAAAACGTCGTCTGGAGTAGGCCGTTCTTCTCGGTTGTGTGGCAAGTCACGCACGCCCCTTTCGCCTCTCCGCTCGCAGCGGTCGAGCGCGCGTGGCACGAAAAGCAGCCCGCCATGCGTGGCAGTTGGTCACGCGTCGCGAGCTCGAGCTCCTCGATTTGGCCGTGACACTGCGCGCAATCGATGTTGCGTCGCAGATGGGCCGCATGACTCATCTTGAGGTTCGGCGCCGGGATCACGAGCTTCGCCACGCGGCCGCCCGCTCCGGGTGCTTCGCCGAGATGGCAAAACGCACATTGGCCATTCGGTTCCGTACCGGCGACGACGCGCGCGAGATCGCCGTGATCGACGTCGTGGCAATTGTCACAAGTCTTCGCGGGATCGGGCAAGAGCGAGTCTTGAGACAGGCTGCTGTCGAAGGCTTTTGCGTGGCACGTCTTGCAGGTCTGCTTCAGCTCTTTGACGTGTTTCTTGTGGTTGAAGCGAATGGTCAATTGTTGTGGCGGAAATATTTCATCGCTCGGGATGGGGCTCGCGCTCGTACCCGGCGGCATCCACTCGAGCGGCACGAGCGCATCGCCGAACATCGGGGCGCGGCCATGGCTCAGGTCGTTCGCCGCGCGCACTTCGTCCGGCACCTTTGCGCTCGCGATCGGCGCGTCGCCCCCCAAAGCCTGGCTTCCTCCGCCTTCGGGCGAAGCTGCGCTCGCGCCGGCGAGTCCGAAAGCGACGGCGATCGCGCACGCAAGCGCCACGGCCCAGCCCGGCATGACCCCGCGAAGCTGCGTCATGGTGCCCTCACGGTGAGCCAGCCCACGACGCGAAAGCGCTGGCCGACGAGTCGATTCATATCGTGCTCCCACTCGAGCCGGAGCTTGGTCGTCTCGACGGGTGTGATCTCCGGCGCGATGACGTATCCAAACGACGTAGCGTCCCGCGTGGGGCGAAGCGGATCGTGCCACTCGTAGGTCGACACGCGTCCACCGAGCGTGAAGGCCCCTGGCTTGAGCTCGTGCTCGGCGCTCAGAGTCCCGCCAACGCGACGGCCTCGATCGCTGTCAGCGCCCCCGAATCCCGTCTCGAGCGAGGCGCGAAGTCGTGCGCTCCCATGCGGCCATTGAACGGCCGCGCCGAAATTCGCGATGAGATCTGGCGCGATCACCGTGAGCCGATTTGCTTCGAGTCGTGCAAAAGCGGCATCGGGCCCGGTGGTCGGATCGACGCCATATTCGACGCACGCGCGCTGCTGATCGGGCGTCTCAAAACCAGCGGCCGCGCACGCCGAGGCCGTCCAATCCGCGGGGTTTCCATCGGTGAGCCACAGTCGAGTGCCGGCCTGTGCGGAGAGCTGCAACGACCGCGTCGGTCTACTCGCGGCCCGCGCGAGAGCCGTCACCGACGGATTGTGCGTGAACCAATTGAAGATCGAGTCCGCGTCGAAGGTAGGCAAGAAGAACTCACCATCGAGCCCGACGGTATGGCTCGTGCCGACGCGCGCATCGAGCCCCGCATAGGCGCGCGACAGAGCTGCGGAATAGAGGTCGTACACGAAGCCGCCCCGCGCACTGCCGATGTCCGGCAATACCGCGGACAGCGCATAGCCGAGACGTTCGTGCGAAATTCGCGGCCCGGTTACCTCTTCGAAGCCACCGCCGCCCGGCGTCGGAAACTGCGACGTGAACGCTGCACCAAGGTTGTACACGCGCCGATAGTCGAATCGACCGTGGATCCAGTTTGGGCCCACGCTCTCCAGAGCGACGCCAAAGCCCGGTGCTACGGCCGCTTCTTGAAAAGACGGATAGAGGTGCGCGTCCTCCGCGAGCCCATCTCTTCGCGCGCCGCGCCAAACCCCTTGCGCCTCGAAGCGCGACGTCGAGAGCGGCATTCCGCCGCGTTGCTCGAGTCCGGCGTAGGCCTCTACAGCAAAGAAGTACGGCGTCGTCACGCGCACGAGCCCGCCATCGAAGGACCACCAGCCGAGCACGTTCGAGGTGTACTGCCGTCCGAGCCGCGCGCCGATGAGGCCCCGTGCGACGTTACGTGCCTCGACGTAGCCAACCATGAGATCCACGGGCGCGTACGCGAGGCCGGGCACGAATCGGCTACGATCGAGCGGGTCGTAGCTCGCCTCGGCGCGGTCGATTCCAAAGTCTGCATCGAGGCGCACGCGGACCTTGACGCCGTAGTCAGCGGCGAGTGGATCGGGATCGCCTTCGAGGTCGTACGCTCCGAACCCCACGATCGCCGCGAGCCGGCGTCGTCCGAGGATCACGTCGCCGAAGGGGCTCACCACCTCATAGCCTTGCGCCGCCGCCTCGCCGCCGACTTCAACTTCCACGGCGTGCGCCACTGACGACAAGGCCAGTGTCACCACGACGATCCCCGCCCACGTCGCGCGCTCACGAAGGGAATGGCGCATCCAGTCACGCATCATCGGCTCGCGATTCTGGCGGGTCAAGCGGCGCCGCACCTGGCTGGCGCCGCACCTGGCTGGCGCCGCACCTGGCTGGCGCCGCACCTGGCTGGCGCCGCACCTGGCGCAGGTCAAACGCCTGTCATGCGCGGACGATGCCGCCGTCGTCGTCGATGCGGTAATCGCGCGCGTCCGTCATGCGCGACCTGAAGTCCTCACGCAGCGCTCCGCTCAGCCGCCAGCCGGTCCGGACGAAGCCATCCGCGACCTTGTTCTTGATGCGCATCGAATCTTCTCGCTCGAGCATGCCGATGAGCCGGGCCACGCAGCCCGCGTCGCCCACCGCGAACAAGGTCTGCACCGCGTGGTAGCGCACCGTCTCGTTGACGTCGCCGAGGTAGCTCTCGACCGCGTGCCATGCCGCCTCGCTCTTCACGGCTTCTAGCGCCGCAAGCAAGTTGAGCTTCGGCTCTACGTTGCGCACGTACTCCGTGTCGTGCCGCGCGAGGAGCCGCAAGATCTCACTCTCGAACGCGGCGTCGTCCAGCTGCGCGCGCAAGAGCTTCAAGGACCACGTCAGATTCTCCGCCGTCTCGGAGTAACTCCGCACGCGCTCGATGACGGCTTCGTGAAGCGCTGCCTTCGACGCGTCGTCGAGCGGGGCGCCCTTCCTGCCGCATGCGATCGCCGTGATCCCATCGAACACGAGCTGCTTTTCTTCTTCGTCGGTGATCGACGGATCGACCTTGACGCTGAAGCGCTTGAGGAGCGCCTGGGCGGCGTCGGCGGTGCCAAGCTCGACGAGCTGCCGAAGCGCTTCATCGCGGTCGTACGACTGAACGCGAATGTCCGTGGCGGTCTTTCCGAGCGACGCGATTTTCGAGCTGGCGCCCTTCGGCTCGTCGGCCTTGGTGCCCCTCAACTTGAGGAAATCGATCAGACCCAACTGGGGCTCCTCACACGCCAACGGTCACTGCTTGCAAAAAAAACAGAGCCTTCCACCAAATAATAGAGCCACGGGATGGTCAATCCGAGAGCCGGATTTCCGTAGGTAACTGGACGCTCGCGAACACGCTCAACATCGGATTGAGGTGAAAAGACTGATCGTCACCGTCGATGGCTTCATCGGGAAAGCTCGTGTCTTTGCCTGCGATGTCGAAGCCTGAGGTGTTCCAAAGAAAGGGCGTGCCACGAAACTCTGCCCCGAAAGACACGTACTCGGTCGGGTAGAAGTTGAACCCTAGCCCTACCGTGGCAGAGCCGGTGACGCGGGAGTCGAGCTTGAAGTTGCCGGCACACTCGCCCTTCTTGCATTCGGCGCGCTCGTTCAGACCGATGATCGCCGGTCCCACGAACAAGCTGATGTCCGAGTCCATGAAAAACGCGCCGAAGAAGGAGAATTTGCCACGAAACGGCACCAGCGTGACCTGCGGCGCGAGCATCCATACGATGCTTCCGAGTTGTTTCTCCTCGAGGCAATTGGCGCCGCGGCAGAGACTGACGGCCGTGCGCCGGCATGCCAGCGAGTTGGGGTTGTTGTCACAGCTGCGGCCATCGACGGCCTTCTCTTGCAGCTCGTCGGCGAGCCCCGCGTTGTAACTAATTCCGCCTGTGCCGAAGAGGCCAACGCCGAAAGAATCGGTGAAGTGGTAAGTCGCGCGCGCGCCAAAGAGAATGTTGCGGCGAAACTCGTCGAGCAGCGTGAACGTCGCGATCGGGGCAACGTCAAAGCGGTCTTCGCGATGCAGCCTCAAGCGCCGCACCGCGGGAGCGCCAGCCAGCGGACCGCTGAACTGGATCTCCTGAGCGCGAGCCTCGGGCGCCGCCGTGAGGACGAGCGCACCGGCGAGAACAGCGGCCAGGAGAGCAAGGCTGAGATTCGCGGTTTTTATCCGAGCACCCATGGTCATTTCGGCAGCTCGTATTTCCACGTGAAGGGCAGGAATAGGGACAGGCCGAACTGGGCCTGCACGTTGTTGGTGAAGCTCTTGTCTGGTGCGAGCCAGGTGCTTGGGTCTTGGGCCAACGGGACCCCCTTCTCATCGATCCCAGTCGCGATCGACGGGTTCTCGAGATCTTCGAGGAACATGTAGTCGCGGATCTCGAGCATCGCGGCGAGGTAGCGCGTGAAGAAAATGCGAATTCCGCCGCCGACCCCCCACGTGGGCTTCACGCTCCAATCGAAGGTTCGGTTGTCGGGATCGACCACCGCCTTCGGGCGCGTGCTCATCGCGCCGGCACCGGCCACGAAATAGAAGTCGTAGTGGAAGATGAAGTTCGACAGCGCCGCCACCTTGCCGTAGGCCGGCACGAGCGTGACGTTGCCATTCACGTTCCACTGGTACTCCGTGATTGGCTGACCGACGCGAGCCGCGCGGCTGGTCTGGAAATTGAAGTCCGACTCGGCGTTCAGGCCTTGGTACACGTTGCCGTTGATGCCGCCCGCCACCCAGTCGAGGAAGTAGTAGTTGACCCCGATGCCGGGACCGGGATGCGCGACGAACTGGTCGTTCATCGTGATGCTTCCGTACGGATTGATCTCGACGCGATTCTTGCGAAGCGCCCAGATCTGCTGGACGGCGTACATGTCCTGCGCCAGCTCGCGATCCGCGGCGGCCTTCATATCGACCTTCACGCAGTTCTCGGGGTCGATCTTGCAGAGCTCGTCGAGGCTGCCGGCCTCGTCATCGCCGGCGGCTGCGACCGCGTCCGTGCCGGTATCTCCAGCAGGTGGCTCATCCTTCGAGCTGGCCGATGCCGCGGGTTTTTCGTCTGCGGCTTTGGTCGACTCGCCAACGCCCGCCTGCGCGAGCGCCACGACTGGCACCAATGTCAGCGCTACCGAGAACAAAAGCCCCACGGCAGCTTGGTTCTTCGCCATCCCTAATTGCTCCGGAGCGACAGCCTAAGTATTGAATCTTATTAAATAAATCGGCTTGTCGCGAAAAGACGCCGCACTATAGATCGCCGAGTTTTTGACCGCAACCATTAACGCCCGGTCGAGCGTGCAGCGTGGTCACGCCGCGCGTAACGCCCGGTCGAGCGTGCAGCGTGGTCACGCCGCGCGCGCGGAATCGTCACCGTGGCCGAGGAGCGCTTCGACGAATTCGCCCGCATCGAACTCTCGAAGATCCTGCGCTCGTTCGCCCAGCCCGATGTAACGCACCGGGACGTTGTGCTCGGACGCTATCGCCAACACGCAGCCACCCTTTGCCGTCCCGTCGAGCTTGGTGAGCACGAGCCCCGTAAGCGGCAAGGCGGCGCCAAACTCGGCCACCTGCTGAAGCGCGTTCTGACCCGTCGTGCCATCGACCACGAGCAGCGTCTCGTGCGGCGCACCCGGCATCCCTTTGGCAGCGGTTCTCTCGATCTTGCGGAGTTCATCCATCAGGTTTGATTTCGTGTGGAGTCGCCCCGCAGTGTCGATCAACACGAAGTCCGGCTTCTCGCGCATCGCGCGCGCGATCGCCTCGAACGTGACACTGGCAGGATCGGCCCCATCGGCGCCCGCGTGCACCGCGCATCCGACGCGCTTTCCCCATGCCTGAAGCTGCTGAACGGCTGCCGCGCGGAACGTGTCGCCGGCGACGAGCAGCACCGTCTTGCCTTGCTCCGTGAGCTTCGTCGCGAGCTTGCCGATCGTCGTGGTCTTGCCCGTGCCGTTGACGCCGACGATGAGCACAACGGTGGGTCGCGCACGCGCACGCAAGGGGCCGCCGCCTGATACCTCGAGCAACTCTGTTGCGCGTTCACGAAGCCTTTCCCAAACACGCTCCGAGCTCGCGAGGTCCTTCTTCTTCAAGGCGAGCCGCACGTCTTCGAGCAGCAACGCGGTCGTCTTCACGCCGACGTCGCTCGTCAACAGCACCTCTTCAAGCTGCTCGATGATGTTTGGAGCGAGCTCCGCTTTTCCGACAAAGAGCTCCTTGAGGCGACCAAAGAAACCGCCGGCGCCGCGCATCTTCGAGAGTCCCTGGCGCAGGCCGGCGACATCGCGCGTGTGCCTGCGCGGCGGCGCCATCGGCGCAGAGTCCACCTCGACGCTGATCGGGATGGTCGAGTCGGGGAACTCCTCTTCCGCTCGCTCTTCGTCGGCATGCTCCTCTTCCGCTCGCTCTTCGTCGGCATGCTCCTCTTCCGCTCGCTCTCGGTCTGTTGAAACCTTCGCGGATCGCTCAGCCGCGACCGGAACGACGCGCTCCGCTCCGGTATCCACGCCCACCGATGGTGAGTGCAGGTCTGACGCCGCACCCGGTGTGGCGGCATCGCGCTGCTGGCTCTGTTGCTTCGCGGTTGCTTTTCCCGGGCTCTTACCCTTCGGCTGCTTCTCGCTTGGGCGCTGTTCGTCGCGAACATCTTCAGCGATTCGCCGTGAGTCCTCTTTGTGCGGGCTTGTGGCCTTGGGTTTGCGCACCGAGGCTGCGGCCCGCGGCGGCTGGGACTTGGGACGCGCGGGGGGGAGCTCGTCGGCGGTGCCGTCGTCGGGGAGCGTCGGCAATGGCGCTTTCTTGCGCGAGAGCAAGAACACGAGCCCGCCGAGGAACAGCGCAATGACGACGACAACGATGGCGATCGTGGGCACAGCGCGTAGTTAGTTTCGGATCCCCGGGCCGTCAACGGCGGGGCTTGTCGCGCATCGTCTTTGTTCTTGACCCGAACGCAAGGATCCCGGTCTCCGTGCGCTCGTCACGCGCTCTTCGTGCTCGGCTCATGTCGCTCGATGCGCGATTCGGTCGTGGCATCGATCGCTTCCGGCCCGTACGCCGCGTGCTCGAGCTCGGATGCCCACTCGCGCACGTCATCGCGTGTGCTTGCGGCGAGCATCACTTGTTCGGGAGTCGGCTCGCGGATTCGCTCGAAGGGCGCGCCTGCGCGGCGGGCCCACTCCACCATTCGCTCGAGCAGGGCGCGTCGCCGCGTCGCGAGCGCGATGACGAGACGACCTCCGCTCGGCAAGCTCTTCGTAACCGAGCGGTGGTGCGCCGCGTGCGTCTCGAGACGTACGGCATCCGCGCGCTCGCCGAGTTCGAAGGAAAAAGATCCATTCTCGGAGCTCGTTGTGCGGAGGATGGTGCCGTCACCGGTGAGCGTCGGGCTGTGCACGATGAGCTCGACTTTGGCAAGCGGTACGCCTTCATGGGCATCGAGGACGACGCCGTGAAAGCGACCGATCGCGGCGGCTTCGTCGATCACGTGCACGCCAGGCGCGAGTGGGCGCGCTTGCGGCGCGGTGGGGGCAGGGCGATCTTTACTTCGCTTCCAACCCCAGAGCACCCAAGCCGCCGCGAGCCCTACGAGGACTCCGAGCGCGCCACGCAACGCGCTGCTCGGTGGCCTCACCGGCACACGGACCTCAAGTGGCTCGCCGGCGCGAAAGTACGGCGATGCAGGCAGGTAGCGAAGCTTGAACGATGCCTCGTCCACAACGCTTGGATCGACGTAAGCCTCGAGCACCGCCCGCCCATCGCGAATGGGCGCGGACACGACACTCGCCCCTAGCCGGATGATCTCAACGGCTCCGTCCGCATGGCTCCGGAGCGCGCTCGCGAGCACCGCGAACTCCACGGTTCCACCGCGTTCAACGGCGTCCGGGTGACGCTCGAGCGCGAGGCGTACGGTACGAAACCGCGTGACCTCCTCGTCGTCGTTCGAGGGCGCGAGCGCACCGTTTCCGGCGAACTCTGCGCGCATGCGTCCGAGGCCCGGAGCACCTAGCAGCTCGCTCGGGATTTCGAATCGGACGCTTCCGTCGGCGCTGGTCTGCGCGACTCCGAGCACGCGCGCGCTCTCATCGAGCAGGCGGATTTCGAGGCCCGCTCGCGTCTCAGTTTCCCGGCTGTCGGTCGCGATCCGCGCGCCGATGATGCTCTTGGGCACGTCGAGATCGAGCTCGGTGGGGGCCGGCTCGAAGGAGAGCGCCGTCGCCACGCGGAGCGGTTCGTCGCGATCGAAGGCGAGCTTCTGCTCGGCGTGCGCATGGTACGCGTCACCCGGGTAGAGCAGCGTGATCGTTCCCTTCGCCGCGAGCCCTGCGAGCCGCAGGCACAGCTCTCCGCGAGCCGCGGTCTGCGCGCGCACGCCTCCCGCGAGCGGAGCCACCGAAATGCGTGGCGATGGGCACCCGCCGACATCGCGCAGCGCCAACTCGAAGCTTGCGCGCAGCTCGGTCCACGCGCGTTCGATCGGCTTGCCGTCTTCGTCAACGAGCTTCGCGCGAATTTCGAGCGTGCGCGCGTCCGCAAGAAACTTCGCGACGGCCGTGATCTTGGTCCCGCCGCGCACCCGCACGTCGAGTGCCGAGGAGGCTGCCGTCACCGACAGCGCGCCGATGAGCGCCGCGAGCGCCATGACCCCAGGATGCGCTCGACCTGCGCTTGCGAGTGCGAGCCTCATGTGAAGGCCGCGCGAATGTACTCCACCAAGGGCCCACCCTCGGCATCGAGATCGACCGAGGCAACGTCGAATCGTAGCCGCTCGATGCCAGGCCACTGCGACGCCTCTTTCAGCCAAAACACCGCACCCGCTCTTCGCAGCCGCGCCTGCTTGCGCTCATCCACGCTGGCGAGTGCGGCGACCCACGCGCCCTTGCCACGCGTCCGCACTTCGAGCAAGACCACGACCGCTCCGTCGCGCGCGATCAAGTCGATCTCGAGCCGACCGATGCGGCGGTTACGCGCCACGACCTCGAGCCCGATGCCGCGCACATAGCTCTCGGCCGCATCCTCCGCGGCTCGACCGCGAACAGCGCGCAGCGGAAGGGGCAAGCGCCGAGCCCTACCGGCGCACTCCGGCCGGACGCGCAGCGTTCACTTCGGCCGGACGCGCAGCGTTCACTTCGGAGAGCCTTCGCAGCTCTCGCCGACGTGCCCATCGACGGTGCCGCAATTCACCGTGTCCTTGTCGAACTTCGTTCCCTGCTTCACGCAATATTTGCCTGCAACGACAGCGTCGCCGAGCCCGACGTTGGGCCGGATTTCTTCGCAGGTGTATCCCTCTTCACAGGTGCAGAAATTGAAGTTCTTGTCGGCGTCGCTCGAGCCATCGCTGGGCGCTCCGCAGCGGCACGAACAGTAGACGGCGTCGGGGCCGTCGCGCCCGGAGTTCTGGTCGCATTGACCGCAGACCTCGACAGCGATCGGAATGTCGGTGCCCGGCACGTAGCAGCGCGTGTTCTTGTCCGCGTGGCTGAGCGGCAGCGTGCACACCTTTACCTTGCAGAGCGCCGACACCGCGTCGCATACGTAACGGTCGGGGCACTGCGGGTTCGACGGGTTACAGCGGCAGTAGCGGCCGTCTTTGTCGCACAGCTCGTTCTTGCACGCGGGGTTTCTGCCCATCTCGTCGTTGCAGTTGGCAGGGCTGGCACCCGGGCTTCCGCACGGCTTCGGGTCGCAGTCATTGAAGATGACGCCGGCGTCCTTGCAGACCTCGCCGGCCGCGCCATCGCACGCGCCGTCGGCCGTGTTGCAAACGGTGGGCTCTTTTTGGCCCTTCGCGCAGCTCACGCGTCCCTGGAAGTGGTTGACGAGACAGATGCGCGTGTCGCACTGAAACGAGCGCGACTCGATGTTTTCTTCCTCGAGGGAAAACCCGGAGAAATTCTCCCGGTACTCGTCCTCGGGCGTGCACGGATCACCAACGCCGCCGCTGGGGCAACCGACGAGCACGAGGGAAGCAAATCCGCCCGCGACGATGGCGACCCGCAGCGCACTCCGCGCAGAATGAAATAGCGCACTCCGCGCAGAATGAAATAGCGCACTCCGCGCAGAATGAAATAGCGCACTCCGCGCAACATCAAAACCATTCATGACCGCGCTCCCGAGCCAATTCTTACGCGACATTCAAAGCCCATTTCCTACACCCTCGGGAGCCCGCTCCAGTGCGATTCGTCGCCGCGAGGAACACCCCGAATTGTGGAAGGGCAAGCTAGTCGATGCATGTGGAGAGCGTCAACGACTTGCTCGGCAACTTGCTCTGCGCCACGCATTTCCATCGGCTGCCCGGTCCCGCTCTACGCTCCGGCGATACGCTCCCGCGAAGCTCCCGCGATACGCCCGTTGACAAGCGTCGCACCGCCTCGCTAGCATCACCCGCCCGAGGCCGGATTTTCTGGCCGTTTCGGCAAATTGCGAAGGATTTGAGGCATGGCGAAATCGTACCGCTGGTTGCTCATCGCGTTGTCCCTGTCGCTCGGCGTCAGTGCCGCTGAGGCGCAGGGAAAGCGTGGGAAAAAGGGCGCCAAAGCCGGCGTGACTGAGCCTGCGAAATCCGGCAAGAGGACGATCGATCTCGATGCCGATGGCGACGATGGCAAGTCGAGAGGCGACGACGAGGGCCCCGTGACCGCGGGCGAAATGACCGAGGCGGCGGCGCAAGCCAAGCGGCTCTTCGATCAAGAGCGCTGGGGCGAGGCCGCCATGATGCTCAAGCAGGTCGTCGATGGCGAGTCGAACGATGACGCCGGCAATCGGCAGATTGCGCATTATCACCTCGCGATCGCGCTCTATCGCCTCAAGTTTTTTCAGGCGAGCTACGACATTTTTCGGCGCGTGGCGGACAACCCGAACCACCTCAAGTTCAAGGAGACGCTGCTCTGGCTCGCCAAGCTCGCGACCCAGCTGCCAGAGCCGGCGGACATCATCGGCGCGGTCGGCAAGTATTCGAAGGACCAGGTGGCGCGGTTCAACAACGATCAGCAGCGCGACCTCTTCTTCCAGCTCAACTATCTGCTCGGTCGCTCGATGTATCGGCAGCGCGAGTTTCAGCAGGCGATCGATCTTTTTTCCAGCGTCAAGAAGGGAAGCCCCTACTTCGTAAAATCGCAGTTTTTCATGGGGATTTCGTACGTTCAGCTCACGAAGAGCGCGCCGGCGGTGCGAGCGTTTCAGCGCATCATCGAGGCCCTCGACGAGGGCGTTGAAGGCGTCGAGGACGAGGCGCGGATGCGAGATCTCGCAAACCTTTCGATCGCGCGCACGCTCTACTCCGCGTCGACGAGGCTCGACCAGAACAACGTGCCGAAGATCGACGGCAAAAAGATCGGCTACGCGGTTCAGTACTGGAACCAGGTGGACGTCGGCAGCGAGTACTGGCTCGACGCGCTCTTCGAACAGTCGTGGGCGTACTTCATGGCGAGCGATTTTCCTCGCGCGCTAGGCAACATTCATACGATTCAGTCGCCGTATTTCCCGAACTCGTTTTTCCCCGAGGCGGAGATCCTTCGCGCCGTCATCTACTTCATGACTTGCCAATACGACGATGCGACGTCGATCGTGGCGCGCTTCGATGCTCGCTTCGTGCCCATTCAAAAAGAGCTGTCGGCGATCTTGAAGCGCTTCGAGGGTGAGGGCAGCGAGCAGAAGTTTTTCGACTTTCTGATCGCCGTCCGCGATGGCAAGGCGAACCTGTCGCCGGCCGTCGAGCCGATCGTCAAGAATGCGCTCAGCGACCGCGAGCTGCTCCGCAACATCGAGTACGTGTCCGTCCTCGATCAAGAGCTCGAACGCTTCGCGAGCGCGAACAAGGGGTTTCAAAACAGCCCGGTCGGCGCGGACGTCGAGGACAACGTCAAGATCGCGAAGACCGACGCCATGCGCAAGGCCGGCGAGCTCGCGCGCAGACGCTATCGCCGCAACCTCACCGAGCTCGAAGAGCACCTCCGCAGCGCGCAGAAAATCATCGTCGACATCACGAACGCGCAGCGGAAGAAGCTCGATGAGCAGATCGAGGCGGGCAAGTGGTCGCAGGAGGACGCCTACGAGTTCGGGCGCGTCAGCCCCGACGAAGAGCACGTGATCTGGCCGTACCGGGACGAGTACTGGCGCGACGAGCTCGGCTTCTATCGCCAGGTCGTGCAGTCCCAGTGCGGCAGCGGAAAATAGCCGCGCGATGCACGAAGGGTGCGGGCGAGAAGTTTTTGGCGCGGCGCGACGTGGCCGTAATTGCGTCGGGGAGACGCGGTGCTCGGGCGTAACTTTGCTCGACTGCCCCGCGGGCGCGAGCTGTGTGTTGTTTTTTACGCGGGGCTCACAGAGCGGAAGCCACGATGGAAAAGAATAGAGCGAACATGGGTCAATTCCGAGTTGGGTTCCTTGCTGCCGTCGCCGCGCTCTCCGCGGGCTTGCTCGTCACGCCGTCGCACGCCACCGAGTGCATGTCGTCGGAGGCAAAAAAAACCGTCGCCGAGTGTCCAGGCGGAAAATTCCAGGCGAACGTCACCAAGCGGCCGCAGGTGAGCTTCACGACGGCGCCCGAGGCCATCAAGAAGAAAGACCGCACC
>SHZB01000068.1 GCA_009692485.1 Myxococcales bacterium
CTGAGGGCGAACTACGAACTATCAACAATGTACGACAACAATTAAGTTTCCGCCAACGTGCTAGCGAACGAATGAAGGGACTCAACGCGACGTTTGACAGGGCGAAATTTCCACAAAACAGCAAGGGTTTTAAGAAGAGTGCGGCATCAAAACACAATTCTTCATTAGCATCCAAAGCGATATGGCAGAATGAAGTGTATGTGAAAAATTGGGAGGCAGGCATGGCCGACGCTATGAACACTCGTCCGACTCAATTGGAACATCAGTTTATTGACTTATTTGAACGATCGGGGGTTGATGTACGATATGTCGGCAATGGTAATTTTTGGGTCAACACACTTACGGGTGAGCGATTAAATCCAGACTTCAAGGTGAATGGTCAACGCAAATTGCTTGAGGTCTACACCGATCGAATGCCTGCTCACATGGAGAATCGTTCAACTCCCGATTGGATGATAAAGAAAAAACAGGCTTACGCATCCAAAGGGTTTGATGTGATGTTTATCGACGTTAAAGAGCTTGAGCATTGTCTACACAACGTTCAGCGGTTCATTCATAATGGCATTCCAGTGACATCTGTCAAGTTGTTAGGTTCCGACATGAGACAACTTAGGGGACTTGAGCATGATGGAGATGAAGTGATTGTCTATGATCTTTCGTTAGAAGAGGGAGCGAATATTTTCTTCGTCCAGCGGGCAATGAGTCACAACTGCGGTAGCGCTATAGCAGCGAGTTCACTTGCCACCGAGTGGATCAAGGGCAAATCGCTCGATGAGGCGGCTCTTATCAAGAACACCCAGATCGTCGAAGAGCTCAATCTGCCGCCGGTGAAGATCCATTGCTCGGTGCTCGCCGAGGATGCGATCAAGAGCGCGGTCGCGGACTTTCGCGCCAAGCAGGCAGCGCGCCGCGAGCTTGCAAAGCAGGCGTGACCATGGATGCGACAGCGGCCTCCTCGGCGACGGCAACGGCGCCCGCGACCACGAGACTCGAGCTCTTCGTGGCGCCGGCCGCTGCGCGCAAAATTTATGAGGGCCTTCAGAAGCGCGGGACGCCCGAGTCTGCGCTGCGCGTAGGCGTGCGCGGCGGCGGGTGCTCCGGCTTCAGCTACGTGCTCGAGTTTGCCGACACGCCAGCGCGCGAGGGGCGCGATTTCGTGTTTCGCGTGCCGGTCGAGCCGCGGCCGGGGGACGTGGATCCGCCGGGGCCGGTCAAGGTCTACTGCGACAAGAAGAGCATCGTCTACCTCGCTGGCTCGACGCTCGACTGGGAGAAGACGCTGAAATGGCAGGGCTTCAAGTTCGTGAACCCGCAATCCAAGCAGGCATGCGGGTGCAAAGAATCGTTTTCGATTTGAGCCTCGTGCGCTCCTGATCGCCAAGCCCCAGCGGCCTCCATGCCGAGCCCACACTTCCGACCTGCCTCGATGGCTTGCCTCGATGGCTTGCCTCGATGGCGTGCCTCGATGGCGTGCCTCGATCGCTTGCCTCGATGGCTTGCCTCGATTCCTACCCTGGTATGACTGACGCCTTCGACAGCCTGGGGCTCGAGCCATGCTTCGACCTCGACCTCGCACACGCGGAAGAGCGGCATCGCACGCTGTCGGGCGTGTTGCATCCCGACCGGTATGTGAAGAGCTCGGCCTCGGAGCGGCGGCTCGCGCTCGGTCGCGCCATCGAGGTCAATCAGGCGTGGCGCACGCTGCGCGATCCGATCCTTCGGGCCGAATGCCTGCTCATCCGGGCGGGCGTGCCGGTGGGCGAGGGCCGCGAGCCGAAGCCGTCGCCCGAGCTATTGATGGCAATGATGGAGGCACGCGAGGAGCTCTCGGATGCAAACAAACTGCGCGATTTCTTGGCGATCGAGAGATTCGCGGCGTCGATGAAGCTGCGCGAGCGTGAGCTTGTCGGGAGCATCTCGCGCGCGTTTGCGGTGACCCCTCGTGACGCGGTGGCCCTGACTGCCGTCTTGCCAGAGCTTGGCGCGTTGCGCTATGTGCGACGGTTTCTAGCGGACGCGGACGCCATGCTCGAGGACCGCGAGAGCTGAATGGACGATTCGTCGAACTGAGCGGAGCTGAGTTGAACGGAGTTGAACTGAGCTGTGCCCAACCGAGCTGAACTGAACTCAACTGAACTCAACTGAGCTGCGCTGAACTGAACTGAACTGACCACAACGCGAGCTCGCTGTAGCCACCATGTCACTTCTCGAAATCTTCGACCCCGCCGCAGCGCCGCGCCCCATCGGCATCGACCTCGGGACCACCAACTCGATCGTCGCGCGCATGCGTGATGGCCGACCCGTGGCGATGACGAACTGCGATCTCGAGGCGCTCGTGCCGTCCGCTGTCTTCTACGATGAGCGCGGCCAGGTCATCGTCGGGACGGCGGCGCTGCGGATGGCAGCGGCACATCCGAGCGACACGATCGTGAGTGTGAAACGCTTCGTGGGACGCGGGGCCCACGACCAGGAGACGCGACGGCTCGGTACGTATCGCTTCGCCGAGCCAGCCAACGAGGACGAGGCGCGCTCGGTGCGGTTTGTGGTCGGAAACGGACGCACCGTCACGCCCGTAGAGGTGAGCGCGGCGATCCTCGCGTCCTTGCGGCAGCTCGCCGAGGACGAGCTCGGGAGCGTCGGTGGTGCGGTGATCACGGTGCCGGCGTACTTCGATGACGCCCAGCGGCAGGCGACCCGCGACGCTGGACGGCTGGCGGGCCTCGACGTGCTGCGGCTCTTGAACGAGCCGACCGCGGCGGCGCTCGCCTATGGCCTCGAGCACCGAAAAACGGGCCTTTTTGCCGTGTATGACCTGGGAGGTGGGACCTTCGATGTCACGGTTCTGCGGCTCGATGACGGCGTCTTTCAAGTGAAGTCGACCGGCGGTGACAGCGCACTCGGCGGCGATGACATGGACCGCGCGCTTGCGGAGCGGCTGCTCGCGGCGATGGATGTCCTCGAGGTGGACCGCAGCTCGACGGGAGGGCGTGAGGTGGTGCGACTCGCCCTCGATGCGGCGCGCCAAGCGAAGCATGCGCTGACCGAGCGCGAGTCGGTGGTGCTGACCTTGCCGAAGCGCGGCGGCGGCGAGGCGAACGTAACCGTGACCCGCGCGGAGTTCGATGCGCTGATCGCACCGCTGGTGGCGAGGACCGGAGTCGCGTGTCGGCGGGCGCTGCGGGACGCCGGAGTTGCGAGGGAACAGCTCGACGGAGTCATTCTCGTCGGCGGCTCGACGCGCGTTCCGTACGTGCGGCGCTTCGTCGAAGAGCTGTTCGGCAAGGCGCCGCTGGGGGACATCGATCCGGACCTCGTGGTGGCGTACGGAGCCGCAATTCAGGCGGATATTCTCGCGGGCGGAGATGAGCGACGCGAGGACGTGCTGCTCCTCGATGTGTTGCCATTGTCGCTCGGCATCGAGACGATGGGCGGAGTGGCCGAGAAGCTTTTGCCGCGGAATACGAGCATCCCGGCGGGCGCGCGCCAGGTGTTCACGACCTACGCGGACAACCAGACGGGCTTCGAGCTAACGGTGGTGCAGGGCGAGCGCGAGCTGGCGGCGGACTGCCGGCGACTGGCGCGCTTCACGCTGAAGGGAGTCCCGCCGATGCCCGCGGGCATGGCGCGACTCGAGGTGAGCTTTCGTGTCGATGCCGACGGGCTGCTCACGGTCACGGCGAAAGAGATCCTGACCGGAATCGAACAAGACGTCACCGTCACGCCGAGCTACGGGCTCACCGACGAGGAGGTCGAGCAGATGCTCATCGACGCGCTCGATCACGGCGAGAGTGATTTCGAAAAACGCCAGCTCGCCGAGCGCCGCGTGGAGGCGGAGCGCATCGTCATGGCGACCGTCGCCGCGCTGGCGAGAGAGGACGCGGGCGCGTTCGAGCCGGGCGAACGCGAGCAGATCAGCGACGCGGTTGCGGGCGTGCGCGCGGTGCTGAATGGCGTAAATAGCCGCATGATTCAGGCGCGGATCGAAATTCTCGACGAGGCGACCAAGGCGTGGGCCGGCCGTCGCATGGACCGCGCCATTCAGGCCGCGATCACCGGCAAGCGCGTCGATGACGTGGGTGAGAGCGTCGCGCACGCACGCGGGGTCGATGCCCACGTCGCGGAGCACCGCGGCCACAAATCCGATTGAGGCACTATCCCGAGATGGGCAGAGCGGATTGGCAGATGTGATGGGCAGATGCGATGGGCAGATGGGTTGGGCAAATGCGTTGGGCAAATGGGATGGGCAGATTGCAGGCCATGTCGGAATGAGCGACGCTCGACGGAGAGCCGAGACGCTCGCGGAGTAGGCATGAGCGACGCTCGAAGGACGGGCGAGCCGTTTGCGCAGTCGGAGTGAGCGACGCTAAGAGGACAGACTGAGTGCACGCTATGGCAAAGGTTCGCTTTCTCGCGATGGGTAAGAGCTGGGAGGCCGTGGTGCCGCTCGGAACGAATTTGCTCGAGGCTGCGCGCGGGGTGGACGCGCCCGAGGGCTCGGCCTGCGGCGGCGTGTGCGCGTGCTCGACCTGCCACGTTTATGTGCGCGAGGGGCGAGGGCTGCTCAGTGAGGCCGAAGAAGGGGAGGACGACATTCTCGACAAGGCCTTCGATGTGAGGCTCTCGAGCCGGCTTGGCTGCCAGGCCACCGTCGAGCGCGAGGGTGAGGTCGTCGTGGAGATCACGACCGAGAGCCTCGATGCCTTCTACAACGAGCACCCGGATCACGCAGATCCGAGAGACGCGCCGCATGCGTCCGAGCCCGCATGAAGCTCACGCGCGAGACGATGCTGGAGGTCGCGAACGCGCTTCGAGTCGAGATCGATCACGGCGTCGTGACGGCCGACGCCGGGCGGGAAGTCGTCGAAGCCGGCGCGAGTTTGCTCGGATTGCTCGCGGCTTTTCGGGTACCGACGACGCTGAATGAGGGTTTGCGGCGAATGACCGGTCAGAGCCAGGCCCGCGTCGACTGGGTCGCGGCAAGTGCGCTCGCGCTGCGGTGCGTGGAGGCGAAAGTGCTGCGAATCCCGGGCGAGCGCGGCGATGCCGCTGCCTCGCTGACGAGGCATTCGACCTACGAGTCGCCGCGCATTCACGTCGCGATGCTCGACGATCGCGCGCGCACGGAGGCGTACCTCCGAGCGTTGGCGCGGACGGTGCGCGAGGGGGACGTCGTCGTCGATGTCGGCACTGGAAATGGAGTGCTCGCGGTCGCCGCAGCGCGGGCTGGGGCTCGCATCGTCTACGCGATCGAAGAGACCGGAATCGCGGAGACGGCCATGCGCGTGTTCGAGCAAAACGGCGTCGGAGACCGCATTCGTGTGGTGCGTGGCAAGTCGACCGAGGTCGTGCTCCCGGAGCTGGCGGACGTGATGGTGAGCGAGTTGATTGGGCACGATCCGCTGGGCGAGCGCGCGCTCGAGTACACGAGGGACGCGGTGCGGCGCTTCGTCAAGCCGGGCGGTCGCGTGATCCCGAGCGGGCTGTCGGTGTACATGCAGGGGGTCGAGCTCGACCTCGCGCTGCTGCGTGAACACCGCGTATTTCCGGCGGCGACCGCACGCTGGCGAGAGTGGTACGCGACGGACTTTGCGCCCTTCGAAGAGCTCGCGCCCGGGTCTGGGTATCGGCTGTATTTGCCTCCGGGCGAGGCGTTCGAGCGCAGCCGTCCGGTGACCCGTGCCGTGAAAATCGCGTGCCTAGATCTGACGAATCCGCCCGAGACGATCGACCTTCGGGCGACCGCGGTGGCGACCGGTGGGCGACTCGACGCGTGGCTGTCGTGGTTCGAGCTAGAGGTCGCGAGCGGCATTTCGATCAGCATTCAGCCGGGCGTCGCCGAGCCGAGCTGCCACTGGCATGCAACGGTTTGGTTCGCGGACGCGTCGCGACAGGCGGCCGCTGGCGACGAGTTCGACCTCCGGTATCGGCGCGCCCTCACCCGCACGCAGCTCGAGGTGACGCCGAAATAGGAGCGTCGCGCGTGCACGAAACTCGCCGCACGCTGACGACCAACTCCGGCGCTCTCAGGGCGTCAGTGACAGGTGGAGATTGAACGGTCCATAGGCTTTGTAGCCGGAGGAGTAGCCGTCGATGACAACAAAGTACTTCTTGCCGGCGAGCACCGGGAAGGAAATCTCCTCGACGCCGAAGATCGTCTCATTGGAGCACGCGAGCTGCGGCCCCAACCCGGCCATGGTGTCCTCGCAGCTGTTCGGGTTGGCCGGAGATGCGCCGTATGCATAGAGCACGCGACTCCAGCATCCCGGGTCGAGGAGCCCAAGCTCGCTGCAAACGTCCGTCTGCTTCGGAATGTCGTAGCCGACGGCGGCCGTGACCGTGCCGTTGGCTCCGGCGGTGAACTGGTAGACGCGATCTTTTGCGCCGACCGGAGGTTGCTGCGCGCATTTGTCGCCCGCGATCGCGCGGTAGTTGTCCGCGTACGGCGTCGTGCTGCTGGTGAAGACGAGTGGCTGATTCAGGAGCAGCGCTCCGGCCGACTCGCCCGGACACTTGTCGAATGCGGTCACGATTTCGAGCTGGCACGTCGCGCTGCAACCGTCGTTGTTGTTGGTGTTGCCGTCGTCGCAGATCTCGCCCGGATTCAGCGTCTTGTCGCCGCACGCAGGTGGCGTAAACGCGATCTCAAGCTCGTACGCGCCCGAGCTTCCGTTCGCGCCGTCGATGAACAGGTAAAACGTGTCCGGCCCACTGTGCAGCGCGAACTCTTCGTGGGTCGCGAAGAATGGCCAGCAGCCGTAATAGGTGGTGCCGGTGTCGCACTCCCCGTTTGCACGGGCGTGCATGGTTGGATCGAGCGTGCTGCCGGCGGCCGCCCGCACTTGGACCACGAGCGAGCCCGTGCCGGCGACGACAATCTGGTAGACCGACTCGGCGCCGTTGCTCTGATTGGGCCCGCAATACATGCTCGAGTAGTCGTCGCTCTTGCCCTCGGTCGTGCCGACGAAACACTGGGTCGCGATCGAGCCGTCGATGGTGATGACGGGGCCGGGACAGACATCGTCGCCGCTGTTCATCGTCGTGCATTGCGAGCCGCCGGTGCCGCCCGTGCCGCCGGTGCTGCTCGTCGTGGGACCGCCGCCGGTGCTGCCGCCCGCGCCGCTGCCGCCAACGCTCGGGTTGCCGCCAGCGCTGGTGCCCGCGCCGGTGCCGCCAGTTCCGCCCATGGAACTCGAGGTCGTCGGGCTCGTGGTGGTCGATGCGGCGGCAGGCTCGGTGTCGACCGTCGAGTCGCACGCTTGCGTAGTGGAGAGAGCCACGGTGCCCAGGAGCAGCAGCGTGACGCGGGCGTCAGAAAAACAAGAAATATTGGGCACCAGGCTCACTCTTTCAAGACGGGTTTGCGTGGCTAGCGCGGCCACTCGCGGCGTGGTGCGAGGCCGGCAGTCGGCGTGGTTACGTGATGGGAAAGCCTATCATGGGCGCTCGGTTGATCCAGGCAATCCTCGGCGGCACGCGGCGGTCTCGAACCCAGCGGGGATGACGCTCGGGTCGTGGGCGATGACCAGGACGCGGGCGACTTTGGCTTGCTGCGCCAGGAGTTCGCGAATGCGCGCGCGCCACTCGGTGTCGAGACCTGCCTCGGGCTCATCCACGATGATCAGCTCGGGGGTGCGCCCACCGTGAGGCAGCAAGATGCGGGCAAGCTGGGCTCGCCTCAGCTCACCGCCCGAGAGCGTCATCGCGAGACGCTGGGCGAAGGTCGTCTCCTGGCCAGCATCGCTCGTTGAAGTGAGGCCCACGGCCGCGAGCGCACCGTCGAGCTCCGCGTCGCTGAGGTCATGACCGGCGAGCATGCGCAAGTGCCACGCGACCGTGCGGCCCGGCGCGACGTACGGTCGCTGCGACACGAACGCCACGCGTTCACACAGCGCTGCGAAGGCGTCGGCGTCGAGGGCCCGCTCGTCGATGAGGACGCGGCCACGGGCGCTCGGAACCAGGCCGAGGAGCGCAAGCGCCGCCGTGCTCTTGCCCGAACCGTTGGGTCCAAGGAGGGCGAGCCCGTTGCCCGGTGCCCACCGAAGGCGAAGGTCCGCGGGAGTTGCGACGCTAGCGCCCGGGTGCTGCACGGACAGGCCGTCAAGCTCGATCACGGCGTCCTTGAGCCAGCCCGGCGGCCGCTCCAAAATTGCTGATTTTCCGCTTAATTCCGGTGTTTTCTGAAAAACTTGCGACTCGATTGCAGGGCTTCGGGTTGCCGCTGAAGCGCGCTCTTCGGGCGTGGCTGCGCGAGCCGGCGTGGCCGCATCGATGTGTGCCACGAAGTCGGCGTACTGGCGCCGATGGGGCGCGGAACGTACGAGCTCTTCGAGCGTTCGCACCAAGCTCAGCGCGTGGAGCAGCGCCGTCGCACCGATCGCCGCGAGCACGATCGCGTGAGGCCGCTGGAGACGGACGCTCTGTGCCAGCTCCGCTGTGCTCGCGAGCGTCACCGCGCAAAGTAACGCGAGGCCGACCGGCAGGACTCCGAGCAGCGTGCTGTAGAGAGAGGCGCGCGCCTGGGCCGAAGCGTACGTGCTGGTGCGCTGGGCGAGCTGCTCGGCGAGAGTTTGCTCGCGCCCGTGTGCACGAAGATCTGCGCTGCCTTCGAAGAGCGCGTCGAGGCCCGCGTAAAGCTCGGCGAGCTCGGAGTGCGCCGCCCGCTCGGTCCGCCGTTGTCGCACGAACACGAGCGCGACGAATCCACCGAGGACGCCCGCGACGGCCGCCGCACCGAACACCCACGCCGCACCCGTCACCGTCCATGCGACGGCAGCAAGTGCCGCAAATCCCGCGAGATCGGCGACGAGGCGCGGCATGGTCGAGGTGGCCACGCGCGCGACGCGATCGGCGCCGACAGCCAACATTGCGCTGCTCGAGGCGAGCGGGCGAGAGCAGAGCTCGGAGATGGCCCGAGCGCGGGTGGCGGCGACCAAGCGGCGGTAGACTTGTTCGAGCGCGAAGCGGTGGGCACGCCCGGCGAGCAGACCGCGGATGAGCGCGCCGACATTGACAAACAACGCAGCGGCGCCGGCCGCGAGCGCACTGCCCTCGGCAATGGCGATGACCGAAATCGGCACCGCGAGCCGCCCAGCGACGTCGAGCGCGGCGATCGGCGCCACGCGACAAAAGTTGGAGAGGCCTGAACGTTCCATCGGCGAGCGCTACTGACTCGTGGTGAAGCCCGCGAGTCGCGGCCGTGACGGTAGTGATTGAACAAAAGGCGCGCAAATTCCGCGTAATCCCACGAACAGACGCTAGCATTCGGGCGAGGCATTCGAGCATGGCGGGCGCGTCACTTCCCATCGTCCGGCGGGCCTGGTCCCGTGCTCGTGCCGCGTTGCGAGCGAGCCCGAGCGAACGGCGCGCAGGTGTTGCGGCATGGCTCCTGGCACCCGCCGTCGAGTGCTCACTCGCGCTCGTTAGCTTGCGTTCCACGCTGCGCTGGCTCGAGCGACTCCCGGTGGGGACGGGGTGCGAGCTGTCCGAGGCGAGCGCCGAGCGCCTGGCCGCGGCGGCGTTTCGATTGCATCCGCTCTTGCGCGGCCGTTGCCTCGCGCAGGCCCTCGTCGCCCACGCGGTCATGCGGCTCGACGGGACCCGCGACCGCTTCGTCATCGGTGTGCGACGAGGGCCCAATGCCAGCTTCGAGGCGCACGCTTGGATCACTGGGGCGAACCCGACGGGCACAGCGAGCGCAGCGGGCACAGCGAGCGCAGCGGCCGCACGCGACGGGTACGAGCCCGTCATGACCGTGGGGCGTGAGCCATGAGCGCGATCGTCGCACTGCTCGATGAGGCCGACGTGCCTCGCCCGGCGATCGAAAACGAGCGGGTCGCAGCGCGGCTCTTGGAGGCGATGGGGCAGCGCGCTCGGGTTCGCTTTGTCACGACGAAGTCAGGGCGATGCACGTTGGGGCTCGGTGCAGCGTGTGCCATCGCCGAGGGCCACATGGCGAGCAATCGCGAGGGCTCCGTCGTTGCGGTGTTGGATGGGTACATCGACGATGCGGGCGCGATCGCTGACGGACACACGACACGGACGGCGAGCGGTGAGCCAGGGGCGGCCGCGGCGATCGTTCGCGCGTACGAGCGTTGGGGCGCCGGGTGCGCCGACATGCTCCGCGGCGAGTTCGCTTTCGTCTTGTGGGACGCGCGGCGCCGGGAGCTCATCGGTGCGCGCGATGCGCTTGGCGTGAAGCCGCTTTACTACCACCGCGCGAATGGCTTCGTGCGGATGGCCTCGGAGCCGCATGCCGTCTTCGCCGACACCTCGTTCACGCCGCGGCCATGCTTCGAGTCGCTCGCGCTGTTCTTGAGCAATGGGTATTTCGAAAACGGTCCGACCCTCTATGAAGGCGTGTTCGCGGTTCCGTCCGGGCACTTCGCGCGCGTGAGAACCGGTGCGATCACGCTCGAGCGCTACTGGCGACCGGACGCCGTTCGGCCGCTTGCGATGCTTGACGACGAAGCCTACGCGAGGCTCTTCGCTCAGCGCTTTGAGCGCGCCGTGCGGACGCGACTTCCGCGTGAGGAACGAAGCGCCGTGCTCCTCTCGGGCGGAATCGACTCTTCCGCTGTGGCGTGCGAGGCGGTGCGGCAAGCGACGGACATGGGTGCACCGGCGCCGGCGCTCGTGCACTTGAGCTACGCGGGGCTCGGATGCGACGAACGGCCATATGCGCGCGCGGTCGCCGACCACTGCGGCGCTCCGCTCATGGAGGTCGACGTACACGCGGAGGCGGGCCGAGTGCACCCATCGGCCGATCGGCAGCGGGACGTCTATTACCACCCGGGCGGCATGCTCACGGGCGCGGCCCATGCCCGCGCGTCGGAGGCCGGAGCGCGCGTGGTCCTCAGCGGGCACGGGGGCGATCTGTGCTTCGACCGCACCGGGTTCGAAGTTACGGACCGACTGCGGCAAGGCGAGCTACGGGCGGCGCTGCGCGAATGCGGAGATTCGGAGCGCGCGTTTTCGGTGGCTGCATCGCTTCAGCTCGTGCGGGCGGCGGCCCGAATCGCGATTCCGCCGCGTGCACGGCTGCGCTTGCGGCAATGGCGCACTCCGCGCGATTCGGCGCTCACCCCGGGAGCCGACGACGTCGTACGCCGGTTTCGTGCAGCCGAACACGCTCGCCGCGCCACGACCGGCTCGAGCGGGAGCGGGAGCGGGAGCGGCTGGAGCGGCAACGCTGAGCTGGTCGCGCGCGTCACGAGCTCGTTGTGTCAAGTCAACCTGGCCGACTATGATCGTGTGGCTGCGGCGCATGGCGTCGAGCCGCGGCATCCATTCTTCGATCGCGAACTCGTGGAGTTGCAGCTCGGGCTGCCGGTCGCGCAACGGCATGTGGGCGGTCAACGCAAGAGCAAGCCCGTCCTGAGGCGAGCGCTGCGACCACTGCTGCCCGCCGTTGTTTATCGCCGCGCCGCCGTGACTGAATTCGCGAGCTACCTCGAGCTGGCTCTCCACCATGCAGGGTCGGCAATACGGGAGCTCTTCGTGGACAGCCGGCTCGCCGCGCTTGGGGTGATTCGCCACGAGTTCGCCGCCACTGCGGCCAAGGCGACGAGCGGGGCCGATCTGTGTCGTATACTCAACCACGCTGCGCTAGAGCTGTGGCTTCGGAAATTCTAGGAAGGCACCATGAACCACCAGTCGAATCCTGCGCCTGAACAAACCGCCATGGCAGAGCTGAAGGCGAGCGCGCGCAAGCCCTACCGAAAACCGCAGCTCGCGGAGCTTGGCAGTGTCGTCGAGCTGACATTGGGTGCGGTCGGAACCCAAAGTGACGGCGGCCGCACGCTCCAACCGTGACGTCAGGCGAGAGAGATTCCGCGATCGGGTAGCTGCTCGCCATCGCGGTCACGGCGCTTGACGCAGCCAGGAAGCATGACGTTCCGCTATCGGGTAGCTGGCATCTCGCTCACGAGCGACGTCGCGTTCAGCAGCTTTGCGCGTCGCGACGAGGACGCCCCCGACGAAGACGGCGTCGTCGTATCGCATGTTACGGCCTGCTCTTCCGCGGAGTGGACCGAGTTCTACACGACCTACGCCCCAGGTGCGGGCGAGCGCGTGCCGTATCTCACCGTCTCGCGCGGGACGAGTGGATTTCGCGTGGCTATTCACGGATACGCAGAGTTTTGCGTGGCCGTCGATGGGCGCGCGATTCAGATCCGCCCGTTCTTGGCAGTAGCGGCGAGCGTGATCGAGCAGCTGCTTGCCGACGTCGTGCTGCCTCGCGCGATGCAGCTCTTCGGTCGGCCGTGCCTGCACGCGAGCGCGGTCGAGCTTCCCAGTGTCGGGGTCGTCGCCTTCGTCGGCGACTCGGGGCGCGGAAAATCTACGCTGTGCGCGGCGCTCAGTCGTCACGGCCGGATGCTGTGCGACGACTGCCTCGCGGTGAACATCGATGACGGCGAGGTGCGCGTGATGCCGAGCTACGCGTCATTGCGATTGTGGCCAGATTCCGCGGAGATCATCGCAGGCAGCGACGCGTCATCGCTGCCGTTCGCGACGCCGCGCGTAGGCAAGCTGCGCTTGGCGCGTGACCTGCCCGACGAGGCGTTGCCACTTCGTCACATCCTCTTGCTCGAGGTCGATCCCACGCAAGCCTCGCCGGTCCTCGAGCCCGTGAGCGGAGTCGCCGCGGTCGCTGCCCTCGCCCGCAGCGTGCTCCGCATGGACCCCACGGACGCGCAGCTGCTCGAGCGCGAGTTCCTTCTGTTGACGCGACTCGCCGAGGCCGTGGCGATCCACCGGCTCCGCTTCGCGCATGCGTTCGAGCAGCTCGATACCCTCGTCGATCGCGTACGTGCGATGGGTGCGTGACGAGGTCAGCTCACGCGCACGAGGCCGCGGCGCGTCAGCTCGCTCAACAGCTCTTCGAGATCGCTGCGTGCCGTCGTCGCGTCGACGTCGTACACGGCCACGATGCGCGCGGTGGCTTCGCCGACGGTCGTGCCCTGTTCGAACAGCTCCCAGAGAAGCGTCCCAACGCCGTCGAGCCCGAAGTAAGTGCCGGACGCGAGATCGAGCAAGATGGCCTCACCGTCGAGCGTGCGTGAGAGCACCTCGGGCGTGATTGCGACGCGCTGCTCGCTAGAAATTGCCATGCCGCCTCTTAGCCGTCGCTCGCAAACGCCGCAATTCGGCTGGCGCTCGCGAGCACCGTGACGCGGTCGGCCAGGCGCGCAACGCCGAACCGGGTGGTCCCGCACAGCCAGCGGAGCGGATCGTCGCGAAGCACCGCTTGGCGCGCGATCCAAGACAATCCGAGGACGCGCGGGGCACCTTGCGGCCGCGCTGGAAATGCGACGGCGATGAGCCACCTCCGGATTGCGCCAGCGTTGAAGCGCTCGACGCACGCGTTCAACTGCGGCGCCATCAGAATGGCATTCAGCTCCGAAAGCGCACGATGGCAGGCGGGCCCGAGGCGCCACTCTCGCGCGCGCCTGACCAACTTGGTCACGTCGACTCCCTGGCGCCACAGTTGCGCGAGATCGACCCACGCGAGCGGGTGCTGAAAATCGCTGAGGGCCGCATGAAGGATCACGATCAGCGCATGGTCCTCGAAGGACGGCGCGAGCAGGCTCTCGGGCAGGCCGGACATCGGCGCGGAACGCAATCGAACGCCCTCCCAATCGACGGGGCGTGGCGCGATTCGATCGATGTGCGTGTGCACCTCGACGAGACAGCGAATCGCCCCGAGCTGAAAGGTGACGGCGCGCTCACCCAGCTGTGCGAACGACCAGCGCCGATCACGCGGGACTGGACTCACCAAGCCGCCGAGCTTGGCGAGGGCAGCGAGGGTCGCGTCGAGCTCGGCGGGACGCACCACGAGATCGATGTCGCTCATCGGCCGCGACCACGGATGTGGGTAGGCAGTCTCGGCGAGAGCCGCCCCCTTCACGACCAAGGCCGCGAGCCCGCGTTGGTCGAGCGCGGCTCCGATGTCCGCGAGCACGCGGCGGCGCACGAGGTAAGCGGCCCGCGCGTGACCGGGATCGACGAGCCACGCTCGCGGGTCGTCGCATGCCTGCCGGAGCCGGGCCTCGTCGATCATGGCCGGCTCCGCGCTCGTCCGTCGATCACGGCCGGCTCCGCGCTCGTCCGTCGATCATGGCCGGCTCCGCGCTCGTCCGTCGCCCGCGGCCGCTCGTGGATTCATGGCTCGCTCGAAGCGTGCGCGACGCCGTGATCGCTGCCGGCGGACGGGCCTTGGTCGGTCTTTGCGGGGAGCTTGGCGCCGCGGCGACTCGATGGCGCTGGAGCGGCTAGCCGCGGTGCGTGCTCACTTTCGAGCCGCACGAGGTTCTCCGCGAGCATGTCGACGACGATCTGCAGCAAGATGTCCGTCTGCGGCGATGCCAAATCGTCCTCAAAATCGTTGACCGTCGAGATCTCGAGCTCGGCGCGGGCGAGGGCGTCACTGCCGATGGGGTAGGTCATCGTCGCCACCACGCGGCGCGCATCCGAGCGGCGATCAGTGTAGCGCAGCATGGGCTCGCCCCTCGGCAGTTCGCCTTCGGTGAACGGCCTCAGCTCGAACGCGGCCAGCTCGGTCTCTTCGGCGATGACGAGCAACTCTGCGAAGAGCGCCGCTTCGGTTCGCGCGAGGCCGAAGCGCTCCGCGAGTTGCGGAATCGAGCGGCGAATGAGCTCCGTATCGCGCGAGCGCAGACGAGTTCGCTGTCGGCGCGTGAACATCGAGTACGAGAAGTAGTTCACGAAGCGCACGAGGCCGGTCAAGACGGCCGCGCTCACCAAGAGAGCCAGTCCGACCTGCCAGCTGCGCCCGAGGTAGATCCCGATCGAGGCGACCGTGAGCACGATGCTGACCGCGTAGAGGATGAGCACCGCGCGCCGATGCGTGATCCCGAGATCGAGCAGGCGGTGGTGCAGGTGGCCGCGATCGGGCGCGAAGAGCGGGCGACGCTCGAGAATGCGCCGCGCCATGGCGAAGAGGGTGTCGAAGATCGGCACGCCGAGCGCGACGATCGGCACCAGCAGCGACACCGCCGTCGAGGCTTTCTGCGCCGCGTCGATGAGCGCCGTCGTCGCGAGCACGTAACCGAGCAGGTAGCTCCCCGAGTCGCCCATGAAAATGCGAGCGGGGTTGAAGTTGTAGAAAAGGAACGCGAGGACGGCGCCTAGCAAGGAGGCCATCACGAGCGCAGAGAAGCTCTGGTCCAGCGTGTAGGCGACGACGAAATTGGTGACCCCCGCGAAGAAGACGACGCCGGCGGCGAGCCCGTCGAGCCCGTCGATGAGGTTCACGGCGTTCGTGATGCCCACGATCCAAAGCACGGTGATCGGCAGTCCGAACACGCCCATGGATAGCTCGCCGAAGATCGGCAAGCGCACCGCGTCGATGCGAAAGCCGCAGCTCCACGCGAGCACGGCCACCGCGATTTGCGCGCAAAGTTTGTAGCGAGCGCGCACGCCGCGGGTGTCGTCGACCGCACCCACCACGCACAGCGTGAGTCCGCCGAGCATGAGGCCAACCACGTGCATCGCCTGGCCACGAAAGAGCGTAGCGACGGCCCCCTCGACGAAGAAGAGCGCCAAGATCGGAGCGAACAACGCGATGCCGATCGCGACGCCGCCGAGCCGCGGGATCTTGCGCGCGTGCACGTGACGACCGCCCGTGGACGAGACCGCATCGAGCCGCATGGCGAGCTTGCGGACGAGCGGCGTGAGGACGGCCGCGACGGCGGCGGAAATGGCGAAGGCGGCGACGTACGAACGCATGGCCGAAGACCCCCTCGTTTCGATGGACTCGGTGCACTAGCCTCGGTTGCCCGAAGCCGGTGGGGGATTCACGGCGCGAATCGTAGCGCGGATGCCGGCGCCCGTCGTCAAGCAGCGCAGCCCGCGACCGCTTCGCGCAGCACCGAGCGAAAGCGGGCGACGGCGTGCGGTCGGTCGAAGTGACGATCGAAGACGCGGCGGCTGCGAGCTCCCATTTCGCGCGTGGTCTCGACAGCGCGCGCGGCACGGCAGATCGCGTGCGCGAGCGCCTCGGCATCGCCAGGCGGGACGACGAAGCCGAGATCATGTTCACGCACGACGCGCGCCACTTCGCACGCCTCTGGACCGGCGTAGATGAGCGGACGACCGGCCGCGAGAATTCCGTAGAGCTTGCTCGGGACCAGCAGTCCTTCAAGGTCGGCTGCAAGCGTCGCGACGTGAATATCGGCAGCCGAGAGGCTCTCGTGAAGGCTTTCGCGCGGCTGATAGGGGAGCACGCGGACGTTGTCGAGACCGCGAGCCAAGCGCTCGATTTCGCCGCGCCGCGCACCATCGCCGACGAGCAGGACCAACAGCTCTGGTAGCGATTTTTCGAGACGGCGGGCGGCGTCGATGAGGCTCGCGAGATCGTGTCCGAGGCCGAAATTTCCGCTGTATCCGACGACGAAGCGCCCCTCGAGCCCATGCGCTCGGCGAAACGCGTTTGCCTCCTGCGGCACCGGGTAGATGCGTTGACCGTCGGACCAGTTCGACACGACGCGGACTCGCGCCGGCGCTTGTCCTTGGGCCGCGAGCCGCGCCGCCATTCCGTCGGACAAAGCGACGCTGAGACATGCCGCCCGCTGCGTGAGCCGCGCGATCCGAGCGAGCGCGAGCGACACGATGCTGCCCGCGCGCAACACGCCGAACGCGACCGCGACCTCGGGGTAGAGGTCCTGCACCCACGTGACCAGCGGCACGCCGCGGGCGCGCGCGACGATGGCTGCGGCGCTCGCGATCATCGGCGGTGTCGTGAGCGCGAGGATGAGGTCGGGACGCGCCGCCCGCGCGAGCTCGAGCATCGCCGACGTTCCGAAAGTTCCGTAGTCCGCGAGTCGGTGGGCGACGCTGGCTTTCCCGAGGCTCGTTGCGGCCGCGCGCACGACGTCGACGCCGCGAATCGTCTCGCGCGCCGGTAGTTTCGTGCCGCCGAGGTAGGTGCCGCGGCTCGCGATCACGGTCACACGATCGCCGGCCGCGACGAGATCTTCGCAGAGCTCCGTCAGCAACTGCGACGTCGCGGAGTGATCCGGCGCGTAGAACTGGTTGATGGCGAGCAGACGCACGCGGCCGATTCATACTCCGGCACTGGTCGTCTCGCCATCGTCGGGCAGCGCTTGCCGCGTCGCGCGCTCCTTCACGGCTCGCTCGCATCACTCGAGCGCGGGGCGCCGCAGGCCAGCCACTCGGCGAGCTTGTCGCGCGCGTCTTCGGGCGGGTCGTCGGGACCGGGCGGCATCGTGACGTTGTCGCCCGCAGCCCTCAGGAAAATCCGCTCCTCGAGCGCCAGCACCTGCTCGTAGCTGTCGAACACGTACGCGACCGGAGCACCGCGCCGCTCGTCCGCTTTCGCGCTGTGGCAGTTGTTGCAGTAAGTCGCGAAGAACGCCGCGCCGAAGCTCTCGTAGTCGAGCGCCGTGCCCTCGGGCGGACAGCTCGCGTCATCGAGCTCCATCCAGCTCACGCATCCGGCCGTAGCGGTCAGAGCGGTGAGCGCCGCAACCGTCCATGCGCCGAGCTTCACGTCCCGCCTCCGAGGTCGAACGTGGCACCCACGCCAAGTCCCGCGCCGACGTAGGTGCGCGGTCCAAGCTCGTCGGGAAATGCCTTCGCGTAGAGGTCGACGGACGCAAACACGGCCATGCTTTTGCTCACCTCGAGCGGCACATCGACGCCAACGCCAAGCTCTCCGCCGGCGCGATGCCGAATCCCCTCGCCGACACCGAGCGCCGAACGCCAGCCGCCCTTCGCGGCCACGCTGACCGCCTCTTCGTGCTGATGCAATAGCCCTGCGCGAAGGTACGGACGAAGCGAGCCGATGCGCCCCCAGAGCTGCGTCCCGATGCTGAGAAGTCCCAGGAGGCGCGTATCCACGACGCCGTAGCCGGACTCGGCACGCGCGTAGGTCCCCGCAAAATCTGCGAAACGAGCGCCGACTGCCGCTGTTCCATAGCCGACGGCGTCACCGCGCCAACCGGTGGCGGCTGCGCTTGCACCGAAGGCTATTCGTGGTTCGAAGGCTTGTGCTTCCAGCGGCGCGGCGGCCACCGCGATCCAGATTGTGCATGCAGCCCAGGTCGGGCGATGGGGTTTGGTCATGCACAGACCTAGTGCAGATCCCCGGCCAGCTCGCACGTGGGCCCATCACCGCGGAATTGCAAACACCCGCCGCGAGATCGGCCCGAGCTGTGAACCTGCGAGCGCGCAGCCACTGTGACCGGTGCTTCACAGTTGCGCTGCGAAGCAAGTACAAATCAAAGAAACTGGACTCTTTCTGCGGCTGGGGTACGTATCGGCATTACGAGCAGGGGCAAGGTGGCGCGACCGCGAGGTCGATGAACGCCATCGGTGCATCCTCCGCTCGCAGATTCACGCAATTTCCCTGGTCCAGATGACCTTCAAGCCGCCGCCGTCAGCGCCATCTGCGGGTCAGTACCGCTCAGAGCGTCCGCCGCCGTCAGCGCCATCTGCGGGTCAGTACCGCTCAGCCGGACCAGCGCCATCTGCGGGTGTGTACCGCTCCGTCGACGGCGCGTCTCCCGCTGCCGGTCCGTCCCGCTCGGTCGGCTCGACGACTCAGCGCATGCCCACATCGCCGGCCTCGGTCCGCGCCGCCGTCTCGCAAACATTGACGTCGGCACCCCCCGCTTCGTCGCGCGCCCCGGCCCCGGCCCCGGCTTCACGCGCCGCGGTCGCGCACATCTCGGTACCACCGCCGTGCAGCGTCGTCGGGTGCACGTTTTTGCCGGTGCCCGTGGCGGCGTCGCTTGCTGACGGCCTCTACCGCGGCACCGTCGCCGGCGTCGAGCTCGCGCACGTGACGATCGATTTCGCGCCGGGATGCTCGCTCGTTCTCCCGATCGGCGCGAGCGCGGACGTCACCTTCACGAGCGAGGAGCTGATGCGCGAGGTCGTGCTCACCACGCTCGTGGTCGGCCGCGCCCGCATGCCCGATGTCCTTCGCTACACGATGCGGTTTCGTCTGCTACCCACCCAGGAACCGGGCG